>CAZYMD010000062.1:14707-24755 GCA_964649005.1 uncultured Pirellulales bacterium
CGCCAAAGCCATAACCGTAACCGGCCTGCAGATGACCTGGTCCCTAAGTGACACCGAGCGCCAGGGCCTCCTGCCCGACTATTTCGACCTGAGGGCGCAGATCAGCCTGGGCCCCGCAATAAACCCGGGCACCGTCCAGGCGCACCTACCCGAACTCTATGGCAAAGGCACGTTGTACAGCGTAAAAAAGCTGCCCGCCCACGGATGGTTCGTCCACGCCCCATGCACGATTACCGACGTCCGAGACCAAGCGGACCAGGTCGCTTTCACCGCCGCAGGCTGGAAAAACAAGCCTTATTACGTTCTTCTCTCAGGTGTCGATAGTGTATCCAGGAACGTAGTAGTCAGCAACACCAACGATCCGCCTGGCGATAGCTCCACAGCACACAAAATCGAGTGCCGCAACGGTCTTCTTATAATCCAATTAAACGGCAAATCACGAGTCAATATCAGATAATCCGGATCCATCCATCCGGTGCGCATTCAAGTTTCCCTAACAGGATGGTTTTCCAACGTATAATACTCCCCAAAAACTGGACCAGTAGTTCAGGTGGATTCGTCACCTAAGAAATACCTGATTTTGGTATAGACAATGAGGGAGGGGTATAAATAGCATGGAATGCATAATTGACAATCCGTGCTTCCAACGATACTGACAGGGATACATTTCAGGACGCTGCCACAAAATCTGCTCTGGACAGAACTCGCTTGTGCGACTATACTACCACACTATAAGGATTGGTTCTTTGTGTTGGCTTGGATAATAAGGAACGTTCGCTAACAATGGATTGTGAAAAACGCTCACGCTGGCTTACCTTGTTTGAGGTCACGTCTGTATCTGTATTGCTACTCGTTCATCTGTGGTGTATCCAAAGATGGCTGCATAGCCGGATTGCCGTTATAAGTATTCCCGTTCTGATAGGCATGATAATGGTGGCGGCCTTCGCACGCCGGCGTGAGAGCCTCAGAAGCGCAGGAGTCGAGCCGAGGCAACTGACCAGTGGCTGGAGAAGCATGATCGCCTTTACAGCCATTGGCTTTGTGGCCCTTGTCATATCAGGCCTTATCTGGGGGCATCTTTCAGTAAGCAAAGCGGATCTGAAATGGGCAAGCGAGTACGTTCCGTGTCTAATCGGTCAGCAGTTGGCGCTTCAGGTGTTTCTAAACAACCGTTTGTATATGTTGGGTACGGGTCTGTCCGAGTCTAAACGACTGTGGCTCGCCGTATTTGCAAGTGCTTTTATCTTTGCATTGCTGCACTTTCCAAATCCGTGGCTGGTTTTGTCGGTTGTTCCTGCAGCTATATTCTGGACCTGGCATTTTCGCATACATGAGAATTTGGCTGCGGCCATTGCGGGGCATCTGATACTCGGCGTTTCGGCCATGCTCACCCTTGGAAACGGTCCGTTAATCAGACTTAGCGTTGGTTGGCCGGCCTGGGTGAAAATGATGGGATATTGATCGCGTGCTCACAAGGAGCACTGGCAACGCGCCGGTGTGCCGACAACGCTCGAAACATTCAGGGCGCCATTGCCCGCCTTGGCAATTATAGCAACGTTATCATGAAGAAGGCGTCTTCGAACCTACAAATATGCGAGAAAACCTAAGCAAACCATTGCATTTATTGTTCAAATCCTTATCTTATTTACAATTGCGTGTTTTAATTCATCAAAGTGTTTTGAGATTACATATACGGAAATTGGATATGTTTAGATTTACCTCTACCTTGGTAATTTCGCTTGTGCTGTTGTTTTTCTTCGATGGTTGCTCATCGAAGCAGGCCGAGCCGAGCGAAAACGGGATGAACGAGATAGCTAAAACAGAGCCTGTAAAAGGTGAGAATGAGTCTGTCGATGTGGAACAAACCGCAATCGAGCCAAACGAGGCTACAGCAGTAACTATCGAGCCTAACGACAGCACCTCAAATGTTGAAGAGCCAAACCAGCCCGAGCCGGAAACGGTAACAACAGAACTCGATCAGACAGAACCAAATGACGCAACGCCTGATGCTATTGAGCCAAATGAGCCGGAGCAACAAGACGACCAGAACATAGTTGATATAAATGATGTTGATCCTAATATGCCTGCCGTAGTACCGGTTGAACAAAACGAGCCGGACGAAGCTGATGCAAACGCCGTAGACCAGGGCGTTGCAGATATAAATAACGTCGCAAACGCTGTGATTGAACCTAATCAAGCAGACACCAACGATACTGTTTCCCCACAGATCGAGCCCAACGAACCTAACGAAACAACCACGCAAGATGCCAACAATATAGCACAGATACCGGTCGAGCCAAAGCAAGCCGACGTCAACGAGGTCAAGCCAGTTAAGGTTGAGCCAAACGACATCGATCAGCAGCCAAAAGTAACCTTCCATGACAAATACGCTGAGATTTTCAAGCTGTATGTTACCAAAGATGGATTAGTCGATTATGAGACATTAAGGCGCAAGCAACCCGATCTATTGGCAGTGCTGAAACAATTCGACAAACTCAGCCCTGATGAGTATAATGCATGGCCCAGGGAAGATAAGATCGCCTTTTTGATAAATGCATATAACCTCCAGATGATCTATATCATTACTCATAACTATCCGATTAAACCATCGGTTTGGTTGCGTCCAATTTTCGGACCGAAGAGCATTCGGTATATCGATGGGATATGGACAACTTACAAGTTTATGGTTATGGATGAAGTATTTACTCTGGAACAGATCGAGAAGAAATACTTCCGCGATGAGTTCGAGGATCCAAGAATCTTTCTGGCTTTAAGTCGTGGTAGTATGTCAGGCCCCCCACTCAGACAGGAACCCTACTATGGATACAAGCTGGATAAACAGTTGGATGACCAGGCAAGGAGATTTCTGGCGAATCCATTAGCGTTCAGGATAGATCGGAGTAAAGGCTACGTACATTTATCAGCATTGTTTCAGAAGACGAAGTCACTTTACGGTAGCGAATTTCTGAAGAAATATGCAACCGACCTCAAGTTCAAGGAACAGGTGCCAGAAATACGAGCCGTATTGAATTTTATAACAAACTATGTATCAGAAAGTACTGTTTCTTTCCTCGAAACAGGCAATTACACCGTACAATTCATAGCATATGACTGGAACGTAAATGATGCACCGTAGCGGCCGGTCAATCCGAAAGTAAACCAATCAAACCAAAGATAAGGACAAAAGGCTAATGGCAGGAAAATCAATGTGGACTAATCCTAACGTTGACACTAACAGGTATCTCTTCACGAGCGAATCGGTAACAATGGGCCATCCGGACAAGGTTTCGGATCACATTTCCGACGCAATTCTGGACGCCATGCTGGCGCAGGATTCGACAAGTCGCGTCGCCTGTGAAACTCTCGTTACAACAGGAGTGGTAGTGGTTGCAGGTGAGATTACAACAAAGGCGATTGTCGATGTGCCAACCGTCGTTAGGCAAACGATCAATGAGATAGGCTACACAGATCCCGAGATCGGATTCGACGGTGAAAACTGCGCCGTGATGGTGACTCTGGACAAGCAGAGCCCGGACATTTCGCAGGGCGTAACCGAAGGAACGGGGCTTCATAAGGAACAGGGCGCAGGCGACCAGGGCATCATGTTTGGTTATGCCTGCAAAGAAACGCCCGCTTTGATGCCGATGCCGATTCACCTGGCGCACGCACTGACAACCCGCCTCGAAAAGATGCGCCAGAACAAGAAACTGCCCTGGCTTCGGCCCGACGGTAAGAGCCAGGTAACAGTAGAGTACGAAAATGGCAAGCCCAAGCGCATCCACACTGTCGTAATCTCCACCCAACACTCACCGTCCATCAGCTATAAGAAGCTTCAGACAGAGATCGTAAAGAATGTAATCCTGCCTGTCCTGCCCAAGCGGCTGGTGGATAAGAATATTATCTATCACGTCAATCCGACCGGACGATTCGTAGTGGGCGGGCCCAAGGGCGACTGCGGCGTAACGGGCAGGAAGATCATCGTGGACACTTACGGCGGCCGGGGCAGCCACGGTGGCGGCGCCTTCAGCGGCAAGGACCCGACTAAAGTCGACCGCACCGCCAGTTACATGGCCCGCTATATTGCAAAGAACATCGTCGCAGCGGATTTGGCCGATGCGTGCGAAGTGCAGCTCTCCTACGCTATCGGCGTAGCCAAGCCGCTGTCGGTTTTCATCAATACCGAAGGCACAGCCAAGATCAGCGAGAAGAAGCTCAGCGAAATCGTGCAGGAAATCTTTCCGCTTACGCCCAAGAAGATGGTCACGCATTTGAAGCTGGCCAGGCCGATCTTCGCCCAAACCTCCTACGGCGGCCACTTCGGCCGAAACCTCCCCAATTTCACATGGGAAAAGACCGACATGGTAGCCAAACTCCGCAAGGCAGCGGGATTGAAAGCGAAATGAACCGACATCACCCTTTTGAAACCATAAAGCCCGACCCCGGTCGGGCTTTTTTTGTGCCAAAGTGAAATCAGTGGGTAACAATATTGCTGTTTCATCAAGATAACTACAAATAGTGGCCAACTCAAGTGGCTCCAATTCCGTAGTATCTATCGGTTGATGATGCTTCAACCAGTATGGTATATCGTTATTATCGCGCAACCCGTAGTGGGGATTTTGAGCTATGAAGGATGTAGCGTTTCATTTAAGATCAAAACGCAGCGAAGAGAGCGGAAAAATGCATTTTAAACCTCACAGGGTTGCTTTTACCTTGATTGAGCTGCTCGTGGTTATTGCTATAATTGCACTTCTGATGGGCATATTAGTACCCGTACTCGGCAGGGCCCGAGAACAAGCCAGACGTACTGCCTGTATGGGAAATATTCGACAGTTCATAATCGGTATCCAAATCTATGCCAGTGACAACAACGAGTATCTTCCATTAGGCTTGTCGGATTTTGCGGAACCGGAAGATGAGCATACTCCTATCCTTTCGCAGGCAATGCGTAATGCGTTAGTCGAGATCATCGGCGATGAACGCTGTCTCTCCTGCCCCTGGCTTCGCGAGCCCTTCGATGTACCGGGCGGGTGGTATTATGAGGATTACGGCTATGTGCTTGGCTATAACTATCTCGGAGGCCACAAGGGCACACCCTGGCCCAGAATGGATCCGGCAACCGCCGAGTGGAAATCGCCACAACGGTCCTTTGATACACCCTCAACGCCCCTTGTCACAGAACTGAACGCTTGGTCCACTGGTGAAATGATGACCTTTGCCCCACACGGGTCTAAGGGAGCGATTCTCGAATCCGGTCACTCGGGAAATGAGAGTTTTGAGGGCGCCCCGTCGGAGCGGATCGGTGCAGTCGGCGGTCATGTAGGTTGTTTAGATGGGTCGGTCTCCTGGAAACACATGCAAGATATGAAGATATATCGCGGATCACGGCGATGGGATGACATCGGCTGCTATACAACCTGGTAACGATAAACAATGGACTCATTTATGCGCGCTAACAGCTTCATCACGATTTCCATTATGATTTCATTGATTGCCTTAACGGCCGTCTGTGCACTGGCCGACGACTGGCCCAATTGGCGTGGCCCCCAACACAACGGTATCTCCTATGAGGACAACTGGGGGAGCAAATGGGCGACCTGCGAACCGAATGTACTTTGGGAAAGGCAGGTTGGTACCGGGTTCTCGTCGATTGCCGTAGCCGAGGGACGACTTTATACCATGGGCAACAGTGCAGAGCACGACGTAGTCTACTGCTTTGATACCAGCAGCGGAGCAACTCTGTGGACTCACTCGTATCCCGCGTCTTTGTCGCCAAATAGCTACGAGGGCGGTCCAAGTGCGACACCAACCGTTGCATATGGCAGAGTGTACACGCTGAGCAAAAAGGGTGTGGCCTATTGCCTGAACGCAACTGACGGTGCAGTCCAATGGCAAAGCGATCTGGTCGCTAACTATGGTGTGCGCGCCCCGATATGGGGATTTGCAGGCTCGCCCTATGTAAAAGGAAACCTGGTGGTCTATAATGCCGGTACTCACGGTCTGGCCCTGAATGCGGCCGATGGAACGCTGGCTTGGCAAACCGGAACGAATCGCCCCGGCTATTCCACACCCGTGCCCTTTGACTTTGAGCAGCAACGCTATTTGATCCTCATGGGAGAGAAGACTTTTGCAGCCGTTCATTCCCAAACCGGCCAGTTGCTATGGGAACATCCATGGGTAACCGGCAGCAATGCGAACATCCCCGACCCAGTCGTGGACAGTAATCTGGTATTCGTCTCAACTGGTTATAAGGAAGGCTCTGCCCTGTTCGACGTCTCAACGTGTCAGGTTACACAACTCTGGTTCCAGAAAAATATGCAGACTTTACTCAACAGCTCTGTTCTCTGGCGAGGATACTTGTATGGCCCCAACGATAATGGAGATGCCCTGACATGCGTAGAACGCAGCACGGGAATTATCATCTGGACCCAGAGAGGCTTCGGTAACGGCAGTGTAACCCTGGCCGACGGCAAACTTATCGTCCTCAGTCAGGAAGGAGAGCTTTGCATCGCCGAGGCATCACCCGAAGGTTACCGGGAGACGGGCAGTGGTCAGATTCTTACCAGCAAGTGCTGGTCTGTCCCGGTTCTGGCTAACGGTAAGATCTATGCACGAAACGCTACGGGAAGCCTGGTATGTGTAAAGCTGGAAACAACAGAGCCCAAGGTCGACGCAGGCAGCAGTATCATCACATGGCTCAAAGCCGGCGCAACAACCGTTGATTTGACCGGAACTGTTGCGGACGATACCGGGGATGTGACCATCATTCGATGGTCTGTAATCTCGTCCCTCACCCAATCTACTATTGATATTGCGAACGATTCGGCTGCAATAACTACAGCTACCTTTGCCGAAACAGGTTTATATGTGTTGGAGCTTTTTGCGAAGGATGCAACGGCGCAAGAAGGCTCTGACCAAATGGAAGTAAGGGTATATGCCGATAGCTGCGAAGCCGCCAGGAATTGTCCACTGAGCGACCACGTTATTCCTCTGTACGATTACGATAACGATTGCATAGAGACTTTCAATGACTTTGCATTGTTTGCAGTCGAACGTTTGGAGATGGGGACTTTCAACGACTTTGCGATTTTTGCAGTCAGATGGTTGGAGGATGCATCTCTGACGACCGATGTCTTCTACGATCCGTAGTCTGGTCGTAACAAACGACATTTTCCCAAATAATGACACCAGGAATGAAAATCGTTTCCTCCATCAGAGACCTTTTTGTCTCATTTCTGCTCAAGACGTATACAGGAACCCTTTGGGATGCCGCCATGCCACCGCGACGCTCGGCTTAGGCGAGCATAGCATCTGTTAGCCGCTCAAATTCTTCAAACCATATATTTTCGGCTACCATGCTCTCGGCAATACGCTCCAGCCCATCGCGTAACCACTTGGAAAGCCGGTCGAGAGAAACTGGCTTTCCTTTGGTCATATCCTTAGGATCGTATAAAGCAAAAAGGCCGTTTTCCATCATGCATAATTCCCGACAAGCGAACATGGAACAGGACTATCGGATAAACTCTGAAAAACAGTACTCTTGGTCGGAACTTTTGCTATTGTCCTTGCTGCAATATTATGGGCAGTAAATCGTAGTAAAAAATCATAGTGATAGCGCAAAGCTCTACTTGGAGTCTTTACGCTGTTCATAGAAAACCATAGCAGGTGAACCTGCAAAGCTAATGCCCATCCAGGCGGCTTCGTCGATTTCGGCCTGTGTGAAGCCCTTTTTCCGGGCGCTGGCAAGATGCATTTTCAGGCATGGCTCACACTGTGTCGCTACCGAAAGTGCGATAGCCATGGCCTGCTTGGTGTATGCATCCAGACCGTGAGGCGAACTTGCAGAGCTTAAGAAGTCATTGAACTTTGCTTTGACCTGGTCCATCTCAGAGCCTTGAAAAGTCGAATCAGCACCACCCACTGCATCCGCACAGCATGCGACTTCTTGTCTCCCAGTCTCTACACTGGCTATTTCCTGGCTCTTAACACCATCTTGGGATTTCACAGGCCGAGCTTTAGGTATCTGACGAGTCCCATTAGTTTTTAATGATATCCGACCAATCCCCTTCTTAGCTACTTTGCCTATGACGCTGGCATGAGTAAGGCCCGCATCGTGCAGTGACTTGAGAAACTGCTCAGAGTCTTTCTGCACGATCGCGACAAGCAGCCCGCCGGATGTTTGAGCGTCATAACAAAGATCAATCATCTCCTGGCCCAGTCCATCAGCGGCATCCACGCTTTTACTACACGATTCCTTATTGCGTTCGATAGCTCCTGGCAGGATTCCGGCAGCCGCATATTCAAGAACGTTGGGAAACAATGGAATGTCGTCCCAGACTACTTCGACATCCACACCGCTTCGAGCCGCCATCTCGGCCAGATGGCCCATAAGGCTAAAACCGGTCACATCTGTGGCTGCGTGGGCGCCAAACTTTACCATCAGCTCTGAGGCTGCCTTGTTAAGGGTGGTCATCGACTCGGCCGTAGCTTTGGTGCTTGCAGGATCAGCCTTGTCTATCTGAGCAGCGAAAGCAACTATCCCAGTGCCCAGAGGCTTGGTAAGGATTAAGACATCGCCTACCTGGGCCCCTGAGTTAGTTACGATCTTGTCCTTGTCGATAAAACCTGTGACCGCGAAGCCGGCCTTGATTTGATCGTCGTTGATACTGTGGCCTCCGATGATGGCGACGCCGGCTTCCTTCATCTTGTCGATACCGCCGCGGAGGATATCATTCATCACACTGTCCGGTATTTTGCGCATGGGAAATCCGATGACCGACAGAGCCGTCATGGGCGTGCCTCCCATGGCATAGACGTCGCTAACGGAATTGGCCGCAGCAACCTGGCCGAACATGTAGGGATCGTCCACCGAAGGAGTAAACACATCAACGGTCTGAACCAGCGCTTTGCCGTCGCCCATGTCGTAGATACCCGCATCGTCACCAGCGGGGACACCTACCAGGACACGGGGATCATCTACAGTGGGCAGGCCCTTGAGGACATCTTTGAGAAAGGCCTGATCGATCTTGGATGCGCAGCCCGCTTTTTCGACGATTCGCGTTAGTTGAACGGTCCCGGTCGGAGACTCCATACGCTCGCCCGCGCAGGTGCAGATATTCTTTTCCTTGAAAGTATCGCATGGACAAGGATCTTTGGGATTACAAATACAATGCCCAAACTTGATGGACCTCTGCATGACACGTTTTCTTCTTTCGGTATCGATCTTCATTTTGATCCTCTTAAAAATTCGCTCGTACTGTCTACTTCTCTATACTTGCTTGTATCAATCCAATCCTAACGAAAGCGATTGCCGAATCCGAATAAAAAGATTCGTGAATTCATTATCTTTTCTGTCTCTCGGTCTGGGTAGGGTGACGTTGTGCTGCTGTATGACTCCTGACGGCCCATCGCCAAGTACAACAACTCTGCCGCCCAGGACGATTGCCTCATCAATATTGTGTGTCACAAAGAGAATGGTCGTTCCTTTTTCGCGCCATAAGTCGATCAGTATTTCCTGCAGCTCGGCTCGCGTAGAGTCATCCACAGCCCCGAACGGCTCATCCATTAGCAGGAGTTTCGGTTGTATCGCGAGAGCCTGTGCAATCGCGGCGCGTTGGCGCATCCCGCCGGAAAGTTCATGGGGGTATGCATTCTCAAAGCCTGCAAGTCCTACTCTCGCCAGCATATCCCTTGCTGCACACTCTCTATCGCGACTGGAAAGACCTCGCACCTGAAGGCCAAATGACACGTTGCGCAACGTTGTGCGCCATGGAAAAAGCGTATAGTGCTGAAATACATATGCAACAGTCTCTCCCAAACGCAGGTCAGTCGCCATGCGTATGGTGCCCTTATCCACTGGCTCCAGGCCCGCAATCAGATTGAGCAATGTCGTCTTGCCACAGCCCGTGGAGCCGAGAATCGTCACGAACTCTCCTTGTCGGACTTTCAGATCGACCCCATCGAGCACGTGCACCGCTTCGCCGCCCGATGAGGTGAATGTTTTACCCACACCAGACAGCTCGACAGCGATAGGACAATTCGAACTGGCTGT
>CAZYMD010000063.1:0-24565 GCA_964649005.1 uncultured Pirellulales bacterium
TCGGCCCATTAACGTGGTATACAATACCACAGCGGACACAGGTAGGATTCCTGCAGATGCTCGCATCGAAAGGATATCCTTCGATGTCGGACGCCCGGCCGAACTGAACTACTTTAAAATCTTGTTAATCATGTCTAAGAAAAATGTGAAAAAACGAACCCAACCTGTCCTCGACTTCGATCGAGGATCTCATCATCCTCCGTAAAGAACCGACATGTACGAATCTATCTGAACCTTATATGAAAAAACAAACCCAATCCGCAAATCACTAAAAACAATGCAACAGCTTATAGTGAAAATGATTACAGCGAAAACTACGGCAGAAGCCAGAATAAAAACAAACCCAATCTTGCCCTGAACGGACCTCTGCATCCCGGCAAGGAACCGAAACGTGCATAAATGACCGAAACCCCGCAAACACAAGACCAAGAAGAAAATGAAAAACAAACCCAATGTGAAAATAGGTAACATTCAACACGCAGATACGCATCTACGCCTTCACTCTTCTACCACTCCGCTTCTACTCGCACCTTGTGCGAAAACAAAGCCAATGCCGAAGACACACCCCATGTGGATCACAATGGGCAGGGTGGGGCATATACGCAATATAGCAAACTCCGGCACTTCGTTACAACAACCACACCGCCATAAATCCTGATTACTGCGTACTGCTTTTACCATTCACGCATTAACGCATTTCCGCACTTTCCCACTCTCCCACCCCATCCACCCCCTTGGAATTTGCCTTGACACGGCCTATACCAGCCGCTACTGTAACCCTTCCGAACAATCCTGACCTGGCGCTGTAATGCAGATGCCATAGCCGGGATATTGATGCCGCCTGCGAAAGTGGCGAAGATAAAACACCTTGGATTTCCGCCTTCGCGGGAATGACAAAAACTGACGAAACGATAAATAACTGATTTGAGTTAGGTTGAACTATGGCTAAGAAAACAGTAGCTGACATCGACGTAAAAGGGAAAAAGGTCCTGATGAGGTGCGATTTCAATGTGCCCCTCGACGAGGACCAAAACATCACCAGCGACGCCCGAATCGTCAAGGCGCTGCCCACGATCAAGACGATCCTCGAAGCCGGCGGCGCGCTTATCCTGATGAGCCATCTCGGCAGGCCCAAAGGCGAAAGAGACGATAAGTTCTCTCTCGCCCCAGTAGCAAAGAGACTATCCGAGTTGCTAAGCCAAGACGTGGTCTTCGTAGACGACTGCATAGGCGAAGACGTCAAAGCCAAAGCCGCCGCCTTACAGCCCGGCCAGTGTATGCTGCTCGAAAATGTGCGGTTCCACAAGGAAGAGACAATCAAGGACAAGGCCGCAAAGGAAGATGCACAACTGCGTCAGGCAAAGGACGATTTCGCAAAGCAGTTAGCCGAGTTGGCCGATATCTACGTCGACGACGCTTTCGGCACTGCCCACCGAGACAACGCCTCGATGTACACCGTCCCCCAGCAAATGGAAGGCAAGCCCCGCGTCATCGGCTTCCTGATCGAAAAGGAGTTGAAATACCTGGGCCAGACCGTCGTGGACCCCGAACACCCCTTCGTAGCCATACTGGGCGGTGCCAAAGTATCCGACAAAATCGGTGTAATCGAGAACCTGATAGGCAAAGTCGATAAGATCCTGATCGGCGGCGCCATGGCCTATACCTTCCTCAAAGCCCAGGGCAGGCAGATCGGCGCAAGCCTTTGCGAGGACGACTTCCTCGACAAGGCCACCAAACTCCTCGCACAGGCCAAAGATGCTGGATGCGAGGTCATTTTGCCTGAGGATTCCGTCGTGGCCAAAGAAGTCAAAGCGAACGCCGAGAACAAGGTCGTCGGTGCAGATATAGAGCCAGGCTGGCTGGGTCTGGATATTGGCCCTGAGAGCCAGAAGCTGTTCGCCGAGAAGCTCGCCGATGCCAAAACCATCGTCTGGAACGGACCGATGGGTGTATTTGAAGCCGAGCCATTCGATCAAGGCACCAAGGCCGTAGCGATGGCTGTAGCCAAAGCAACCAGCGGCGGTGCCAAGAGCATCATCGGCGGTGGCGATAGCGCCAGCGCCATAGCAATTCTTGGCCTGGAAAACGAAGTCAGCCACATCTCCACCGGAGGCGGCGCCTCCCTGGAATTCCTCGAAGGCAAAAAGTTCGTCTGCCTCGAAATCCTCGACGAGAAATAGCCAAGACTCCGGCAGGATACTGCCATGTAAATATCAAGCCGGCGGTTCAACTGTCGGCTTTTTTTCTGTATAATCGCTGCAAGCCGGGTTTGCCCGCACAGATTGTTGAATTCGCCAGGAGGCAATTGAAAAGACATGCGTTTACCTAAAGCTGGAACAATCGAGATAGTGCCCTCCATTTTAAGCGCGGATTTTGCGCGGTTGGCGGATGAAATCTCTCAGGTAGAGAAAACCGGCGTCAAAATGGTGCATTTGGACGTAATGGATGGCCATTTTGTGCCAAATATCACAATAGGCCCGCCCGTAATCGCCAAGCTTCGCAAGTGCAGCAACCTGGCCTTCGACAGCCACCTGATGATAAGCGAGCCAGCGAAATACATCGAATCGTTTGCCGAGGCGGGCGTCAACCACATCACGTTCCATATAGAAGTTACCGACGAACCTGAGAAAATCGTTGAAAAACTCCACGATTTGGGCTGTACGGCGGGAATTTGCGTCAATCCTGAAACAAAAGTGGACACTATCAAGCAGGTCGCACCTATGTGCGATATGGTCCTGGTAATGACGGTCCACCCAGGCTTTGGGGGCCAGGCCTTTATGCCAGAAGCCGCGAAGAAAGTCGCCCAGGTCAGAGAAATTGTAGGTCCCGATATAAGAATTGAAGTAGATGGCGGAATCGACGCCGAAACCACGCCAATAGTCGTTTCCTATGGCGCAGACACGCTCGTAGCGGGCAACGCCATTTTCGGCCAGCCGGACCGTGCCGAGGCGATAGAGGCCATCCGAAGGGCTGCGAAGAGATAAGTTTGCTGGTAAAGCAGGCAGTTTTCTGATATAATCTCCGAACTCGCTGATAGTATATCATTGTGGTTAAATCCCGCATACGTGCGGTTTGATGGTTGTCTTATATGGCAAAAGAAACGAAATCCAAGTGGAATGGTTTTTCACTTAAACCCCGCCGGGAAATGCCCGACGGCCTGTGGATGCGCTGCTCGAGCTGCGAGCACATGATCTATCGCAGCAACGTCGAAAGCAATCTCAACGTATGCCCCAAGTGCGATTATCATTTTCGCATAGGAGCGAGAACGCGAATCGAATATCTCGTCGACGAAGGCTCGTTCCAGGAAGAGCTTGCCGATCTGACCACAACCGATCCTCTGAATTTCCAGTTTCGTGGGACAACGTACAAGCAGCGGGCAAAAGCCGACCAGGAGAAATCAGGCGAAAACGAAGCCATGCTGATAGGCAAAGCCTTTATCAAAGGCAGGCAGCTCGTTCTTGGCGTGATGGAGCCAAACTTCCTGATGGGCTCGATGGGCTCAGTTGTTGGCGAGAAATTCTGCGCTGCCGTGGATATGGCTATGGCCGAGAATCTACCTCTCGTGGTGGTGTGCAGCTCAGGAGGCGCCAGGATGCACGAGGGCGTTGTCTCTCTTGGGCAGATGGCCAAAACCAGCGCTGCATTGGCAAGATTCGACGAAGCAGGAGGCCTGTTCATCTCTGTTCTGACCGACCCCACCACCGGTGGTGTCACCGCCAGCTTCGCTATGTTAGGCGATTGCCTTATTGCTGAACCCCGCGCACTGATAGGCTTTGCAGGCCCACGAACAATCGCAGAGACAATAAAGGTCGAGCTTCCCGAAGGCTTCCAGACCGCCGAGTTTATGCTCGAACACGGCTTCGTAGACATGATCATCCACCGCAAAGACCTCCGCTCGGAAATCGCCCGAATCATCGACTACTGCCACAAGTAGCAATCGCCGTGTTCTTAATTTGGATGATTAATGCCGGCTCGTTCAGTCACGCCTTCTATTTCTATACAGTATGAATCCTCCGAGACCCAACATCAGAAGTGTCCCGGGTTCAGGTACTGCAATATCGAAAGCAAAACCAACCGCAGAAATCCTTCCCCAGGTATCTCTTACTTGCCCCAGGTTTGTGATTGTACCATTGGGTGACATCATAAATATATTGAATTGCTCTGGACCTGAAGTTATTACGTCACTGTAGTACATATTGCCGTAAGCATCAAATGTAAATCCATTTGGATTTTCAAGTCCTGATACGACAGTTGTGTGGAAACCGTCGGAATTGAGTATTTCAATCGATCCCATACGAATGATGGCATGTTCACTATTTATGACCATTGGGTGATTGTAATAGATGTCACCTGAAGGACTCACAGCAATATCGAGAGCCCAACCACCGGAAATCGTTCCCAAAGGATCCATGTGTTTGCCAAGACTTGTGATAATACCGTCAGGTGCTTTTTTAAATATTTCAAATTGTTTAGGACTATCAGTTGTTACATTGCCATAATACATATTGCCTATGGTGTCAAATGCAATACCGGTTGGTTTGTCAAGTCCTGAAACGATAGTTGTGTGGGTCCCATCGAAGTTGAGCTTTTCTATCGATCCTGAACGAATAGTGTTATGATTTTCATCAAGAATCTTCGGGTGATTGCAAA
This sequence comes from uncultured Pirellulales bacterium, assembly GCA_964649005.1. Lineage (GTDB taxonomy): Bacteria > Planctomycetota > Phycisphaerae > Sedimentisphaerales > Anaerobacaceae > CAZGMJ01. The sequence continues at coordinate 4,651 of CAZYMD010000063.1, forward strand.
AGATATCACCCAATGGTCCTACGGCAATATTGAAGGTCCATAATCCAATAGAAACTGATCCTGATGTGTCTCTGACTTGGCACAGGTTTGTAATGGCGCCGTTTGGTGTTTGCTTGAATATTTCTAATTGCATTGGGCCTGAGGTTATAACGTTGCCGTAGTACAGATTGCCAAGTGTGTCGAATGCTATGCCGCTCGGATTATTAAGGCCTGACGCGATGGTCGTGTGGGTCCCGTCGGAATTGAGTCTTTCAATCGATCCAGAGCGGATGGTGTTATTATTTTCATCCCTAACTGATGGATGGTTGTAATAAAGCGTACCCAGGCACGGCCGAGTAAGGATAAGGCAGACCAAAATCAGGATTGTTCGAATCGCTTGATTTTTCGAACCATTTCGCATGTGCCCTTTACCTCCTCCTTTATTTTGCTCAAACCATGCGATGCAGGAAAATTAGCCTAATATAGTCGCATCACAGGCGGAGCGATTGCCTTTGCTTGCTTCCATGGCTTGAAAAAAGTCGCGTTTTGTGGGGAAAAGTCTCGTGTGAAAGAAATACAGGCTTTTCACCACTCCTCCTTGAACGGATTAAAGTATAGCCCAACGAGGGTGGATATTCAAGGGAAATATGACGTTTCGAATCGCATAAGCAGGGTAATTGGGAATAGTCACACTATCTGTGATCCTTCGAATATCCCAAAATCCGGCTTTCGTTTTGCAGGGCATAACCGTATAATCCGTCAGAGTGATTTAAGCCATTGGTTTGCGAGCATATAAGCCAACGCAGAACTGGACATAGAAAGCTCGAAAAGACAACAGTGGGTGTGTTTATCTTGGAATTTGAATGGCATATTTTCGAAACAACGTAGAAAAGATCGCAGGTTACGAGCCTGGTTTTCAGCCCAAGGTGGCTGATGTGGTCAAGCTCAATACCAACGAAAGCCCATATCCACCTTCTCCAATGGCGATCAAGGTGCTCAGGGAGTTCGATCCCGAACGCCTGCGGCGATACCCTGATCCTGTAGGCAATGAATTCCGCCTGGCGGCGGGCGAGCTTAACGATGTTCCCGCCGACTGGATTATGTGCTGCAATGGTGGCGACGATCTGCTTTCAATTGCGATACGGGCGATTTGCGATGCCGACAGGTCTCTGGCATATCCCGTTCCTACATATTCCTTGTATCCTGTTCTTGCGAATCTGGAAGATTGCCCTGTTGCAGAAGTACCCTTCGATGATGAGTTCAATCTGCCCGCCAAACTGGCCGGGACGAATGCTGCTCTGACAATCGTTTGCAATCCCAATGCTCCAAGTGGCAGCTTCATCAGCGCTGAGGAGCTGGCTTTGCTGGCTTATGAGATATTAGGTGTCTTGCTGATTGACGAGGCTTACGTCGATTACGCCGAGCACAACTGCGTAGAATTGGTGAAAAACTTCGACAACGTCATTATTCTGCGTTCCATGAGTAAAGGCTACTCGCTCGCGGGGCTTAGATTCGGCTACGCAATTGCTCAGCCCAATCTGATACAGGGCCTGATGAAGGTCAAGGACTCCTACAACATTGATGCTGTTTCGATTGCTGTCGCAACCGCCGCGATTAAGGACCAGCAATACTTCAGGCAAAATGTCGAGAAGGTAAAGGCCGAGCGTGCGAAGTTGACACAGAAGCTACGGGATCTCGGCTTCGACGTGCCGGACAGCCAGACCAATTTCGTCCTGGCAAAATGCAAAACCGCAAGCGCACGCGAAATCCATGAAAAACTAGAACAGCAAAACATTTATGTAAGGTACTTTGCCTATCCAGGCCTGGACGATAAACTGAGGATTACTGTCGGCGCCGCCGATCAGAATGTCAGGCTGCTATCGGCCTTGAAAGAAATACTTGAATCCTGATCGTCGAATCGACGATGGACTATTATGATCCATCCTGATTCGACATTGGAAACGTGACAAGGATACACGCCTATGGAACAGAGAATTGCCAAGGTGCACAGAAAGACGAATGAAACTGAAATCGAAATGGAGCTGAACCTGGATGGCGATGGCAGGTACGAGATAGATACCGGTCTGGGCTTTCTCGATCACATGCTCACCCATCTGAGCAAGCACAGCAAAATCGATATAATCCTCAAGGCAAAAGGAGATTTGGAGGTGGACGCCCATCATACCGTTGAGGATATCGGTATATGCCTGGGTGAATGCCTGCTCAAGGCGCTTGGGGACAAGAAGGGCATAGCCCGATACGGCTACAGTTCGCTGCCGATGGAAGACGCCCTTGCCAACGTCTCGATTGATTTATCAGGCAGGGCCGCCTGCGTTTATAACGCTACGTACCGAACCGATAAGATCGGCGACTTCGATGCTGAGTGCGTCGAGGAGATGATTAGAAGCTTCACGAACAACGGCAGGCTGAATCTGCATGTCAATGTGCCGTACGGAACCAACAGCCATCACATAGCAGAGGCGATCTTCAAAGGTATGGGACAGGCCCTTGGCCAGGCGGTCAGGATCGTAGGTGAGGATATCCCCAGTACGAAGGGCACGCTGTGATCGAGGATCATGACCACGAGTATCGCATTGGTATAGGCACCGACATCCACCGTGTAACTGTGGACAGGAAGCTTATGCTGGGCGGTGTTCACGTGCCTTATCCGGTAGGTTTGGCCGGGCATAGCGATGGCGATGTTGTGCTCCATGCTGTTATCGATGCACTGCTCGGCGCCAGTGGGATGGGCGATATCGGGACACATTTTCCAGATACCGACGAGCACTGGAAAAATGCCGACAGCAAAGAATTGCTGTTTATCATAAAAGAGCTTCTTGAGGAAAAGAAATGGGAAGTGGTCAATGTTGACGTCACTATCCACGCAGAAGAACCACGACTCGGCTCGGCTAAAGGCCAGATCAAGCGGTGCATCGCAGGGCTCTTAGGGATAGATTTTACGTCGGTCAACATCAAGGCCAAAACTAATGAAGGTCTCGGCGAAGTTGGCACCGGCGAAGCTATCGCCGCCACAACTGTGGCGCTGCTCAGAAAGAAAAAGAGACGAACTTTATAGCAGGCGTCGCAAATGAAAGCCGTCTAACAAGCATAAAATGGTGATTGCATATGGCACTTGAGCTTCACAATAGTCTGACCAGAAAAAAAGAAGAATTCATACCGTTGAACGAAGGCAGGGTGGGAATGTATGTTTGTGGCCCGACAGTCTATGGCCACGCTCATCTCGGACACGCCAAAAGCTACATCAGTTTCGATATCCTGTTGAGATATCTGCGATACCTTGACTACAACGTCACTTATGTGCAGAACATAACCGACGTCGGTCATCTTACCGACGATGCCGATGAGGGCGAAGACAAGATAGCGAAGAAGGCCCAAAGCGAACACAAGCACCCGATGGCTGTCGCTGAGTACTACACGCGCAGCTACTTCGAGGATATGGACAGGCTCAACTGTGTTCGCCCCGACATTAGCCCCCGCGCTTCGGGTCACATTGTCGAGCAGATAGAGTTAGTAAAGAGACTGCTGGACAAGGGCTATGCCTATGAAGTTAACGGCTCTGTATATTTCGATGTCTCGAAGTTCAAGGATTATGGCAAGCTGTCCGGCCGCAATATCGAAAAGATGATCGCTGGCGCAAGGGTCGAGGTCTCACCCGACAAGAGGAATGCAGCGGACTTCGCACTCTGGAAAAAGGCGGAGCCGAACCACATCATGCAATGGCCGAGTCCCTGGGGGATGGGCTATCCAGGCTGGCATCTTGAGTGTTCTGTGATGGCTATGAAGTACCTTGGCGAGACGATAGACATCCATGGAGGTGGGCTCGAAAATCAATTCCCGCATCACGAGTGTGAAATCGCACAATCCGAAGCTGCAAATGGCGTGCAGTTCGTACGCTACTGGATACACCACAACATGGTCACTGTCGACGGCCAGAAAATGGGCAAGAGCCTCAACAATTTCATCACGCTCAAACAGGCCTTCTCAGGAACTCACGAGCTGCTGACGCGCGACTACAATCCACTGGCAGTAAGGCAGCTTATTCTCAACAGTCATTACAGAAGCCCGCTGGATTTTTCCGATCCGGCGCTGTTCGCTGCTCTTAGCGGCCACGAGAAGATAACCGAAGCCGTCAAAGCCGTCCGCAAAATTGCCCAAGTCGCCCCAGAGGGTGACATCGATCAGGCTGTCGTAGAAGAGCTTGTCCAGTTGAAAGGCAAGTTTGAGTCGGCTATGAACGACGATTTGAATACTGCTATAGCACTTTCAGTTATATTCGAGCTGGTCCGAGTGGCGGGCAGGCTCCTTGAGGATAGTGGCGTAACTGCTGCAACGCTACATGCAGTTGACGATTTATTCACAAAGCTTGGTGGTGACGTCCTCGGTATCGTTCTATATGATTACCCCCAGACAAGCGGCACGGACGACGCCAAAGTTGATAAGATCGTTCAGATTCTGATCGAACAGCGATCGCAGGCTCGCAAAAACAAGAACTTCGCTCAGTCTGATGCGATTCGTGATCAGCTTAGTGAGGCTGATGTAGTCCTTGAAGACAAGCCTGGCCTTACCACCTGGAGGTGGAAATGAAAATTCTGGGTATCGATCCCGGTCTGCAAACCTGCGGGTATGCTTTCGTACAGGCCGAGTCGGGTAGTGAGAAGCTTGTTGAAGCAGGTGTTGTGCGCACATCGAGCGACGATGCGCTCGAGTGCAAGCTCAACCAAATCGCGCAGGACATTCGAACGCTTTTGGATCGTTTTACCCCGGACGTTGTGGCCGTCGAGCAGTTGTACTCGCACTATGCTCATCCGAGGACCGCTATATTGATGGGACACGCGCGAGGCGTTATACTGCAAAAGTGTTCCGAGTCGGATATAGAAGTGCGAAGTTTCAGTGCGACGCGCATAAAGAAGTCGATAACAGGTAACGGCAGGGCTTCCAAAGAGCAGATGCAGAGAACCGTGCAGACGATACTCGCTCTGCCTGAGCTGCCCGAGCCAAACGATGTGGCCGACGCCATCGCTGCAGCGATGTGTTGTGCCAATACGATGACCAGGATGGGCGCCGCGGCGGCGGGGCGTTTGTGAACGTGAACATACAGCAGCAGGGAATCGGGGCAAGCCAATGATAGCAAGGATCGAGGGGAAACTGGTGAGGCTTGAGGTGGAGATTGCCTTGGTTCAGGTGGGTGCGGTGGCATACGAGGTCATGCTGCCAGGCTATTGTGCCGACGCGCTTTCGGGCAGGATCGGCTCCGATGTTGCGCTCTGCACGATGGAGTACTACGAAGGCTCGCCGGGTGGTGGGAACTTAATACCTCGAATGGTGGGGTTCCTGAACGATGCTGAGCGGAGCTTCTTCGCAAAGTACACCAGCGTTAAAGGCATGGGCATTAAGAAGGGACTTCGCTCTTTGAGCATTCCAATAGCGACGATAGCGGCGGCGATTGAAAACGGCGACGACAAGGCTCTGATGATGCTGCCCTCTGTTGGCAAGCGTATGGCCCAGCAGCTTATCGCTGAGCTTCAGGGCAAGCTTTTAGAGTTCGCAGCCAGCGCAGAGCCGGCCAGGCCTACTGGTGTGAGTTTCACACCTTTCCAGACCGAGGCGCTGGAAATCCTCATCGCCTGGGGCGAGAAGCGCAACGAGGCGATTGAGATGATAGAACTGGCACGCGCGAGACACCCTGAGGTGGATTCGGCGGAAGAACTTGTGCCATTGGTGTACAGGCTGAAACAAGGTGTAGAAGTTTAGGGGCCTGGTCCTTCGGGCTTTCGATTGGCATATTATGGCGATAGGCAGAATAATAGGCGGCCAGCCGCTGAACGATCAGGAAGAGACATTCAACGTGTCTCTGAGGCCCAAGTCCCTGGATGAGTGCGTCGGCCAACCGAACGTTAAGGACAAGCTCAATATAGCAATGGCCGCGGCCAGGCAGAGGTCCGAGCCTTTGGAGCACATCCTGTTTTATGGCCCGCCCGGTCTTGGCAAAACCACTTTGGCCCATGTAGTGGCAAACGAAATGGACGCGCGTATTCGCTGCTCTTCAGGACCGGCTCTCGTCAAAGCGGGCGATGTAATGGGCCTGCTGAGTAACGTTGACACCGGTGACGTACTCTTTATCGACGAAATCCATCGACTCAGCACTGTAGTTGAGGAATTCATATACCCCGCGATGGAGGACTTCAAAGTCGATTTCACCGTCGACAGCGGCCTGCACGCAAAGACCATCAACTTCCCTCTTAAGCGTTTCACATTGATTGGCGCCACAACACGCGCTGGCCTTCTCAGTGCCCCGCTGCGCAGCCGATTTGGGATGCTCTATCATCTGGAGTTTTACAGCGCCGAAGAGCTAACGGCTATACTGAGCAGGTCCGCCGAACTGCTTGAGTTGCCTTGCGAGGAAGGGACTCTTGAGTTGATAGCAGGACGTTCCCGCGGCACACCTCGAATTGCCAACCGCCTGCTCAAGCGGGTGCGCGACTACGCGCAGGTCAAGGGCTCGGGCGTACTGAGCACGGAGATCGTCGAAAACGCTCTGAAGATGGAGCAAATCGACACACTCGGCCTCGATGAACTGGACAGGGCGTTTCTAAGGGCTTTGATCAACGTTTACGATGGCGGTCCGGCGGGCATCGAGGCAATCGCAGCCACTCTCGGTGAAGAACGCGACACCCTCGAAGACGTCGTCGAGCCATACCTGCTGCAAATCGGCTTCGTACGCCGAACCAAGCGTGGCAGAGAAGTCACTGCACAAGCCTGCGATCACCTGGGCTTGGCGCCCATCCGAAAGGGCCGTGCCCAAAAAGATCAGCCGGGACTTTTCAAAAAAGAGCAATGACAGGGCTTCAAATAGACATGATCCAGTTTTAATGTGGTCATTAGTCCCTGGGTTGATTCACTTCCGCAAAATCTGCTTTGCCATTTTGGGCTGGCGGTGGAGAATATCCGTGAAATGTGCGACAAGGACCTGCTCGATGTTGCGAAGTGTCGCTTCATCTGTAGTGGCGATTGCCTGAAGGTTTGCAAGACAGTGTACGGTCTTCCGTGTCAGCTTGATCTTTTCAGGGAAAGCCCCCTCGCAATCGCCACAGATTAGTCCGTTGGCGGAGCTGCTGAAATGCGCTTCCCGCCATCCTGAATTGAAACCGCTTTTGCAGTTCACGCAACAATTCAGCACAGGTTTTAGCCCGATCTCTTTGAGCAAAGTCAGTTGGAACACTATCAAGAGGCCAAGCGTTTCCCGTGCCGGAGTGTCTGATTGCCGGTCGTTTACATCCTCAAGGAACCGGATCATACTGTCATACAACTCTGGGTAAGCGTCGTGATCATGAGTCAGGCTGTTTACAAGTTCGGCTGCGAACATACAGCAATTCATGGCGAAAAGATTGCTCCTTAATTTCGAGAATTCAGGCTGCTGTTGAAATTCAGTCAGGGTCGCCAGCTTGTCTTTGTCGGCGTCTGTGAAAACTATTCGACCCCACGAAAGAATCTCAACCGGCCCGTCAAAAGCCGATTTCGGCCGCTTCGCGCCTTTTGCGATGGCGCTGATCTTACCGGCCTCGCGTGCGAAGAGCGTCAATATCTGTGAGGTCTCTGAGTAGTCGATAGCGCGCAAACAAACAGCCTCATCCTTACTTAGCATACCTTGTGTCTCGATTCACTGCTTACGAATTTCGATCCTCAATCTCGATTCTGACTCGATTCACTCTCCTCGTTTCGGCTGACGAAATCGTGAACTTCAGGTTCTTGTGATGAAACTGCTCTCCTGTCTTCGGGATATAGCCCAGACGCGAGAACACAAAACCGCCTATCGTGTCATAGTCTTCATCTTCAGGCAGGTCGAACTCGAACTCGTCATTAAGATCGTCAACATAGGTCCTCGCGTCCACCTCAAAAGTTTTTTCATCGATTTTCTGTATTGGCTCTGTGGGAGTCTCTTCATACTCATCAGCTATTTCACCTACCAGCTCCTCGAGGATATCTTCAAGCGTGACGATGCCCGCGGTGCCGCCGTATTCGTCGAGCACTATAGCCATGTGAAGTTTTCGCGTTTGGAACTCGTGTAACAACTCACGCAACGGCTTGGTCTCCGGAACAAAATACGCTTCCCGCATCTTATCGTGTAGCTTGAAATCGGCTGGGTCCCTGCCTATTTCGGATAGCAAATCCTTCGCGTAGACAACGCCGATTATCTTGTCGATGTTCTCCTCGTATACAGGGACGCGGGTATGGCCTGCTGACGTAATCATCTCGAGCACTTGCTGCAAGTCGCAATTAACATCAATCGCCATGACGTCGGTTCGCGGAGTCATAATCTGATCCGCCGTACTGTCGCTCAGCTCCAGCACGTTCTCGATCATTTCCTGTTCTTCCTCATCGACGGCGCCTTCCATCCGGTGCTGTTCGAGATCGGTAAGGAATTCCTCGTGTTTTTCCTCTAATTGTTCCTCCGGCGTTGTCTCGGGCACACCGGCCAATCTGCGAACGAGGCCGTCGTAGATTCTGAAAATATAAAGAAGCGGGGTAGCCAAAAATGCAGCGACCATGAGAAATTTGTATGTTTTACTGAGAACCTTTTCACCTGCATATTTGGCCAATGCATGAGGAATCGCCAGACCGAATATAGAGAAAATAACTGAAGCCAAAGAGGCGGCCAGTAAATAATCTATCGTTTTGGGCGCCCCCTGTCTGATTGTCACCACAATAATCGGCAGCAGTATAATGCCGACATTCAGAATGAAACGGCACATAGAGCAGGTCAGGATAAGTCTTTCTGCGTTTTGTGCTACATTATCCGCGAGGTTCTGAGGTGAGGATTTTTGGCCGGAGTTTTTAAAAGCCTCCTGTAGCTTGGCCCATGAAAAGCTCCGCAATGCGATGGAATTGACCGCAAAGAATGACGTCCCACCGGCCAGTATGAATATGAACACTATTGCCCAACCCATGTAGCCCACTATGTTGTTACCTTTCGTAAATTAATTGAGTGAAGAAACCAGTACTTAAAAACGTATAACACTCTATTGCTCATACACATCCTTGCTCATCAACATTCGTATTATATACTCGACCGTAGCCGGATTCTTCCAGAATCTTATCTTCGGTTGTATGCATTATTTCCGCCTGACTGGCGGTTGCGTCGTCAAATCCGAGGTTGTGAAGTAGTCCGTGAGTCAGGTAGAGGGCCAGTTCGGCTTTAACCGGGTGCCCTCGTCGCAGCGCCTCTCTAACAGCCTGTTGTCCGTTGAGCACCAACTCGAAAAATCTGGGCGAATCCGCCTTCCGGTTGTCGGACAAATCGAAACTGAGACAGTCGGATATGGTGTCTCTCTTGCGGAACTGCTTATTCAGCCGCCGGAACTGCTCGTCATCTACTATCGCTATGCTGACATTCACATTACCGGGATCGAAGCGGCTGCACACCGCCTTGGCGAGTTGCTCGAGTCCGCATAAGTCTGCGTCCACCTCCTCGCATTCTGTAGCGATCTGAACCGATATGTGGTTTTTTCCCTTATCTGTGGGCATAGCTTCTAAGCCTTGTTCTGGGCGGGCTGATTGATTCTTATGGGATTGCTCAAAGGCACATCCGGAGGATTCGGATAAGCGATTCGTCCGTGATAATGTGCGGCGAGTGTCTTCGATATGCTTGTCTCAATCCGGCTTAGCTCCCGCAAAGATAGATCGCACTCGTCGAACTGGCCATCCTGGAGGCGCCTTATCGCCATGTTGTGGACGACCGTTTCGATTTTCGTTGGAGTCACTTCCTGTAGACTTCTGACGGCTCCTTCCACACTGTCGGCTAGCATCACGATGGCCGCTTCCTTCGTGCGAGGTTTCGGGCCGGGATACCGAAATTCACTCTCGGAAGGCCCCTCCTTAGATCGAGTTTTTAAGTTCTTGGCAGCCTGCTCCTTGGCCTCGTGGTAGAAGTGTTCTATTAATGTTGTTCCGTGGTGCGTCTCCACGAACTGGCGAAGCACGCTGGGCAGCCCGTATTCCTTAGCCAGCTCAAAACCGTCTTTGACGTGTCCGACGATTATTAACTGGCTCATCGCGGGAGTCAGCTCTTTGTGCCTGCTGGTCGAGCCCATTTCATTTTCGACGAAATAACCCGGCTTGTTGATCTTGCCTATGTCGTGATAATATGCCCCGACTCTGCATAAAAGACCGTTGCGACCGATTGCCTCGGCTGCCGCTTCGGCTATCGAACCTATCATCAGGCTGTGTGTAAATGTCCCAGGAGCCTCCATGTGCAGCCGTTTCAATAACGGCTGATTCGCATCACTGTAGTCGAGAAGTGTCATACTTGTGGCTATTCGAAAGGCTTTCTCGATTAGCGGCAACAATCCCTGAACCAGCACGCCGACCGCCAGCGTTATCCCCGCGTGGAATCCGGCGTGCTTGATTATTGCCAGAGTTTGTGATTTGCCGGATAGAAATCCCAGGGATGCGGCGGTTACGAACACAATCACTGATGCAAGCGTCCCCACTTGGAGCAGCTTCATTCGTGTCCGAACTTCTCGCAGGCAGAAACAGCAGGTAACAGCGCCGGCGCCGACCGTCAGTAGCAGGTCTATCCCGACCAGTTGGCTTTCGCCGTTTAACGTCGAACGTATTGACAGGCAAGCAAGCAGGCAGAAAAACGTGCTCATCCCCAGCGCAAAACGCTGGTAGTATGCTATCGACATTATTATTGCAACTGCGACGGCGCTTGCAGTGGCGGGCCATGTGTAGCCGGATAGAAACACTGCTATTTTTGTGCCGACCAGCAGCACGATATAAAGGCACGCTATTGCTAATGCCCTCGTATGGTTCGACGTTATTCGCTTCTGATAGTGATGGATATATATGCCTGCTGCTGTGCAGATCAGAATTAGGATGATAGTCGTGAGTGCTGCATTAAGGTATTGAACTTGGTGGATTTGCTCGAAGGAGAAAATCGGGACGCAGAGCACGACGAAAAACAACAATATCAGCAGCGAGATCAGAATGTCCTTGTTGGCAAGCCTGCTCATCTGTGAAAAGCGTTCGGCATGCCTGCTCTTTCTGACCTGAGTCCGCCGTGGGTTGGTTTTTCTTAAAAATCCCATTTGTTTTCCGTGGTTCCTTTTCTATACGTAAGGACGTTATCCAAATAATCCATAATATGCTAACCTGATCGGCTGTTGCCTGCTTCGTTTTTCTTCTTGTATGCTTGTACGATTTTTTGCACGAGCTGATGTCGAACTATATCCCTTTGTGTCAGTTCGACGACGCCTATACCCTTGATCCGCCTGAGCCTTTGGATTGCTTCGACCATCCCGCTTCCTTGGCCTGTTTCGAGATCGATTTGCGTTATATCGCCGGTAATTATCATTTTCGACCCGTGTCCTAATCGGGTTAGCATCATCAGCATCTGCAAGGGCGACGTATTTTGTGCCTCGTCACAGATTACGACCGCTTCATTGAGAGTCCGTCCGCGCATGAAGGCCAGCGGGATAATCTCAATAATGTCCAGGTCGGTCAACTTCCTCATCTGGGTAAAATCCATCATGTCCTCGAGCGCATCAAAGAGCGGACGCAGATATGGATTTACCTTTGCCTGCAAATCACCGGGGAGGAATCCAAGCTTTTCGCCTGCTTCAACAGCCGGGCGGGCGAGGACTATCCTTCGTATCTGTCTCTTCTTTAGCATCGAAACCGCAACGGCCACTGCCAGGTAGGTCTTGCCCGTACCCGCCGGTCCAATGCAAAAGGTAAGATCGTTTTTCTGCATTGTCTCGATGTACTTGAGCTGACCTTTCGTTGATGGCTCGATGGTCTTCTTGCTGGTATATACATCGATCGTCTTGCTCGAATCCAGCTTGTGATCGCGAGCCAGCATCGCTGTGACGTCTTCGGTTGTAAGCAGTCGCTGCTTGAGCAGCCGCTTCTGCATCATGTCTACGATATCCACTGCTTTGTTAACGTCCTTTTCTTCGCCCACAACCACAAGGTTGCCCTTCCGGGCGGTCAGTCGAACGTTAAGAGCTTTGCGCACAAGGCGCAGATTGGCATCCCCCGGCCCGAACAAGTCGAGGTTGGTTACCTTGGGATCGAGTTGTATCACTGCTTCCAAAAGGTCTCTCGGTTAAAGGCAACACATGAAAAACAGGTACGCAAATGGGGCCGCCACCAAAGGCGAATCGATAATGTCCAGCACGCCCCCGAAACCGGGCACCTTACTGGCCGAGTCCTTTCGTTCAGCATCTCGCTTCATCATTGACTCGGCAAGGTCGCCCATCTGTCCAATAAAAGCGAAACAAAGCCCGAAAATTACAGCCAACGGCAACGCCATTATACCACAACCTGCCCCAAATAGAACAGCAATGATCGCTGCGGCCAGGGCTGCTCCCCCCATGCCTTCCCATGTCTTTCCGGGGCTTACTCTGGGCGAAAACTTGTGCTTTCCGCAAAGGGATCCAATCGAATAAGCTCCGATGTCAGAGCATTTTATGACAAAAACGAACATTAAAAAGGGCCAGAGGCCGAATCTGGTACGGATTGCCACTGTGAATCCGCCCAAAAGTCCCAAATAGCAAACCGACAGACAAGTTATTCCGCAATTGGCCAATGCCCCTGTAGTTCCATGCATGATATACTGGTACAGGAGAATTGCGAGAAACGAAAATGCCAGTAGAAATGCCAGGTGATCCATCCTCAAATCGATGAACTGGCCCCAATACCAGCACGTTACCAGCAGAATTGAGCAGACAATTGAGACTGGTGTCAGTATCTTAAGGCCCTTTGCCCAAGCAAGTGCGGCCAGTTCGAACTGAGCGGGGATCATTAACAGCGCGACGAGGATGCAGAAGATCGAACCCTGAATCGCCTTATCCGGGGTTGAATCGGTAAGCGAGCCATCCAACCAGCCATCCAGGAGCATGACCGCTATGAAAAATGCGATCATCAGTGAGCCATATAAAAGTCTATGCTTGAGCATATCGGTCTTGACTATTCAGGTCGCTCGATTGTCGTTTTCAAGTACCATTCGGCTGCGAGCTTAGTGAGCCGAAACGTCGATCGCGCTTGGCATAAGCCAGGATGGCTCTTTCCAGCGATGACTTCTTGAAATCGGGCCACAGGGTTTTTGTTACATAGAATTCGCTGTATGATATCTGCCATAGCAGAAAATTGCTGATTCTCATCTCACTGGCCGTGCGAATCAGGAGATCCGGATCGGGCATCCCCGACGAATAAAGGTGTCTGCTGACGCATCCCTCATCTATATCATTAAGCTGTAGCTTTCCCTTTTTGTATTCCTGGGCGATCTTTCGGGTAGCGTCCACAATCTCCGTTCGCCCTCCGTAGTTGAGAGCCAGAGCCAGAATCATGCCTTCATGATCGGCGGTCATCTCCATTGTCTCGCGAAGTCTCTGCTGCACCATCTCCGGCAGCGTTTCTATTTGACCGTAATGAACGAGCCTGACGCTGTTCTTTTTCAACACAGGCCGAATCCCGACCAGATACTCCGCATAAAGGTGCATCAGCGCGTTTACTTCCTCTTTTGGCCTTCGCCAGTTCTCAATGCTGAAAGAGTAGAGGATTAGGGATTTGATGCCGAAATCAACGCAGTGCTGGGCGATCTTTTCGACTGTTTTTGCCCCTTCGCGGTGTCCGTGAACCCTTGGCAGACCTTTCGCCTGAGCCCATCGCCCGTTGCCGTCCATGATTATGGCGATATTTTGCGGAACCTGCTCGGGCCTGATACCCAGGCGTTCTGCTGTCGCCTTGATTTTTATTGTACTGCTGCTCATTCTGAATGATAGCTTCGCATCGAACCAGCGATCCGTTTTGCTATTGTCTGACAATCATCTGGTCTCTTTTAGGCCCTATCCCGATCATCTTGATTGGTCGCTTGATCAACTCTTCGAGTCTACAGACATAATTTCGCGCATTCGGCGGTAGCTCGGCGAAATCTCTAATCCCGGTAATGTCCTGCTCCCATCCGGGCAACGTTTCATACACTGCCTCTGCCTTCTCGAGCCTGCCTATGTTAGCTGGGAAAAACGTTCTATTCTCCCCGTCCATTCTATACGCGTTGCAGACGCACAGCTCTTTTATGCCGGTCAGCGTATCGAGATGCAATAGGGCAACCTCGTCGATGCCCCCAAGAGCAACGGAATAAGCGGTTGCGACCGCGTCGAACCAGCCGCACCTGCGAGGCCGACCAGTGGTCGTGCCGTATTCGTGGCCCTTCTCACGGATGTACTGGCCTGTTTCGTTATCCTGCTCTGAGGGAAACGGCCCGGCGCCGACTCTCGTCGTATAGGCTTTTGCAACGCCGATGAACTTGTCTACTACTTTGGCGGGCACTCCGGAGCCCGAAGGCATACCAAGAGGGCTCGAGTTGGAACTGGTAACGTATGGAAACGTGCCGTGGTCGATGTCCAACAGCGATCCTTGGGCGCCCTCGAAGAGTATGGAGCTGCCCCGTGCAACCGCTCCGTGTAAAAATTCGGTTGTGTCTACGACAAAAGGCAACAGCTTTTCCGCAAAGGATTTACATTTGCTTAGCACACTTTCGACGCTGACCGGATCGGCATTGTAGAGAGCTTTGAAGAGCTTGCTCTTGTAGGCGATGATGTTCTGTAGCTTCTTGCCCAGCAGGTCGAGATCTCGCAGGTCTCCCATTCGCACTGCATAGCTTCTTCCCACTTTGTCCGCATAGCATGGACCGATACCTCTGATAGTGGTCCCTATCTTGTTTTTGCCGAGCGATTCTTCTCGGAGCCGGTCCTCCTGTTTGTGGTAGTCCAGTACAACGTGGGCGTTTTCGCTTATGAGCAGCCTGCCGTCCAGAGAGATATCCCTTTCTGCAAGGGCCTGAATTTCCTCCAACAGGACCTCCGGATCGACTACTACGGCATTCGCAATCACGCACTTGGTCTCCGCACGAACCGACCCGCTTGGCAGCAGGTGCAAGGCGAATCGCTCATCACCCACTATGACCGTATGTCCCGCGTTGGCCCCTCCCCCGTAGCGAACAACAATATCGCTCTGCTCGGCAAGTACATCCACTACCTTGCCTTTGCCCTCGTCGCCCCATTGCAGTCCGATTACACAGTAGTTCATCAGTCAAACTTCCCAAAACATAAAAGTAGCTTATTAGAAAGACAAAAACCGCAACAGCATAGCAGTACCCAGCGCATTCTGCAAGAAGCCGTAGAATAGGAACCTCACGCTCCATTAGGCTGCCGGGCCGGATTCACATTCGCTTCAGACGGATCTCAACTGATTTTCGCGACCAGGTGGTCAAGAATCTCTTTTAGGTTGTCATACTTTTTATCGCTCAGTTTGCGATCAACCTGACTGCCGTTGCTTTTCTTGTATGTAAAAACGAAGAAACCTTTTGAGTCGAAATGAGTTTTATCTATCTTCTGTATCGAATCGTAGGATATCCTCTCGTTGGCATTCATAACGAGTTCGCTCTCCTCCGCGACGATCTTCTTTTTTCGCACGGAAAGCAGGTATAATCCGAGTAACACCGCTGCGCCGGTAAAAACAAGCGGCGAGACCCTGTTGAATTTCATAGTCGCGGTGGGTTTGCCGTCGTTGTCGAGCACGTGCTTTTTATAAAAAGTATCGTAGCGTTTCGACCATTTGTACTTGCTCAGGTATCCATCATAGCCGAAAACCGCTGCAGCCAGGAGGCACACCGCGATATAAATTTTAAGGTTGTTCTTCTTGAATTTGCTCACGGGTGCTTCAATGGCCATGCTCGAATCCTTCCTGCAGACTTATGTCAACCGTTTCTGGGCGATCACTTCGGCCAACGGTTGCACAAACCTTGGAACAATCTTCTCCTCCATTAGCTCTTCGGCCAACAGGCGTTGCTGCTCGAAAGATTTAAGGGCGTCGAATTTCTCATCGACCCTCGGATAACGACGTACTGTGAAAGAAAGACTGATAGCTTCGCCGCCCATCTCTTCCTTTTTGTCCGGATCGTAAATACTTGTTCTCGATTCCACGCTACATCTGGCCTGTGTATAACAATCGTCCGAAAGCGCCACTATAATCGAAGGCGAACAGACGATAGGCTTGACCGATGGAAGGTCGAGCATGTCACCGAAAGGACTCTGACCGAGCAGCGCCTCTGCAATCACCTCGTCGTGATTGCCCTGGCATTCGAAATCCATCGCAAAGGTGATATCGAGCGAATCGATATCGAGATGACTTACGCTGAGCATATAAGGCATAATCTCAAGCACCAGCCTGTCCTGACAATAAGCCTGTTCGAGGTCTGATGGATTGACCAGGCCGGAACCGATGTGGTCCGTCTCAAGGCTGACCCAGCGGTATTGACCGCGATTGCGGTCCTCTTCAAGGCAATATTCGCTGTTCGATCTGCGGTAGAAGCAACCCATGGATGGGAATTTCTTCTGGATCCTCTCGAAAAAGGCCAGAACCGTATCGCGCTCGGTCGGCAGTTCGAGTTCAGTATTGACACACATATCCAGATAGAAGTCGTCGCAAAGCGTACTGTAACTGTCTGATGTCATAATAGAGACACCCTCCAAGGCAAGCTCAGGGATTGCTCCCCCAAGACCTAACCAGGGAAATTAAATCAACATCTTGGCAAAGCGCCAATTATCGCACAGATATGTATTTATCACAAGAGATAAAAACCTACAAAACAGGTCTGACGGGAGCAATCCCTGGAGCCCTAAGCAGGTTTCTGGTGTAGGAAATAAGATGGTTGGTGTGATCCCGGAAGTAGCAGCCTGAGCGTCTACCCGGCTGATTCCGGTTCGGGAAGTCTCAACTCGGACACTATCGCGCCGAGCGTTGCAAGGATGGCGAAGCCGAAAACCCGCCAAATGCCTGTTCCAACGAGGTTTCCGAGCCCGATTCCAAGGTCCTTGGCGAAAAGCAATCCGGTCGCCGAAGTGAACATTATAGCCGCTGCAATGCCACAGGCGGTAGCGCAGACGATTCGCTTCCATAATGTTGCCCCGCCGCAGCCTAATGTTACAGCCGATCCGCAAATACATACTACCGGAAGCAGAACACCCAGCCACCACCCCTTGGATTGTGGTAACGCTCCTGCGCTCTGCAGATAGACGAATTCCGCGAACGTCAGAAATGCAACCGCGCCAAGAGCGCACAAACCCATGTGCCAGTATCTGCTCTTCATCTCCGCTCGTTTTTCCGCCCACATTCGCATACGCCGTCGTATGGTCAGGGGCCAGTTATAGAACAGGCAGAACACCCAATGCTCCAATAAAGCCCCACCTTCGCCAAAGACAGGCACGATATGCACTGCTTCAGTCGCCCAATGCGCCGCCATGAATCGAGCTAAAGCGGGGTAGTGGTAGGTCATCTGGATGGGAAAAGCCAGGTAGCCTACGTATTTGAAGAATCCGAGGAATACTGCGATGTTGTAGTCCTTGAAATTGCGTTCCTTGATGACCAGATAAAGGACATACAATCCGCGCACGAGCGAGCCCGGCGAGATTGGAGTAACCTGAAATAGAGCGACGATTCCAAGTCCAGTGCCCCAGGCCTGGCTTCGAGGCATGTCCGGGTGCATCAGCACATATGTAATTGCCAGCGCCACAGAGACCACCTGTGTTACAGGCAGCGTGCAAACGTGCACCGCAAGGGATTTCAAATATTTCTGTATGAATGGCTCGTTGATCTGAGAGACGATCAACGCCGAATCTTCATCGCTGAGCATGTGCTTCTTCCGACCTTCGTTGAGCATGTCGCGAAGCCATTGTTCCCTCATATCAGCATTGAAATACAGCTTTATTGGCCGGATGAGAATATAGGAAAGACGATCCTTGGCGTATGCCCAGTCAGTTAAAAACCTATGAAGCCCCGCAGGTAGGATCGAAAAAGGCACGTGAAATAAAAATCGCACGATACACTGCGAGACCTTGGTGGCTCTTTGTGCGTCCATTCTACCTGCGCGGTGCCAGCCTGTGATTTTCTCAGCCATTCGCCCATGAATTGCCCGACCAAGGTATTGCCAACTGCTTAGCATCTCTGCGTAGTGATTTCGCCAGTCCGTCCGGCCCCACGCCTTTCGCAAGACTTTGCCCAAAAACGGAATCAGACCGATCAGGAGGAATATCAGTATTGAAAACTTGCTTTTTCGCAGTTTCTGCTCCGATTTTTCGTCGATTAGATTGCGAACGCGCCAGCCTGTTACGGCGCTGGAAAGCATCGTTGACCACAGTTCCTTACTGCCGAGCAGACGAACGTGATTGTGAGAAATATCTGGGACCGAATTGCGGTATATGTGCTCGGCTGCCTTGAGTTCCTCAAGAGCCTCCTGCATATCCGAGAACTCGCTGCTGTGCGCCTGAACGAACTGTTCGAGTTTCGCCAAATCGCCCCGGTCGAACTGCACGAGAGAGCCTCTTTTTATCCCTTTGCCAATCAAAGCGAAATCGCCCGGACTCATCGGCAGAAAAGGCAGCAACGCCAGACCCGCCCTGAAATCGACTGCTGTCAGTCCCGCTTTGGGATCTTTGCCTGCGTCTTTGCGTTTGAGGCAATTGGGTTGGCTTTTACACGTGGACCATTCGTACTGTCTGGCGAATTCGTGCGCACCGGTTTCGTGCAGGAGTTCGACGAATTCGGTCATGAACTTTCTCTTGGCTCGGTATTCAGGAGAGCCAAGCACATCTTCTTTGAAGTTCTCTTCCTCCTGCCATTTGGACAGCAAATCCAAACGATCATCTACCTCAAGCAGCCATGTCCGGCCGTCCACCCACTCACTCAGCTCGCCACAACTGCCAAGCTTGTCATCTACAAAAGTAGCGTGAATATCGACGACTGCCTTTTCATCGCCAAACTTCAAAGCGGCTGCACGTCGAATGAATTTTTGCCATAGTGCCCCAGCCCTGGCTGCTGTTGGATTGACCTGCAACTGGAACGGACCTTGAAAACCGATCCAGTACAGAACATTGCGGAAAAGCAGCGAAAAGCCTGATGGTGGAATCAGAATCTTCATTGCGTAGACTTTGTCAACTTCGAGACTCGTTGGAGCAGCGCTGTCAGAATCCACTTCGAGCACTTTTACTCGATAAACCTGCCCGGCGAATCCACCACCGACGAACTTGTCGATTTCGAGTCTGACGCGTGCGCTGGCATCCTCTCCGACTGCGCGAACGTCATACGTTAGCTCTGTGCCCGCTTCGTAGTGGACGATGCGCATGGGCCGATGCAGATCCAGCGCCTGGAATTGAGATTCAAGCTCTCTGCAAACTTCAACGCAATACTCTGCCGCCATCTATGCTCCCAAGACTATGCTCCCGTTCGGGCGAGCCACAACCGGACGCCGATCAGCAGTACGACCGCTGCAAATACGCCCGCCAGTAGATCATCGGCCAGTATCCCCCAGCCACTTGGGAGTTTTTCGAGTTTCCGAATAGGCGGTGGCTTGACTATGTCGAATACTCGAAACAGCAGAAAGCCCGCTAATGCGATCAGCCACGTCTGATAGGTCGATAAGCCATCTATGCCTAACAGCGGGCAGACCAGAAACGTTACGGATTGTCCTGCAAACTCATCTGCAACAACCTCTCCTGGATCGTTCCTGCCTGTAGCGCTTATTGCCGCCGGAGCGAGTTTTACGCAGATAATCGAGCCGATCAAAACCAGAATCGCCATCACAACTGCGATGATCGTGGCCGAGACGCCGAGTTGACATATTATTCCGAAAACAATCGCCGGCGGCAGCGATCCCCATGTTCCAGGGGCTACTGGGAGCCAGCCCAGGCCAAAGCATGCTGTTAAAAGTCTTTTCATAGTTGTCGAACGTTAACTGAGAGATTGGGGCAAGTCAAAGATTATTGGAACCGCCCGGCTGGATTTGCCTGAGCATTTTCAAGCAGAAGCGGTCTGTCATACCTGCGATATAATCGCATACAGCTCGCTGTAAACCATG
>CAZYMD010000064.1:0-9019 GCA_964649005.1 uncultured Pirellulales bacterium
GATAACTGATTGTTATGCTCTCGCCCTTATATTTCCTTATCTCTCGCAATACATCGTAAAAGCTCGTTACGGGCTCCCCATCCACAGCCGTTATCGACGCCCCACGAGGCATCTCGATCCGAGCCGGTCCGCCTTCAGACTCGATCGTCTTGGCCACAACCGCATGATCTGCATCCAGCGCAACGCCGATGCCGATCAAGACGTTGTTACTGTCCGCCGCTCGCCTCGGCTCAACCTCGACTGCAATCGCCTTCTCAGCCCCATCTACCTTGCGAAGGACCTTCATAGGCATCTTCTTGCCATCGTGCTCTTTCGTAACCTCCCGCATCTCCTTATATGTCGGATTCGCAATCTCACCAATCGCGAGTATCACGTCTCCTTCCTCTAAAGGCGGCCTCTTCACATCGCCCTGATCGCCAGCCGGCTTCTTGCCAAACAGCGACTTGATCTTTCCGATAACACCCTTGGGCTTGCTCGACGAAGATCGGTCTGCAGCCACGGCTGTTACCTGTAATCGTGGAACCATCGAATATATATGGTACAGGTCAGCTTCCGATTTGATCCTCATGTTCGATGCGAACATCCAGTCCAAATCAAGTTTTCCCCTGACAGTATTGCCCTTATCCTCCCCTTCGGTCCGCTCGGCCGTAAGTGTCACCGACGACTCCAGCGTATCGCTCACAAGCTCCGTCAATCCCCAGTACGTCTGGACCGCGGTATCATTAAACGATGTGATCCTGTCACCGCTATAAAGCCCTGTTTTAGCCTTGAGGTCATTTGCATCGCTGGCCGAGAGCTTGGCGATCTTCAAGCTAAGCGGCGTCATTATCCCGAACTGCCTCAACGGCTCTCCGGGCCGTTGCTCCGCCACTATACTAAGCTGCTTCTCGCTGCCGTCCTGTTTTCGGACTTTCATTGCAATCGCTTCGTCCTTGCCGGATAGCGCCGCCGCGATGCCTATGTTGCTAAAGTCAAGGTTCTTGTTCTCGCCGTCTATCTCGATTATTTCATCGCCGGCCTGCAATCCCGCTATCGCGGCAGGCGAGCCTGGCACAACCTCTCCAACAATTGCCGGATTTAGCTCTATTCCAACCAGAAACACGATCATGAAGATAATGGTCGCACTGATCGCGTTAAAGACCACTCCCGCGGAAAGCACGGCCGCCCGCGACAGCGCAGGCTTGTTCGAAAAGGAGCGTGGATCTTCGTTGTTCTTTATGGGCCCCATATCCTCCTGGCCCATCACTTTTACATAGCCGCCAACGGGAATCAGCCCAACGCGATACTCGGTGTCCCATTCTTCGCCGGGACCCCCGAAAGTCAGACTCACCAGACACCCGTCCGATTCTTCTTCCTCGCCCGGAAAAAATCCTGGCAGCACCCGAATTCTATACCCCTCCTCGGTACGCTTGAATCCGATGAACGTTGGTGGAAAACCGATAGAGAACGCCTCAACCTTCATTCCAGAGATTTTCGCAACTACGAAATGCCCGAACTCGTGAATCAGCACCACCGTTCCGAAACCGATCAGTACTAACAGCACGTTTCCGAAAACACCCACATTTCGCGCGATCAAATAAACAATGACAGCGACAATGACCGCAAGCACCGCCACACGGCGTCCCTTACTGGAAGACCTATCCGATTCTGACATTAAACAACTCCAACTCAATCCATTGATACAATTCTGTGAAGCATGAAGCACAAAGCATAGGAATTCGAATCACTCAAACCGCCCCGATTTTACCGGGGTCGCAACATCTGTTTCGAGTTCAGTTCTTAGGATTTCGCGCTTCAACCGCCTCTACGCACTACAAGCCAGCGCCGAAACCTCTTTCCTGGCCCATGCATCTGCTTCGAGAAGCTCTTCTATAGATACACCATGTCTTACATTATGTTCGTTCAAACAGTGTTCCACCAGCTCGACAATACTGGCGAATCCTATCCTGCCTGCTAAAAATTCATCAACCGCCGCCTCGTTGGCCGCGTTGAACACCGCCGCGGCTGTGCCCCCAGTCCGAGCAACCTCGTAAGCCAGCGACAACGCCCTGAACACGTCGCACCTGGGCTGCTCGAAGGTTAGTTTGCCCAGCTCTTCGAGCCTCAAACGCTTACCGATCCCGACCACGCGGTCGGGATACGTCAGCGCATACTGAATCGGCAGGCACATATCAGGCTCGCCCAACTGTGCTACAACCGATCCGTCAACAAACTCAACCAATGAATGTACTATCGACTCAGGGTGAATCAAAACTTCGATCTTTTCCACCGAAACGCCGAATAACCACCGCGCCTCGATTATTTCCAGAGCCTTGTTCATCATAGTCGCCGAGTCGATGGTGATCTTGGGCCCCATATCCCAGGTAGGATGCGCCAGTGCCTGTTCTCGTGTAACTTTCTGCATTTCTTCAGCTGTGGCGCCCCGCAAAGGCCCGCCTGACGCCGTCAGAATGATCTTTTCAACCTCGTTGGGCTTGCCCGCCTGCATTGCCTGAAATACCGCCGAATGTTCGCTGTCGACTGGTAGGACCACCGCTCCGCTCCGCGCAACTTCGCTCATCAGCAACTCGCCCGCGACCACTAATGGCTCTTTATTCGCTATTGCGAGCCTCTTGCCCGCCCTCGCCGCTGCCAGGACCGCAGGCAAACCCGCCGCCCCTACAACCGCCATCAGTACGATATCCACCTCATCAAGCTCCGCAATCTCCTTCAAACTCCCCGGCCCGCTCATAACCTTAGCTGAGGCGCCTGTGAGCAGCTTTTTGAGTTGATCGCCGTAACTCGCATCCGCTATCGCAACATATTTGGGCTCGAATCGCCTGGCCTGCTGGGCCAATAGCTCCACGCTGCTGTTGGCGCTTATCGCCACGACCGAGTATTCCGGCCCAAGAGCCTCGATCACTCGCAATGCACTGGTCCCGATGGAACCGGTAGAACCAAGAATAGCTATACGTTTGGTCATAATAGTAGATCACCCCGCGATCTGTGGGGATGTATCCAAATACTATGCCACAAACCCCCCAAATGTCAAGTTCAGACTTGCCCCCTCACCACCTGCAACCCACTTAATCCCCATTGGCTCTCTGAGGTAGGAAGGCCAGAATGACCTCCCTTCTGGCGCGATAGCCCTTTGGCGTTTTTTCGATAAGCCCGGCCTCGCACATTGCATTCAAATCCCTCGATAGCGTCTTGTTCGTACATTGGCTGTAGGCTCTCGCGAGTCTTGTACTGATTTCTGCTATTTTCGATGTTGGAACAGGTTCAGGTTGTAGAGCGAGATCGAGGACAAGCCGGCGTCGACGAATATCACTTGGAGAAGCTTTGTCGCGAAAATGCTCGTGCACATAATTTCGCCATGTAATATCCCACTGCTGCTGCCAGATCGTATCGATTTGTTGCTTCAACCCGTCAAGGAAACCTTGGATGTGTCTTTTCGTATGTCCTCATATATGTCCCATATATATCATTATATATAAAGGAGTTATATATATTGTGGTGGAATATATGTCCTTCGATATGTCCTTAATATCGTTAAAAGATTCATCTATCGGTTTTGGTTTATCGGTCCCCCTTATCCTCGCTCAAGAACCAGACGTCTACTTTTCTTTTCTCTATTTTATATTTCTGGCCAGTCTGCCTGCTCATGTTTTCAAGTATTGTTTCAAGCGTCTCTCCCTTTTTGGCCTCATCAAAGACATTCTCGCTGATTGTGACGAAGCAGTCTTCCAGGTCGATGTCGCATGGTGCGCCGGTTTGATCTACGAAGGGTATTTCGAGCAGATTACTCAGCCAGCCTTCACTATGGCTGCATATAAGAAAATGATCGTCCTGACCAGTGAATATCCTGATGGTTTTCGAATAACCTTCTTCCCAGAAGGCGGGCTCGAACTTGAATTGCCTGCTAACAACGACCACGTCCCGCTCGATTGTGTGTTTCTTTAGACGAATATGAACGCCGAAATCTCTCGCCATTATTTCTTCCAGCGCGCGGGCCTTTGCCTCCACAGGTGCATCGGACCTGACGATCCAGTCTCCGTCGACCTTCGTATAGAGCAATCCATCAGTATCGAACACGGAAGTTTTGCGGCGCTTCCATTCAGGACCTTTACCGACCTTGAGCATCCACCCTATGCTGTCCACGTCGTACTCGTGCTCAGGATAATCGTCTGAAAGATTAAAGAGCACTCTGGCGATCAGCGTCCGCAGCGTATCGGAATACTCCGGCTGGCACACTAACCCCTCGGTTTTGAGGATGCCATCCCATTCCACGATCATTGCTTCTGGCTCATTAAGACGCCATTCGCTTGCGCTCGTCGTCCAGTAAAATTCGTATCTCGCCTTGCCCATCAACGCTTCGATATGCTTGAGCGTCTGGCCATTTTCGAGCGTATAAGTTTCGTGGAATTTCTTTCGCTCTGCGGGCAGATCGGAGTCGAGCATCCAGCCGATTTGTTTTTTCGCCCGGATCATATCCAGTTCGCCTTCCACGAATCCATCGGGATTGATCAGGATCGTCGTTGGGGTTTTGTTTATCTCATAATTCTTAATGGAGTCACCTGGTATTCGTAGTCCTTTGATAACCTGCCCTGGGCCTCCGTCTATCGCGAACCTAAACGTGCCACCCATCCTGTCCCTGTATTTGTCAAGGCTCTCGTTTAGTGCTTCAACTGTTGTATTTACCGGAACGACTATATCGATGATCTCCAGCCCCTTTTGGCCATACTCATCGTTTAGTTCGAGCAATTCTTTGAATATTTCGTTAGCCGGGTGGCACATAAACGTCACTATCACCGCCTTGCCCTTCGAATCCGCCAGCTTCACAGGCTCGCCGTGCAGCCACTGTTCTATCGAATCGATTTCGAGGGGCCGCTTTTCAACCAAACTGTCGATCACCGTCAAAGGCGCTTCGATCCGTCCGGCATCAAGCTCAGGAATTCCCTCTGAGACATCGATCGTTTTATACGTTTTCCTCTCACGACCATATCCGGTCACGCAGGCAAATAATTGATATTGGCCCCGAGGCAGTAGAAACTTGAACTTCCCACAATCGTCGTCTGTCCACGAAAGAATCCAGTTCGAATCTGAACGCTGGATTTGACTTTGGCTTTTAACGTATACACCGCGGCGCCTGCCGAGCCGCTTGCTGGTCACTGTACCATGCACTCTACAGAGGGGCGTCAGCTTTATTTCGCGCCGGGACTCTTCTCTATCAATCTCGACAATCGCGCCGATTCGACGCCTTTCCTGAATTACGTACAAAGACACATTCGTAATATTTTCTTTAGGAAATAGTTTTTCTTTCGGTATCTCGATCGTTCCATATTCATTTGAAAGCGTTCGATCCAGGCAACTGTAATCCCAATCCAGCCATAAAAAATCAGGCCCTATTTCTGAAAAACAACCTCTATCTCCAACCTGCGCCCCCTCGACAGGCCTGCCATCTGAGTCGACGAGCTTAAGTGCGATTGTCTCCGCTTCATTACCATCTGTATCGTCCGCTTGCGATATCCCTGCTGCCGACATAGTTGCCAATGCGCATAAGACGTAGATTATGATTGAGCTAAATGCTTCTCTATCTTTCATAGTGTTCTCCTCGTTTTCCCCCATGCCTGCTCAGTGCTTACTGGCGGCCGCAAAAACTTTATTGTATTGTCTTGTATATGCAGGCAGAGCTTGCCGATAAAGTACTCCTCCTTACACGATTATCGACTCCATAGGTTTCTCGATTTTACATAATTTGCCTCTCTCAAGCAAGAAAAAATATGTGAAACAAAGCACAAGCATCCCCAGGGCTTCCTGGACATCCTCACTCACTGCATTGTATTTCCGCCGAAGCACTCTATGACTACAATGCCGATAAAGCTATAATGACAGACGGCCTGCACAACACGTTCTATGGCATGCAGGAGTTTTACATACTCGCCTGTGATGGCTATATATAGAACTTCGCAGGCAAGTCAGACAAGGAATAACTAATGAACAAAACTGCTGATCAGACTCTTGAACAGATCCCAGGCGTAGGACCCTCCATCGCACAGGACCTGCGTGCCATAGGTATCGACTCACCCAAGCAATTACGCAAAGCCAACCCTGAGAAACTGTACGGCAAACTATGCGACTTCAAGGCCCAGCCCGTCGACCGCTGCATGCTCTATGTCCTTCGCTGCGCAGTGTACTACAGCTCGAACAGCAAACACGAACCTGAGCTGCTCAAGTGGTGGAACTGGAAAGACCAGACGTAGTGTTTGTTACAGAAGCCGCCGGATGGAACGAAGAGGTAGTCCGGTATGCCCACCCGGTGATTGAATATCAATATTCTCAATCACTGCGCTGGCATTATTTTGAATGAAAGCGTGTCTTTGCAAAGCCCGCCGACCAAAGATTTACTTTGGGCTACTGCACTTGTCCAAGACTCAGCCACCGAACGGCTTTTCTTGTGTCACATGTACAGCTTACCACTCTTGGCGTTGCCCGAATTGCTCAGCGCAGTCGCAGTCACCTCGTAGATATTCGACTTGGGATAGTACGTAATAATCTGCTCGCCGTCAGACTGGCCATCCTGATCTATGTCGACTGAGCTTATGATCTCTTCGGTCTCTTCGGACTCATCATCTCCAAAGAGTTGATCGTCGTCCTGCTCTTTTTCTTTCGCCGGGCGGGCGCCGCTTCGACTCTTATGAGCGCTTTGCAGAAAATCGACAAGCTCCGTCTGGTCCGCTTCGCCGTCGCCGTTCGTATCGATTTTGCTAAAGACATCCTTGGATACGCCCATTTCGCCGTTACTCAGGGTCCCATTGCCGTCGGCATCCTTGGCATGAATCATCATGCCGACAAGGTCATTGATAGTCAGATCCGGCAGACATGCAAGCAGCTCATTTTGAGTCACTTCTCCGCTGGAATCCGAATCAATCTTGTCGAACAATTGCTCAGGCCCACCGAACTCAACCGCATTCAGCGCCTCATCACCATCCGAATCTCTTCGCTGAATGAATCGGCTGGTCAGCTCCGATGCCCCGCCCTGGGGACACACCATAGGCGGACTTACTCCAGATACGCCGTTCATTGGCATACTCCTGCAAAAACAACTTTTTCACCGCGCCCTCGGCACATACCGAGACCGCTTGATAAAGCATTAGCAAATCCCGTGCGCAGATAGACATCTGAACGAAAAAATATGCAAAATCCGCTTTTTCACCTCACCAGGGCATGTAAATCACAGCCCGCCCGCTTCGAGGGCAATCAGACTGATAGGAAGTATTTTCCAACTCTCGGATATTTCTTCCTGCTTTTCATATGCGGCCACCGACCTATCCAGTGCTGTCGCTATTACATCTCGCTTTCCACCTCAAAAGAGAATTCATGCTCGCAAAGCCCGCCGCCCACGCTGATATTCATAGTCACGGTTCCCGCCTGTTTGGCCTCGAAAGCATGAGAGCCGCAGAATGGAATCAGCGTCGTCGACTGGCCTGGCTCGAGGCCGAAGTAGGCGGCGCATCCTGAGCTCTCACCTATAACCTGCACAGCCCCCTCAGGCGACAATTCCCAGCCGTACAGGTTACTCAGAAATTCGGTTTCGTCTCCGAAATTGGTAACTTCGACTTTTATAGTAAAAACATCTCCTACAGTAACCTCATTAACTGCTTCCGCTCCCTGGAAATGCCCTCCGACGACCTCGTGTCGGAAAATTTTAACAGCCGTCACTTCAACTCCGCGCACTACCGCCGGGACAACATCGAATGAAAACTCGTGTGTGCATACGCCATTTCCTATGTTGATATCCATCGTTACCGTTCCGGTCTGCTTTGCCTCGAACGCCTGTGATGGACAAAACGGGATCAGGGTCGTCGATTCGCCAGGATCGAGATTCGCTAAATAGGCGCAGGCCGAACCCGGGCCAGTAACCTCTACGAAGCCATCCGGGGACAGTTCCCAGCCGTAAATATTAACTAAGCCCTGCTGCTCATTCCCGAAATTTGTTACCTCAACCTTTACGACGAAAAGGTCGCCAACTTGGACCTCATTGACTTCCTCTATCTCCTCAATAAACCTGCCGTTAATACCACACTTGATAATCTTCACATCGGTGACTTCAATCCCACGCTCTACAGGGCTGTTTTCCTCCAGCCAGTGCAGCGCCATAATTGCAAAGTCCATGAAGTCAACCACACAGTCCCCATTAATGTCCCCTGCAACGATGGTTTCACACACAGGCTTGTCGAACCACGACTTACTCGCTTCTGCCGTGCCGCCGTATGCTCCCATGTTCACGAAACCGCCGTTTGGAAAAGCCTCCAGACCGATAGGACTGGCCGGATCGCCCGCGTCGATACACGAACTGGTGACGTCATCCTGTACCCAGCTTTGGCTATTCGCGTCCCATCTGCCCGCCTGTGATTTCAAATGATAGTCGCCATTGTTGGGATCAACAAAAAACGGATCCGCTGAGATATTGCCTCCGCCGGCGTTCATAGCCAGAATATCGTTGTGTACGAGAATCGCGGTGCTGTCTGGAAAGCTGATATCCTCCATAATGTTGTTGACGATGTCGGCCGATGCGCCGTTCCAAAGCGTAATGTCGGCTTTGTTCTGGTTCGCCCAAAGCGTGTTGTTGATAATCAATGAAGGTTCGGGCGATTCCGAACGAATGAAAATCCCAGCTATTCGACTGCCAATTATCAAGTTGTTGGAAATAACCATGCTCGATGCGGTTGCGTCGATCCCGCTCCAGGAATTGTCCCTGATAATGTTATGCGATATCTCGAATCCCTGAACGCCGTTGCAATGAAACCCGTCGATATCCTCATGTGCATCGCCCACGATACTAAATCCACTGATCCTGCAGTCATTCGCTCCAACCACGACAGCCTGATCCCACGACGTAGGCGCGATTATCGTCTCTCTCGCCCCCGCTCCTTCCAGGTTCACCCCCTCCTTCATCGTAACGTTCTCGACATAAGTCCCCGCCGCGACCGACACAACATCCCCGGCCTGGGCATCGTCAATCGCCGCTTGAATCGTA
>CAZYMD010000064.1:9119-24495 GCA_964649005.1 uncultured Pirellulales bacterium
AACCAGTGCAATACCATTATACCACAATCTTTAAAATCAACCTTACAATCCCCGTTGATATCGCCTTGAATAATTGCCTCACAAACAGGCTGGCCGAACCATGACTTGCTCGCTTCGGCTGTCCCACCGTACGCTCCCATGTTGATAATACCGCCATTAGGGAACGGTTCGTGACCGATAGCGCTCATCGGATCGCCCGTGTCTATACATGGGCTGGTCTCGCCATCCTGCACCCAGCTATCGCTATTTTGGTCCCAACGACCGGCTTCGGATTTCAAATGGTAGTCGTCGTTTAGATAATCAACGAAAAGAGGAGAATCCACAATATTCCCACTACCCCAGTCTACCCTGCATCCTGCTTCACTGTACACGTGGTCATATCCTCCTTCGATATCACAGTAGCTCACTTTCATCCATGACGTGTACGACGTGCCCCATACAAAGCGTATTGCGGCTAATGCCTGCCCTTGCAAAGCTTTATTCCCCCAAAGAATACAATTTGATAATTCCGGATAGGAGCTTCTTTCACTGCATACGGCTCCTCCAAACTTTTCGGCGACATTATCAATAAAGGTGCAATTGGACATCTTAGGACGACTGCTATTATAAACCTGAATAGCTCCTCCCT
The DNA here is from genome assembly GCA_964649005.1 of uncultured Pirellulales bacterium. Classification (GTDB taxonomy): domain Bacteria; phylum Planctomycetota; class Phycisphaerae; order Sedimentisphaerales; family Anaerobacaceae; genus CAZGMJ01. The sequence goes on from CAZYMD010000064.1 coordinate 9,748, forward strand.
TTTCTTGTGCTGTATTTCCACGAAAGACACAACCTTTAAATGTTGATTTGGGACCCCGATCGTAGACAGCGCCACCATCGGATAACTCGGCCTTGTTCTCCTCAAACAAACAGCTAATCATTGTAATGGATGTTTCATAGTTGTGGATTGCACCGCCACCATTGTACTTTGTCGTATTGTTTGAGAACATGCAATTTATAATTATTGGAGAACATGATATGGGACCGCCACGCGAATTATAGTTGTCCATCGCTCCGCCGCCGTCTCTGGCCGTATTATCTGAGAAAGTGCAGTTATCAAACGTGGGTCTGCTGTCATAGTTCCTCACTGCGCCGCCCCTTATAGCTGAATTATGGATCAGCCGGCAGTTTCTTATGGTCGGGCTGCTTTGTTCGCAGACAATAGCACCTCCATCGTCATTTTCGTATCCATTGGTTATGGTCAGGCCCGCCAGAACAGTATTGGCATCTTCCAGGCTCTCAAATTTGAAGGCGCGACTCTGCCGCTCACAGTCGATAATGCAATTCTCCGGACCGTTGGCGCTGCATAGAGTGATACATTTGCCCTTGAAGTCTACGTTGTAGTTCCCCGGGCCGGTGTATCTTCCGTCGGCGATAATTATCGTGTCGCCATCTCTGGCTGAATCGATAGCACTCTGAATCGTAATGAAATCTCCGGGAATATGAAGTTGTCCTCCCTGAATTAAGTTAACGGTTACAGGTACAGCAACAAAACGGTCTGTGGAGATTCTGTCTGACAGTCTCAGTTCACAGCTTGGCTTCATTGGCGGTATGGCTCCGATGATGACATCCACTGAGAAAACAAAAGTACTGTTGTCCAGTCTCCCGGGGGCATCAGAAATACTCAACCACGTGCATTCTTCGCTGATGACGCATTCGAGTGATGGGCCTCCACGTCCAATGGCCAGGAGTGGCGCCGAATGCATGGTGATATCGCCCAACTCAGTTGCTACTTCAATTTGTGTCGGGTGTACGAGAAATGCCTGTGCCGGCGCCAACGAATACTCATCTGCCCCAATGTCAATTCTGCTGTCTGCGCGCCGAGGCTGCTCGTCGATGTCGGTCTGGCCAAGGTAGTCGCCGGGCATGCCGGCGTCTCTGCATGGAGAATTGGCTGACAGATGATAGCCGGCGGCGTCGAAGAGGGGTGGCTCGTCAATGTTGCCATCGCCCCAGTTAAACCAGCTATTATCAAAAGTGCTTATCGATGCCATACCCTTCTGGATATTACAGTAACTGACTGTTGCTCCGCTGCCTTCATAGAGAGTAATGCCGGGAGGCGAGTATGACTTATTCCACAAAATACTATTTGTGAGTATCAGACTTCCGCCGTAGTAGTTGCTTATGGCCGGAGATGTGTTTCCGGCAATCGTGCAGTTCCTGACTATGAGTATACCTCTACTGTTGAGAATGGTACTCCCGCCCGAGTTGCCAGTGAAAAAACTGTTAGTGAGAACCGGATCGCACTCGTCACAGGCTATGGCTGAGCCATATTCTGCGGTATTACCGCTGAACAGACAATTGGCAATGCAGGGCGCAGCTTCATCGTAGCTTCTTATAGCTCCGCCCCTTCGCGCGGAGTTATTGGTGAACGAACATTCTCTGATGGTTGGACTGCTGCCGTACAGATTACCGATGGCCCCTCCCTGTTCTTCGACGGAGTTATTATTGAACGTGCATCGCAGCAATATGGGATTGCTTTCTTCGTTGCATATTGCTCCTGCATGATGTGCATGGTTGCCATCGAAGGTGCAATTCAGGATTCTGGGATTGCTTCGCGTACAAAGGATTCCGCCGCCCATATGCCCCACCTTGTTGTATATTATTCGACAGCGGTTGATTGTGGGACTTGCGTCTCGGCAATAAATAGCTCCGCCTGAGGATAAGAAGTGATAGCCGACTTGTTCAGCATGGCCATATCCGTTTCTGATAGTTATTCCCGATATCACAGAATCTGGACCTTCACTATTGTCAAACCTTAAGGCGCGATGTGGCTGGCTCAGGCTTCCCTGACAATCTATTACAGTTGTAGCCACGACAACCGGATCATTCGGATCGAGGCTGCGTACCATAATAGCCTTACCATTGTAGCTGATATCCCGATTCCCTTCGCCTGTGTATGTCCCAGGCTGTACAACGACTACATCCCCGTCATTGGCATCGTCAATCGCGGCTTGAATCGTATTGAAATCCGCTGGCCCGTCGTCATCGACCGTAATAAGCCGTCCAGCGAACGCAGCCCCGGCCACTCCGACCACAATCAAAATCACCAATAATCTTATTCTCCGCTTCATTATCCTTACCCTTCACGTTTCACTTGCCGTGATAGTTCCTCTAACTGGTGTTTTTATCAGCGTGGAAATTCACCCTGCCCGGTCGTAAACCGCCAAACTTCTCCGGCTGTCTTCCAGTGTCGGTTGATCCCATCAATGCGCCAATAGTACATAGTATCAGGCATGAGCGTTGGGGCGAAAGCGGCCTCAACCTGGTTTCCCTGGAAAACGCCCGGACTGGATGTCCCAAAATAAACATCGAACGAGGTGGTATCCGCACCGGATTTCCATCTCAATATCGCTGTCCCTTTGACATTTGTTGCACCATCGGCTGGGGAGGGATTCCTTGCCAGCCCTGGCATCGCCGGTGTGTAATCGGACAACCAGCGCTTTGTCATAAGCATTAGGTCGGTTTGATCAACACGACAGTCTCCGTTAATATCCCCTGGTATCATCGTGTTGCAAAGTGGCAGGCCGAAAAACGACTTGCTTGCCTCCGCAGTCCCGCCATAGGCGCCCATATTTATGATTCCTCCATTGGGAAAGGGCTCGAGCCCAAAGAGCGATTCCATATCGCCTGCGTCGATACATAGGCTCGTGACATCATCCAGAATCCAATCCTGGCTGTTGGGGTCCCATCTGCCGCCCTGGGACTTGAGGTGATAATCGCTCGCCTCAGGATCGGCAAATAAAGGATTGGTTTCGAAATTGCCTGAACCTTCGAACTCAGGCGGCAAATTCTCGATACAGCAATAGCTGATTTCTGGAGCCCCTCCTGAAATATGCACGTATGGTTCTGCACGCGGGGGCTGGCCATTTCCCCAGAAGATGGAATTGGTTATGATTGGATTGGAGCTGTTGTTGAGAATACCTCCGACATAACTCTCGGCATAATTGTAAGCAATAGTACAGTTTGTCAGTATCACATCACTGTGATTGTCGTTTGACATCGCACCGCCGTATCTGCTTGACTTGTTATTTACGATCAGACAGTTTATTAACGTCGGACTGGCCCCTACATTATAGAATCCTGCTCCTTTGGATTCTGCGCGGTTGTACATGACAAGGCAGCCCGCGAATGTCGGATTGTTTGAATCTCCAATACAAACCGCTCCGCCGCTTCCGGCCTCGTTCGAAATAAACGTACAATCGGTCACTATGGCGTTGCTGTTTTCGTTGTTGTACAAAGCTCCTCCATATCTTACCGCCGTGTTTGAAGTGAACGTGCAATTTGTGATAACAGGACTGCTGTCAATTCTGGTATAGATCGCTCCACCGTCTCTTGAGGTGTTGGATGTGAAGATGCAATCAGTCATGATGGGCGAGCTTTCGATACTGTTGTATATTGCTCCACCGTATCCGGAAGCTAAATTGTTCTCAAAAACACAACCGGTTAAAATAGGATTACTTTGGGGCCTGTTGGCCATAGCCGGGCCGTATTCGGATTCATTGTTTTTGAAGGTGCAGTTCAGAATTGTCGGGCTGGCATGGTAATTAAAGATTGCAGCACCTGATGCTACTATGTTGTGGACGCCTGTCACGGTGATGTGGCTGGTGAAGGTGCAGTTTTTTATGGTTGGATTGCTGCGGTTACAGTAGCAACCGCAACCGCCTTCCTCTACTATGAAACCGTTGGTGATCGTAAGGCCTGCGAGCACTGAATCAGTTTCTTCTTCGTTATGGAAATAAAAGCCTCGATGCTGATCCGTTTCAGAGCCGTCGCAGTCAATAACAGTAGCCGCGACGATGTTGGGATCGTTCGGATCACTGCTGCGAACGGTAATCGCCTTGCCTTTGAAATCCAGGTCGCGATTGCCGGGTCCTGTGTAGATCCCTGGCGCCAGGATTATGACATCTCCACCGACTGCTGTATCAATGGCCTTCTGTATATTTGGAAATTGCTCGGGCACGTTCAATGGAGCGCGTTTGCGATGTATTGACACGAAAACTTGCTTGAGGTAATCAATTGCATTGGCGTCAATGATGTCCAGAACGCATGTGTGATCATCGCCATCGAGTTTTTCATGAAGCGCCCTAACAGCAACTATATTATCATTGCCTGTTGAGACACCTTGCATTGGTTCGATTTCGATATATGGACAGTCGGTTTCGATATGCCAGTTCAATGTCTGGATGCCTGAATTTATAATAGTGATGTTATGTGATTCAGGATAACACCCGCCCTCATCGTAGTAAAAGTACAACCATTCATCAGACACATCGATAACTGGCGTATCGACTCTCAGCTCGACCGGGATAATTATTTGAGGGTTCGTGGCATTGGTGCTCGATACCAAAATTTCACATTGGTAAACTCCTCCTGGCAGTTCATCTGCGTATATATGTAAGCTGATTTCATCTCGTTCACCTGACGATTGACCAGATACAGGCGACACTTCCAACCACTCGCAATCCTCCTGAATTGACCAATCCAATGTCCCTATCTCCGCGTTCCAAATAGATAGCTTCTGAGCTTCGGGATTGGGCCCACCTTTGGCAGCGGTAATACTAAACTGGTTGGGCTCTACCGCAATCACGGGTTCGCGAACATCGACGTATACGGCAACCTCGTTCAAAGGATTAAGTGCGTTCGAATCAGAGATGGTGATCAAACCCTCACACTGCCCCACAGGCAAGCTATTGCTGTCTATACCCACACTCAGCCGCCCAGGCTGATCTGGTGATGAAAAGACGTTTAGCCACTCTTGAGATGAAGTAACCACCCAATCCAGAGAGCCTCCGCCCAGATTCGCGACTTCGACGATCTGCATTTCTGGGTCCGGCCCGCCAAATGGAATCGAAAACTGCAATTCCAATGGCCAGACGCTCAATATAGGCGTATCCGGATTGTATTCGTCGGCGCCGATATCTAATCCCTCTCCGATTATACGCATCTCGCCATCGATGTCGGTTTCAGAAACACCGGAAATATCACAAGGATCGCCTGCATCTATGCATGGAGATCCAGGAGCCAGATGGTAGTCATCGTTATCCGGATTCAAAAAACTCGGATTGATATCTATATTACCCTCCCCTGGATATCCTCCCTCGACGTCACAGTACTCGACACTGCCATAACTGTTATTAAGGCCAATCTTCTTGTTGTTCCAGAAGATGCAATTGGAAATGTAATTGTTGCCGCCATTAAAAGTTGTGAGCCCGTATCCACCATTGTCCGTTACTGTACAATTTAAAATAGTGGCGCCGGAGTTATCGCAGTAGATACCAGAGTAACCACTGGGGTTGTCATAAATCATGCAGTTCTTCATGACCGCACTGCTATCTCTAAACAGGATAGTGCCGCCATCCTGTTTGCCGGTCCTGTTATTGTAAATCAGGCAGTGATTGATCGTTGGGCTGCTCTTATAACAATAAATAGCAGATCCATAGTTGTAGAAGCTGTTAATGATTGATAATCCATCAATCACTGAATTGGAATCTTCGCCGGTGCGTAGGTGGAAACCACGCCCTGATTCCTCGCAGTCGATAATAGTGCTCTTAACGATTTCCAGGTTACATGGGTCGATACTTCTGAGCGCGATGCTCTTTCCTTTGAAATTCAAGTTGCGATTATTATCCCCTCGATAGATTCCTGGTGAGACGATAACAGTCTCACCATCAATCGCGGCGTCGAGAGCTTGCTTTATGCTTATATATTCGGAAGGAACACTTAACACTCCGTCGTCGTCTCTGATGTCTATGACTATTTGGACCATCCAGTAAGACCACAACGCATCAGGAGCCTGGACTTCCAAAGAATACACATAATGATCGGGTTCCAGTACTGAGTCATCTATAGCGAAATGAATCGTATCAACTTCCGTACTTGTTGTGCCGCTGGTAGGGGATATGTTAAGGCCGGCGAAATCACCATTAACGCTCCAATTCATCGTACCAATTCCATTGTTTCTTATTTTGAATTCGCCCGTGTTGGGATCATATCCGTTTTTACGAATCTCAAAATAAAACGGCGAGGACTCGACTTGCAGAATAGGCCTGTCCAGGCTTCGCTCATCCGGACCGACGTCCGTTCTTCCGTCCAACACTCGGGGATCACCGTCCATATCCACAGCGCCATTTGAAATATAATTGGGATCGCCGGCATTAAGGCAGGGTGAGAAATACATGAGGTGGAAATCGCCACCAATAATGTTCGTTAAATAAGGATCCATATTGAAGAGAATTCCGTTACCCAAATGCAGTGTACCGGAGTTGTATGATTCAAGGCTATTTTTACCTCTTAGGATGACACAATATTCAATAGTGGCCTCTCCATCATCGCTCACGAGTACATCACAGCCATGAGATGCAGTCCCGTTGTCCAGGATGCAATTCGTTACCTGGGATGATTTGTCCCATATATGTATATTACCTCCGTATTTAGCTTCGTTTAACCAGAACAGGCAATGGTCCACAACTGCACTGGTGGTGGATAATCCTCCGCCCCAGCCATCGAACATCTCGCTGTCATTCTTGGCGAAAATGCAGCCTTCGAGAATGGTATCTTCGTCTTTGGTGTATATACCCGCACCCTGATATGCCCTGTTGCGAGAAATTAGACAATGCACAATAGCTGCCTTGCTCGATTCACAACAAATGCCTCCTCCGTTCTTCTCGGCCCTATTAAGCTCCACACGACAATGGCTAATAAGTTGGCTGCTTCCGTCACAACAGAAAATTGCCCCTCCGGATTCCTGGGCGTAGTTATTCCTTAAGATACACTTTGCTATTGTCGGGCAGCACCCTTTACAGAGAATTGCACCACCAACCTCTACGCCAACATCATCGATTATATCTTGTGGGGCGTAACCGTTAATGATGGTCAGACCTGCGAGGATGCAGTCACTTGTTTCTCCATTATGGAACTTGAAGCCCCGATGGGGACTCTCTTGGGCGCCATTACAGTCGATTATTGTGGCCTCTACGACTGCCCAATCGTTTGGATCTGTGCTACGAACGGTAATCGCCTTGCCCAGAAAGTCGATATCTCGATTTCCGTCACCTGTATACGTCCCAGGGGCGACGATCACCACGTCCCCATTGCCTGACGCGTCAATCGCCGCCTGAATTGTGTCGTACTGACCGGGCACAGTGCGAATCTCGGCTGACACTGTAGATGGTACTACCAGCGCCGCAATAATCCCAATAACCACTACCGCCTTCATTTTCGCAATCCTCCACAGTATGCAAGCGAATGTATTACGGTATAGAGCAGTAAATCTGCTTTTTGCAGCTACGAGTCAAACGGGCGTCCTAAGTTGCCGATCTATCACCGAAAACGTCCCAATGGCTCAGTAAACTTGGCGCACAGAAATAAGAAGCTTGCCCAAGGCAGGCGGGTATGAAGGTAAGTATGAATTACAATGACTGGCAAAGATATAAAAAAAACCGCTATGCCTGCCCTTCAGCCTTACTTGGCAAAAATAGTACCACAAATCAGGCCATTCTGCAAGAAATTTCTCTGACTTATGCTGAATCCATGCCCTGACGCGATAATCTCCCGATTTTGCTATTGAACGACTCGCTAATCGCTCAAAACGTCAGCACCTTCCAATCCGCCTTGAGAATATCAGACAGTGGGCTGCCCATGGGCTTGACTTCGATCCCCATCGCCCGCAGCGACTCGGCCACCCCATACATATCCGCGCACGACACGCAGGCCTGAACCACAACGCCGCCCTCAATCATTGCCTTGACCTTCGCCTCAAGTTCCTTGTCCCCCGCCAGCAGCCGCGACGAAGGCCCCCACACAATAAGCAGAACCTCATCGAACCATCCCGCCCGCTTGGCAGCGTTCGTGTACATGAAGCAAACCTTGTGCGCGACCTCCGAATCCCCGCTCGTCCAAACCACTGCAAGCTTGCTCTTCGCCGCCGTCTTTTCCGAATTCTCCGCCATCACGAACGCCTGCCCCACCAGAACCGCAACAATCGAAACAAAAACCGCCACGCTCAAACACTTCTTCGCCTTCATAGCACATCCTTTCGAAAAAACCATCCTGACCAACTACATCGATTCTAAGGATTCATTCCAGCTAATGAAAGCACCGATTAAATACAGTCTGCTATCGAGAATTTGTGAGCAAAACGCATACTGACCGATATTAAGTACGGCCGATCACGTGGATAAGGCAAAATGAGATTGTGGCCTGCGCGTGGTTTGTCTGCCTTAATGAAACGAAGTGAAGCCAGACATCTGGTCTGCGTGTTATTGTGCCTTTATTTGCCCCGTCTGTTCCTCGCCCTGAACTGGCTCGGCGTCATCCCCACCAGACTCTTGAACGTCCGCGTGAAGTAGCTCTGATTGTTGTACCCGACCTCGAAGCAAATCTCTGTGCAGTTTTGCTCCGTCCCCAGCAGCAGCTCCTTCGCCCGCTCGATCCGCACGCTTGTCAGATACTCGATAATCGTAATTCCCATCTGCTCCTTGAACAGATGCGCCAGCCGCGATACGCTCAAGTGCGACGCTTTCGCCACCTCCCCCAGCATTATTGGATTATCGTAATTCGCGTCGATAAAGTTGATCGCCGGCCGAATCTGTGTCACCTTCTTCGCGTCCTGCGACGAATATACCAGCTCGATAAACTCATCCAGCGCCCGGCTGATCCAAACGCACAAATCCTCCTGGTTGTCGATCTCCATCACTTTGTTCACGTACCCGAGGTTCTTCTCCAGCATCACATCTATTGCTACGCCGCCCTCGACCGCCGACCGGCTCAAAATACTCAACAGTTCCAGCAGCCTTGCCTTGAGTATCCCAAGGTCCCCAGGATCCGCCAGCAGCACCGTACCCAATATCGAATTGAGAATCTCCTTGGCCCCTGTCCGGTCGCCGATCTTCACCTTGCCCATCAGCTCCCGCTCGCTCTCCAGGGGATATTGCCAATTCGTGCCAAGCTTCTTGCGCTCCTGAATGAACTGCCCGATCTGAGATTGCTGCTGCGAACGCTCCTGCCGCCAACGAATCACCCGCGGGTCCAGCCCGCTCACCTCGTACAGAAGATCGAATAAAAAGCTCGAAGCCTCGTGAATCTTCTTGCCCTTAATCGCCGGCAGTTCCTCCAGAGCCATAACTAGCTTATCCTCGTCTGCGTCGATATCCCGCCCGCGATTCCTGATGTCAACGGTCAGCGCCTCCGTCACCGATTCCCACAAACACCGCCCGAAAAACATCCCGCCCAACGGCCTGTCCCTGTCCATCATGGGCACACACGCCATGACGATGCCCGCGTGACAAACCGTCGTATAGGATTGGCCCGTCTCGCTCGCCGCCCCCATGCTCCGCAGCCTCTCTTGCCTGCACCGTTTCTCGCCTTCGGATGTCCCGCGTACGGTCCTGCAAAATTCAGGAAGACAATCCCCACTGCAAAGGCCCTCAATTATCGCACCCTTGCTGTCAGATGTCTCGATCCCAAGCCCGAAATGCTTGCGAAACGTACTTTCGATATTGTTGAACTTGTCATCGTCGAGTAGTTCGATCAAAGTTGCCTTGCTGACCATTACCTATACTTACCCCCATTAGTCATCGGGACACATCAAAGACACTATGCCACAGGAATCTTCCACCACACCTGCGTCTCAGATATGCAGCTAACTCGCGCAAACCCGATTACACTTAGCCAACAGCAGACGCATGTCTACACGTCACGCTCGTTCCAACACCCTCCTATACCCCCTAAACGATTGGACCCGAACCTCCATTCCAGGTATTATAACACTTCAGACTGTCCGTGACATTGGTTTATCGACAAAAGGAGCAACCTCGATGAATTGCTTTCGCCTCGTACCTGTAACTATATTGCTGCTATTATGCCTGACTTTGTCCCAGGCAGCCGACTTGCCCCCCTCTCAATCACGAAAAGCAGCATTTTTTCGGGCCCTCGCCTCCCAGGACGCCCGCTACGACCCCAACGAAAAAATGATCCGTCGGCCCTTTTCCTCTCCCGGCTACCACACAACCCTCAAAAGCGGCTTCGTCCACCCCACCCGCGACTCGCTCAACTATGCCGTTGCACTGCTCAATGCAGGCTCGCCCGACCGCCTCGAACGCGCCGTCGGTATCCTTCGCAAGGTCATCTCCCTCCAGGACCAGAACCCCGACAGCCGCACCTACGGCATATGGTCCTGGTTCTACGAGGAGCCGCTGGATAAAATGTCCCCGCCCGACTGGAACTGGGCCGACTTCTGTGGCACCCAGCTACTCCAGGTCGCCCGGGAACACCTGTACCGCCTGCCCGCAGATGTGCAACAGTCTGTCCCCGATTCGATCATCCACGCCGCCCGCTCGATCAAACGCCGCAATGTCGGCCCTGGCTATACCAACATCGCCCTGATGGGCGCGTACGTTACCCTCTCAGCAGGCGAACTCTTCAATGACCCTGACCTGCTCGACTACGGCCGCTCCCGTCTGCACCGCTTCTGGGACTACACCACAGAAAAAGGTTCCTTCTCAGAATACAACAGCCCCACCTACACCGTCGTCGCCATCGACGAAATCACACGCATGATCACGCAGATCGAAGACCCCGAGTCCAGGCCTCTGCTCGAAAAACTCAATCGCTTCGCATGGCTCCATCTCGCACGCCACTTCCACCCGCCGACCCGCCAGTGGGCGGGCCCGCACAGCCGGTCGTATTCCACGCTGCTGCGCTCGAGCACGCGTGCCTTCATCCAAAGAGCGACTGAAGGCCGAATCACTTTCATGCCCGAAGAGCAGGCTTGGCAGTCTCTCGACGCCCACAGCCTCCGCGCACAGTGCCCCGAAGACTACTTCCACTATTTCACCGATCTGCCCGAACCAAGACTGGAAATCGAAACCTTCCAAAAAGCCGGCGCGGGCAAACACGACATCGTAGGCACAACCTACCTGCACCCCGATTTCGCCTTCGCGTCGGTCAATATTGGCGACCTCTGGAATCAGCGCCGCCCACTGCTCGCCTACTGGAAAACCGACAAAGGCGTCGTCTCAATGCGCATCCGCTGTCTTCACGATGACTATGACTATTCCAGCGCCAGTATCTTCACTGTCCAGGACAAAGCAGACATCCTCGGCGCCGTAGTTTTCGCCACCGACCGAGGCGACACCCACATCTCCCTCGACCGCCTCAAAGACGCCACAATAAAAGCCAAAGACCTCCGCCTAAGACTGGAATTCGAAGGAGCAGTAGAAAATCTGGATATCAACCAAATTTCGTCAAATAACCCTCTCCCCTCCGTCGTTGCGAGCTTGTCCCTTAGGGACGAAGCAAAGGATTCTCTACCCAATAGTAATTCGCAAATAGTAAATAATAAATTACTCACCTCCCCCTCTGTCGTTCCCGCTCCACCTACTGTCATTCCCGCGCAGGCGGGAATCCAGAATCCTAATTCTGAGCCTTCCCCCTCCGTCATTGCGAGTCCCGGCGCGCCGGGAAAGCAATCTCTAACAAATCCCAACCCCAAAATAACAAACGGAAAATGGCTCATCACTTCCGCCCAGGTTCAGTGCACCTTTAACGTCCCTTACGCCACCTTCGACAACAACCCAATCCATTTCGAAACAAATAAGGAATCCAGCAAAGCAACCATAGACATAATCCTCTACTCCGGCCCAAACAAAAAATTCAACTTCAACAAAATCCAGAAAGCCGCCGTCGCCTTCACCCTATTCATCGTTCCCGCAAAAACGACTACCCAGAATCCTGATCCTGGCCCCTCCACTCCTGTTATCTCCGCTCCATTTGATGTCATTCCCGCGAAAGCGGGAACCCAGAACCTATCCCCCGATTCAAGCCTTTATCCAACTATCTCAATAACCGATGGCCTCCTCAAAACAACCTTCAAGTCAATGTCCCTAACCGTTCCACTAAAACCAACCCACACCAGCACACAACGCAATACCTCTTCAGCAATCCGAAATAATACCAATCCGTAGCGCAGTAGACAATTAGTATTCCCCATGTTGTCAAGCACTAACTGAAAATTGGAATGTTCCGATTCCCCTTGAATGTATGTCTGATCTCGCGAAATACTCTTTACCAACATTGCTCAACATGCTTTTGTGACGTTTTACAAAGTCAGAAGTCTTCAATAGTCGATCGCAGTCTGTAGCAGTCTCAAGCAAGTATCGTACGTCTTTATCCGGATCCTTTGCGATCCTTTTTACTGTTTCCAGTATATTTCTAGTTTGATCGAGGAGGATCGCGTGTTGCGACTCATCCATTCCACACTTGTCCTCTTTTGCCATAGTTAGAACTTTCTTGAACTCGAGAAGAAGTTCCCGCGCAAGCGAGATTTCAGTTGTAAAGGCAACGCTGTCCTCGCTACTCGAGCGAAAATAAGCTGTTTGAACTGCTGTCATAGCGTGGATAGCAAGAGCTACTGAAGCAGTTGTGCTACCAGCATATTCGCCCATGTGACTAACTTGCCTCCTTAAGTCATGTACATCTCCTTGTGATTGTTCTACTTCTTTCTTATAGCGCAATATCAAGTAGCTCCCTCCAGATAGAAGCGCAACAGAGAATATCTGGAATAAAAATGATGTCGTGTGAGCCTGCAAAGCCTCAGTACAAGCTGCCTTTATTCGTTCTAGATAACTCTCTGTAACTTCTTTTTGATCCTCGCCAACTTCTGTATTTTGAAGGCTCTCAGTTGAAGCCACAAAAAGGCTTTTTATTTTTTCGCTTGCTGACTCGAGTTCCCAGAAAGCTGCGAGCACCACAAAAGTTACTACCCCAATAACGAGTATAATTGTGCATGTCAGAATCACACTGAAAATTCTCTGACGTAAAGTTCCATTCTTCTTTCTCATCTTTCTTCCTTCCGCTTTACTGTCTTAGCAATTTCTCTTACATAACCGAGCAGTTCCTTTGTAGGATTTGTGCTGCCTCTCTTGGCCACAGTTCTGATTCCACGTAAGTCTTTTTCGCTGGCATATTCTCTGAGCTGGGGCAAATATTCGCTGTAGATGATCGTGCGATTACTCATCCAATCCTTCTTCTTCAATACGTGTTCTCGGAGCCATATCCATCCTGTGAGTATTCCAGATTGTGTCATTTTGATTTCTTTAGGCTCAAGACCATCAGGGCTCATGTTAAGGTCTTCAATAATGCAGTCAATTGGTTTGTCTTCAAAGAGGCTTCTCGCGTCATTGATATTGAATGCAGCGAAAACTTCGTGCCCTTCTGCAACTAATGCTTCCTCCAGATAGAACGACACGGATCCACGATCTTCAAGCACTAACACGTTCATTTTGTCTCACTCCTTACAAGGGATCTCTACTAAGAATGTTACCTCATATGTTTCCGCTTTTATCTTATTGATCAACTCTCTTCTCGTTGGATTCGAGTATTTCTGGCCTCCCTTCTTACCTGTTGCAACCACTTGAGAGAACCTTCCGGAGTTCTTTAGTCTACGCAACTCATCTTTCAGCTTCTTAATGAAGGGATCATCTCCCCTCAAAATCCTTGCATTTATGTACGGTTCTATCAGTGGGACGTTAAAATTCGAGACCCACTTACAGGTATCTGATATAGTTCCTCCATGAGCAACTGCTATTTCCTTGGCAAGGAATAGGCCAATCCCTAGGCCCTCGATGCCTGTAACATTAAGTCCTCGCTGATATAATCCGTAAACCGGATTCCCTTCAAGTTTTAGCCCGTAGTTGGTTACTTTCAGCGTATGGCCAGTGCATTCTAGCTGGATTTTTGTACCTCTGTGACAGTACTTGACTGCGTTGTTCACAAGGTTATAGATTAGTTGTTCAAGAAGATCATGATCCCCATATACCTCAGCTTCTTCCGCACTCTCCGGCTCAGTAATCACAAACTCGAGTATCTTCTTTTTGCTTTCTAGACGGTAAGTGCTCCTCCACTTCGGAAGTAGCTCATCGTGCGCTGAAAATAGCCTTCGCTCCTCTAACTGTGCCGATAGGAGTATTTTTGCTTGTTTGGACAGTAGTATCAGCTGATGTACATAGCCTTCAATATCTTCACATATTTGCTCAGCTTTCTCTTTTGAGAGTTCCCTAACATCTTCTCCCTTTTCCAGGTATACCATCCTCAAGCTAGCCAATCCAGCTGTCAACTGTCCAGTCTCGTGTCCAAAAATCCTCAAGGCAGTTTCCATCTTGTCTTCAGCTGCCGCCGCGAGTACAGATGAGTATGCTGATACCACTACCGTGTAGAATGATGGAAGACCGGCGCTGATTGAACCACCGCGCTTGTTTTCGGCAGAGGTTAAGGTATTATAATTATGGTAGCCAATCAACACTACAAACGACGTTTGTGGGACCAACGGTACAGGGAAAACTCGCAGCAAGTTCTCTGTATTGTTATAGCCCGACCATCCTTCGAGACAGTCAAATACTTTCTCTTCTTGCAATGATGTAACTATGGTATTTTTTACGCTTTCGGGCATTCTGTCTAGGCCCTATAGAAGCGTGATATCTGGCGAACGGTTTCTTATGGAATCATAAAA
>CAZYMD010000065.1:0-15124 GCA_964649005.1 uncultured Pirellulales bacterium
CGAGGATGCGTGTCCGTTCGGGGCAATCGAAACGCCAACAGCGGATTGGCCTGCGACTGAGTACGCCAGGAGTAAAAAGCGACTGAGTCTCCAGTTGATTCTTTTGCCTGTTCTTGTGCTTGTTCTGGGATTTGTGGGTTCTCGTCTTAGCCCGGTGACTTCTCGCGCACACGCCACTGTCAGACTGGCTGAGCGGGTATATCTGGAAAATACCGGTCAGGTAGAGGATGCCATTGATGCAAGCGATGCTTTCAGGGCTATAGGAAAGCCTGTCGAGGACCTCTATGCTGAAGCATCTGATATTCGATCTCAGTTCAGGTTCGGAGGGTGGTTCTTCGGCGGCTTTATCGGATTGATAGCCGGCCTGAAGTTGATTACGTTGGGCCTCTGGAGAAAAAGGACGGATTACGAGGCGGACCAGGCAGGGTGTTTTGCGTGCGGCCGGTGCTTCGAGTACTGCCCGAAAGAACATCTTAGACTTAAAAAGGAGCGGGAGGTAGTTGGTAACAGCTTATGAAAACCGACACAGAAGACAAAGCGAAGAAAAAGCAGATTATAGATCGTTGGCGTTTATGTGCATCAGCAATCTCCATCGTTGCCGCGGTTTTTTCTATGATTGTAATTGTTGTGCTTCTTGTCAATTACACGCAGACGAAACTGACTGAAAGCACGTTGGAAGTACAAATGGAGGAGCTGAAACTTCTGGCGCAGGAGCAGCCCGGCAACGAGCGGTTGTTGGAGACGATCCGCCGGCTCGATCTGGACTTTCGGCAAAACAATTTGAGGCGATGGCAGTTCTCGCATGTGGGAGCACACATGCTGCTTGTCGGAGTCATTGTGTTTCTTTGCGGTCTGGTTGCTCGAATATTTTTGGTTCATGAGGTCCCAAAGCCAGGGCCCCAACCCGACAAACGACAGAGGCAGATTCTGGAGGCTTTATGGGGCAGATGGGCCATTGCAGGTTTTTGCCTGGTTTTTGCGGCTTTTGTCGTTGTGCTTCTCATCACGAGCCCAACGATGAAATTGGCCGTAGAAGAAGAGGACGAGCCTGCGATTTTGCCCCCACCGACGATGGAGGAATATGCTGCGAATTGGTATCGATTCCGAGGCCCGGGTGGCGCCGGGATCTGTAGTTATACCGATATTCCGACTAAGTGGGACGGCAAATCAGGTGAGGGCGTTGTATGGAAGAGCGAAGTGCCGTTGTCTGGGAATAATTCACCTGTTGTCTGGGGCGATAGGATTTTCTTTTCAGGGGGTGATAAAACAAAACTTCAGGTCTTCTGTTTCGATGCCGGTTCAGGCGATCTGCTATGGACCGGAAATGTCACTATGACGCTTCCCAAAGAGGAGGACGAAGAATTCGAAGTAATGGAGGACACTGGTTACGCCTCCAATACAATGGTGACAGACGGACAGCGGGCTTACGTGATTTTCACGACGGGCGACCTTGCTTGTTTTAATTACAAAGGGAAAAAGCTTTGGGAGAAAAGCCTTGGCATTCCCGATAATGCATACGGATATGCCTCTTCGCTCGAAATGTATAAGAACCTGCTTCTGGTTCAGTTTGACCAGGCGGATGCGGAATCTGAGATGTCGAAAATGCTCGCCTTTGATGGCGCCACGGGTGACCTTGCCTGGGAAGCTACCAGGCCTGTCGCGAACTCATGGACATCCCCGATCATTGTAGATGTCAACGGCCAGCCCCAGCTCATCACGGTTGGTGATCCCTGGGTTATGGCGTATAACCCGGCCGATGGCTCTGAAATCTGGCGGGCCGAGTGTGTTGCAGGCGATGTGGCGCCGTCTCCTATTTACGCAGGGGGACTTGTCTTTGCTATCGAACCTTATTCCCAGCTTGTTGCGGTCAAACCTGACGGCAAAGGAAACGTGACCGAGACTCATATTGCCTGGCGTATGGAGGATGGCGCTCCGGATATTTGTTGCCCTGTTAGTGACGGCAAGTTCATTTTAATGCAGGAAAGTGAAGGCTTCATCACATGCTACGATATCAAAGATGGCAAATTGTTCTACGAGCACGATTATAGAGAGAGCTTCAAGGCTTCGCCAAGCCTAGTGGGTGATAAGGTCTATCTTTTAAGTGAAAAAGGCATCATGTACATCATTGAGGCGGGGGCTGAGTATAAAGAAATAACCAAGTGTGAGCTTGGCGAGAAATGCTATGCTTCGCCTGCCTTTTCAGATGGACGGATATATATTCGCGGCAGCAAGAACTTCTATTGCATAGGGGGAGAAATCGCCAATCCATAGTTAGCGGGAATATTGACTGAATAATGGAAGAGTTGGATTTGACATTTGTAGACAGGGGCGTCGAGAGAATTGGCGCCGGACCCGAGAAAGTCTTGGAGATTCTCCAGACTATACAGGGCCACTATGGTTATCTGCCTCAGGAAGCATTGGAGCGGGTCTGTGAATTAACGGAGATAACGCCCGCAGCAATTTCAGGCGTTTCAAGTTTTTACAGCCAGTTTCGGCACAGCCCAATCGGTAAGCATATAATCCACGTATGCGTCGGGACAGCCTGCCATGTAAAAGGCGCTACCGGGGTATATGATGCGTTTCGAGAGCATCTCGGCCTCAAAGAAGGAGAGGATACGGATTCCGAGAAGCTATTTACCGTTGAAAAGATCGCCTGCCTGGGCTGCTGCACCCTGGCCCCTGCTGTGCAGATAGGCACAGTCACTTACGGCCATCTTACACCGGATACCGTTGGGAGTGTGCTGGACGACTTTTTGCATTATCAACAATCAGAGACGGGCAAGCAAAAATATTCACATATCGACGAAGAACAATCAACCGGTGGCGAAATACGCATCGGGCTCGATTCGTGCTGCGTGGCTAGGGGTACCGGCAGGCTGTATAAGGCGCTCATACAGGCGATAGACGAATCGGGTGTCTGTGTTCCCATCAAAAGCGTTGGATGCGTACACATGTGTTCTGAAACGCCGCTGCTTGAGGTGGTCCTGCCAAATCAGAAGTCCTTCCTCTACGCCAGAGTGGAGCCTGGAGACGCCAAGGCTATTCTACTGAGGCATTTTCAGCCAAAGCAGATGAGGCAGAGGTTCAGGAATCACCTGTCGGGAGCACTCGACAGGTTGCTTAGCGATGAAGCCTGGAGGCCCGTTACGCGATACTCCATAGATGTAAGAGATCAACATGTGGCTGATTTTATAAGCCGGCAGGTTCACATTGCCACCGAACACTGCAGAGACATGGACCCGGTGGACCTCGATGAGTATCTACGCAAAGGCGGCTTCTCTGCTCTGGAGAAGTGCCTTAGCCGAAATGATCCCGAACTTACGATTTCGGAAATAGGCCAAAGTGGCCTTCGAGGCAGGGGAGGGGCGGGTTTCCCAACGCACCTGAAATGGTCTGCAGTGAAAAAAAGTCAGTCAGATAAAAAGTACATAATATGCAACGGCGACGAAGGCGATCCCGGCGCGTTTATGGATCGAATGCTCATGGAGTCTTATCCATTTCGCATTTTAGAGGGTATGGCTATCGCGGCTCATGCAGTGGGCGCCTCGGAAGGCTTTTTGTATATACGAGCCGAGTACCCGCTGGCGCTCAAGCGAATACAGCAGGCTATTGATGTGTGTAAGGAGCGCAACCTGCTTGACGACTCTATTATGGACAGCGAATTTTCTCTTAACCTGAAGATTGTTGCCGGAGCCGGAGCGTTTGTGTGTGGTGAAGAGACCGCATTGATGCAAAGCATTCAAGGCCGCAGAGGTATGCCTACGTTGAGGCCGCCTTATCCGGCTCAAAAGGGGCTATGGGGCAAGCCAACCCTGATTAACAATGTGGAGACGTACGCATTGGTTCCTTGGATAATACGAAATGGGCCTGAATCTTTCGCTCGACTTGGTACAGGTTCAAGCAAAGGGACCAAAGTATTCGCCCTGGCTGGAAAAATTAACAGAGGTGGTCTGATTGAGGTGCCGATGGGTATCTCGATTCGTGAAATCGTTGAGGATATAGGAGGCGGAGTTGCCAACGGCCTCAAGTTCAAGGCGGTGCAGATTGGTGGTCCATCCGGAGGTTGCATCCCCGCCGAACAAGCCGGCGCCTCTGTTGACTATGAGAGCCTGACCTCACTTGGTGCAATGATGGGTTCGGGTGGGATGGTGGTTCTCGATGAGACAGATTGCATGGTGGAAATAGCGAGGTACTTCCTTGAATTTACTCAGGATCAATCGTGCGGCAGGTGTACGCCATGCCGGATCGGAACCCGTCGTATGCTCGATATTTTGGAAAGATTATGCAAGGGTGAGGGTACGAAGGCTGATATCGACAAGCTCGAACATCTTGCGAAAATGGTCAAAAGTTCGAGTTTGTGTGGATTGGGCAAAACAGCGCCTAATCCGATTCTTTCGACGCTCAAGTACTTCAGGAGCGAGTACGAAGCTCACATTGAAAAGCGATGCCCGGCAGGCAAATGTAAAGCCCTTATCACATATTCGATAACCGACGACTGCATAGGCTGCACGCTGTGTGCCCAGGGCTGTCCCGTTGGGGCGATAGAGTTTTTGCCATATCAGGTACACGAAATTGATACGGAAAAATGCGTTCGCTGTGGGGCGTGCAAAGGTGTTTGCCCTGTGGGCGCTGTCAAGGTTCAGTAACAATGCCCAAATTGACTATTGATAATCGAGAAGTTCAAGTCCCCGATGGTGTCACGATTTTGGACGCCGCAGAGAAACTCGGTATAGAAATCCCGACAATGTGTTTTCTGAAAGGGTACGAGCCTTCCACCAGTTGTATGGTCTGTGTTGTTGAGATCGAAGGCAAGAACGGACTCGTTCCGGCCTGTGGAACGATTGTTTTCGAGGGGATGAAAGTCCATACGGATACCGAACAGGTTCTCGACGCGCGAAAGACCGCTTTGGAGCTGCTACTAAGCGATCACTTAGGCGATTGCCTGGGGCCTTGCCAAGTGACATGTCCTGCGAGGATGAATATCCCGCTAATGATTCGCCAGATTGCATCGGGCCAACTGCGCGATGCGATTGAAACCGTCAAAAAGGATATTCCTTTGCCTGCGGTTCTGGGTAGAATCTGCCCCGCCCCATGCGAAAAGACCTGCCGAAGGTCGGCTATCGACCAGGCAGTTTCTATCTGCCTGCTGAAGCGTTACGTTGCCGATGTTGATTTGCAGTCGGATAAACCATATAAGCCAAAGTGTAAGCCTGCTTCAGGTAAACGTGTGGCGATTATCGGCGCCGGTCCTGCAGGTCTTTCGGCTGCTTACTACCTTCAGCAGCAGGGGCTTGCCTGCACGATCTTCGACGAGCGCGAAAATCCAGGTGGGATGCTGAGATATGGAGTTTCGGAAAAATCTCTGCCACGGGATGTGCTGGAAAAGGAAATATCGCAAATTACTGCTATTGGCGTCCAACTCAAGAGTAATGTCAAGGTTGGCAAATCAATCTCAATGAAGGATTTATACCAAGACTTCGATGCTATATTCGTAGGCTGTGGTAAACTCGAAACCGCTGATGCAGAAGCTCTTGGCCTCGAAATTAAGGCCGGCGGTCCTGTTGTGGATACTCAAACGTATCAGACTAATATGCCAGGCGTGTTTGCAGGCGGAGGTGTTATTCGCAATCGAAAGCTTGCAGTTCGAGCGGTTGGCGATGGCAAGGAAGCGGCTGTTTCGATATTACAATACTTAGCAGGCGAGCAGGTGGCGGGCCCGGCTAAAGTGTTTAATACTCGCATAGGCAAGATCGAAGATGAAGAAAAAGAGCCTTTTCTCGCATCAGTTAGCAGGTCCGAGCGAGTGTCACCATCTTCACCAGATAATGGATTCACAGATCAGCAAGCTGTCAATGAAGCCAGGCGATGTTTGCATTGCGATTGCAGGAAGCCAGACAAATGCAAGCTTAGATTGTATGCCGGGCAGTATGATGCTAAAGCTACCGAATTTAAATCCGTTCGCAAGAGCTTCGTTCAATATGCCAATCATGCGGATATTATCTATGAGCCAGGCAAGTGCATAGATTGTGGCCTGTGTATTCAGATCGCCGCTAAAGCTGGCGAGAAGCTTGGATTTGCATTTGTCGGGCGGGGCTTCAATGTTAAGGTTGCGGTGCCGTTCGGTAAATCAGTCGAAGAGGGCCTCAAGATCGCAGCACGCGATTGTGCACAGGCGTGCCCGACCGGGGCGCTGGTGCTCAGGACGCAATAGACGATCAATCGCCACTGTCCATTATCTGCAAGTTTTTCTGTATCAAGGCAATTCTCTGCTGCACGCAAGCGTACGACTGCAAAGGGTCCTCAGGGGTATTAATAACGTAATCGAGAAGCCTGTCCATCGTGGATGTGGCGACGTGAATCCGGGTGTCGGATGAGGCGTAATAGATATATACTTCTCCATTGCTTGTGGCTATCCATCCATTTGAGAATACTACGTTAGATACGTCACCAACTCGTTCTTCGCCTTGCGGCGCCAGGAGATATCCGCTTGGCTGATGGATTATCACGTTAGGCTCGTCGAGCTTCGTCAGGAACAGATAGAGCACGTAACGCAGACCCGCGGCCGTATTCCTTACGCCGTGAGCCAAATGAAGCCACCCCTTTTTAGTCTTGATGGGAGCGGGACCGAGTCCGTTCTTGGATTCCTTTATCGTATGGTATTGCCTGTCGTCGACTATCGTTTCCTCTGTGATACAGGCATTTTCGATCGAATCGGACAGTCCCCAGCCTATTCCTCCGCCGGTGCCGGCCTGGATGAATCCATCCTGGGGTCTGGTGTAAAATGCGTATTTGCCATTTACAAACTCGGGGTGGAGCACAACGTTTCGCTGCTGTGGTGATGGCGTTTTCAAATCAGCGAGCCTTTCCCACGTATTTAGGTCTTTGGTTCGAGCGATTCCACATTGTGCGACAGCCGATGATGTGTCTTCACAAGATGCGTTGGGGTCCTTTCTCTCGGTGCAAAACAGGCCATATATCCATCCATCCTCATGCTTAACGAGGCGCATATCATAAACATTCGTATCCGGCTGGGCTGTCTCAGGCATAACCACCGGGTAGTCCCAGAAACGGAACCTGTCCACGCCTGATTTGCTTTCAGCAATTGCGAAGAATGATTTTCTGTCGGCCCCTTCAACTCGAGCGACAAGATAAAACCTTCCATTAAGCCCAATTGCGCCGGGATTGAAAACACAGTTTATGCCAAGTCGTTCCATCAGATGTGGGTTCGTTTGATAGTCCAGATCGTAACGCCAGAAGACCGGCGCGTGATTTGCAGTCAGGATAGGGTGGACATATCGGTCGAATATGCCGTTGCCATGTTCGGCTTTTTGGTTCTTCTGTCCGATCAGGGTCTCATGCTTTTCGGAAAGCGTTGTCGACTTGCTGTCGAATGACTGCCTGTCCATCCCATTACCTCTTCTGTGTTATGAAATATAGTTGGATTGCTTTTAGTGGCTCTGCTCGATGATCTCTTCGAGCCTTCTAACGCTCTCGATACAGGCTCGACCGTTATGGTAGGGGGCTTTCCACTCGGACGCCTTCCAGGCGGAGGCCTCTCTGCCTTTTTCCAATGCCAGCGAGAACCACTCCCCATGCTCGTGGTCAACAGTCTCCCTCTTGATAAACTGCCAGCATTCTAAGGCTGCTCCGAGGAAATACTCCTTGCCACTGAGCTGATAAGCATTGATAAAGCCTACAACAGTTTCCGCCTGGGGCCACCAGTGCTTCTCTGCGATAGTAATTTTTCCATGTTCAGCTTCGTAGAACAGTCCGCCATCAGTGTCGAAGCCTCGCTCGTAGACAGCTTGCGCGATTTTCAAAGCGACCGGCTTTATTTTTTCAATCACATTTTCATCGCCCAGAACCTCGGCCGCTTCGCATAAGAGCCAGCTTCCCTCGATATCGTGCCCATAAGATACGACTGGCTTGGTGGAATTCCACTTCTCGTCGAAGAACAGCTTGAAGTGGAAGGTTTCCTGATCGATGATATGATCGGTAAAGATGTTAATCAGCTCTTCGAGCCTTGCCTTGACCTTTTGGTCCTTCCATGCACGATACAGGTTTGTATAAGCTTCCAGCATGTGCAGATGCGTATTCATGGTCTTTTTTTCGCTCGTGTCTCCGGTGGCCAAGCGTGCTTTCTCGGCCTGCGACCAGTCTCTGCTTATTGTTTCGAAGTAGCCTGTGTTTGCATCATCATGGCAGTGCTTTTCAATCAGACCAAACAGTTCCTTTGCCTTGTTCAGGGCATCCTGATTGCCGGTGGCGAGGTAATACTCTGCAAGAGCATAGATCACAAATGACTGGCCATACATTTCCTTGCTGTCATCGGTCGGCTTGCCTTGTGCATCGAGCATCCAGAAAGCCCCACCATGCTCGCTGTCCCAAAAATATTTCATAAGATAGCCGTAGGCTCTGTCGGCCAATTCAAGATACTTGGGATTCTTATCGAATCTGTATGATGCGGAGTAAGTCCACAGTATACGAGCATTGAGTACAAGCCCCTTTGGTGCGTCTTCAATGACCTTATTGTCGTTGGTCATCCTGCCTATAAAGCCACCATGCAGATTGTCCTGACAGTGCTTCGTCCAGAACGAAAGGATATTGTGCGTCAGTTCGTCGCGTGTGCTATCTAAAAAGCTGGTTATTTCCTGCTTGTTCATGGTTGCTTCTGATCCTCCGTAGGCTATCTCTACTCTT
Organism: uncultured Pirellulales bacterium; assembly: GCA_964649005.1. Classification (GTDB taxonomy): domain Bacteria; phylum Planctomycetota; class Phycisphaerae; order Sedimentisphaerales; family Anaerobacaceae; genus CAZGMJ01. The sequence continues at coordinate 8,701 of CAZYMD010000065.1, forward strand.
GATATTTGTGCTTCGGCTGCAAATTCTATCTTTAGAAATTGGCTGTTGCTCGACATGGGCCTGCTTTGATAAAGAACCGGTTTCCAGTATCCGTATGCTCCTTCACCTTTGAAAAAGCCTCTTTGCATCACTTTAATGGGATCGAATTGCTTGCCATCGGAGGAGATAGAGAATTTGAAATCCACGATTCGCCCCGGGATAAAAGCATACACCTTGATTGAAGTGACAGGTTTAGGCAATTCGTAGACGACAAAGTCACCTGCCTTGCCTTTGATCCTGTCCATATCCTCCTTCGATTTACGTGTGTCTCCCATTGTCGGGGATACTCCGCTTTTGGTGGACATCTTTGACAAATCCTTCATTTCATCGACAAGCGTCAGATGGCTCACTCGAACGGGACCAACTGTATTGGAGGGCTTGGAAATTCCGGCGATGTTTTTGGCTTTAACCCTGTAGTAGTACTGCTTGCCAATCGTCACATTTGTATCGTTGAATAGAGGCATGTAAGGCGTAGCCGCATCTGAAATATCGCTGCCTGCGAGGCGCCAGGGACCTTTCGCCTTCTGCGACCGTTCGACAATGTAGGAATCAGCTCCTGCCGAACCCTGCCAGCTAATCGCCGAGACATCGACTATAGGCAGCAGCTTAGGAGGCGCAGGTGTATCGAGTTTGGGTGTGTCCTTTCCCTGTATCTTGAAAGCCTTGTTGCGCATCAACGCCAATAGATTTCTTTCGTCATAAGCATCGCCTGATGCAAAGCCAGGCCAATGATAGGCCTTATACAGGTCTGCGCCATGGGGCTCGGAATGCCAGTAGAAGCCCCCATTTCTGCTGCGGAATCGAAGACTCCAAATCATGGCCCCTGATGCGCCTTCATTGATAAGCGTATCGAGAAGCTCTTCGACTTCAGATGTTTTTACAAAACCGAATTCACCGACTATGTAAGGCTTTTTGCCACGGGCTATCTTCCGGCATTGCTTCACTTCGTTTATCAGAGACCTGCCTGATGAATAATTGTGCGATACGACAATATCTATAGATGGATCGTCGATGGAATCCTGTCGAAGAATCTTTGTGTGATAGCCATCAACGACCAAATGGTTGCTATCGAAACTCTTTATATATGCAGCGATTTCGTGCGTCCAACTATGGGGACACACCAGCTCATTGCCTGTTTCCCATGCCAGGATTGCTTTGTCATCCTTATACTTAACACCCGTGTACGTATTGGTTCGGTTGATGAGATAATCTACTGTCTTCTTGAAATCCTCGATAAGCTGCGGATCGGTCCAGAACTGCTCCTTGCTCTTGCCTCTGAAGTCGGCATATTCCTTGATTCCTCCCCACCATACCCAGTTGTCGACGAACGGTATGATAACACGAACGCCCGATTTGTTGGCGACTTCCAGTACTTTATCAAGGGCTCGGAAGGCATCTTCATTGAATTTACCAGGGCCGAGTATATGTCTGGGGATCGCGGAATCCTCTCCCTGTTTTTTCACGGATAGTGTGTAGGTGCGAGTCACCTGTCCAGCCATCTGTTTTATGCTTGTTAGTGCATCTGTGATCTCGAATTCGTTGGGCAACCGCCAGGAGTTTGTCTGCTCGAATGGTACGTTGTCTTCAATATAATGAAGGTTGGGAATATTAAATGAGATGAATCTAAGTTCCTTGTCGCCATCCATCAGCTTGTCGTCTTGACGTGTTACGAAGTTGTCGAACCCGGCCTGAGAGCAGGCAGTCCCTGAAAAAAACACAAAGGCTGTGACCGCTGAAAGTGCAATATTGCTCCACCTCATTTGTTAAACCTCCTGTAGTTTGTCGTACCAGTTCAATTTGAGGAAAATGCTCGTAGCGATAAGAATCGCAGCACATATTCCGAAGGCCTTCATGTTACGAAGGACCAGGTATATAGGCGTTGCGGCCAGCATAGTGTGCCATACGATTCCGACGGCTACGTTGGTCATGTCCCGTTTAAAATCAAGGTTTCTCTTGAATCCCGGATCGAGCAGCGTAACTTTTCTGCACACAGGACCCCAGAATCCCCAGGGACGTATCTGGCGATAGAAGCCCATGACCGTTTCTTCGTCGTCCGGTTTTGTGACAAGGCTTACTGCAATCGCCGCCAGGCCGCTAAGAATCACCACCACCGGGAACAGCGCCAGAACGAGTGAGAAGTTGTTTGTAGCTCCAGCGAACCACTGGCAGAACTCCGGGAATAGCAATACCATAGCCTTGTTCGATAGTGTCGCCAGTGCGATACCTACGATCATTCCAGCGCAGTATCCATATCCGTTGAGACGCCACCAGAACCATTTCAACACGTTGGATGCGATATAACCCGCTCCGAGGCCGGCTGTGATCCACTTGAGTATCTCGTCGATTGAATCGATCATGAATCCGAAGGAAATCCCCACAACCACAACCAGGATCGAGCATATGTAACTCATGATGACATACTTTTTATCCGTTGCGTTACGATTGATGTAACGTCTGTAGACGTCATTGACCATATATGCCGCACCGGCGTTTACCGTCGAATCGAACGTGCTCATGAAAGCCGCCAGCAGCCCCGCCAGCAGGAAGCCCTTTAATCCCGGTGGGATGTAATTGCTGATAACGAAGGGCAGGACACGCTCTATGTCGAGTTCGCCGCCCATTGAATTGAGTTCGCTGCTGAAATACACAAGCCCCAGAACGGCTATTCCCGCGATCATAAGATAACGCGGTATATAAAGGACCAGCGAGACGAAGCCGCTCATCATTGAGGCTTCTTTCGGATTCCTGGTCGCAAGGATTCGCTGCATATCGTAGTTGGGCGCGGGTCCGGCCATGCTTGAGAGAATCCCTTTGAACAGCACCATCATGAAGAATATACCAAACAGGGAATACCCATCATCACTGACCTTGCTATTGACCGCAGGGATCAAAGCCGACCAGTCAAGATTGATATTCCAGCCAAAGAGAAGATTTCCCCATCCCTCGGGAACTGCGGCGCTGATCGCCTCGGGTGTAGTATTGTTAATGGCAATCACTGCTATGAACACTGAAACGATCGTCAATATGACAAACTGAATCAGGTCCGTTATGACAACGCTGAACATGCCCCCGAGGATGACATAGATTGTCGTTACGCTCATGAAGATCAATGCGTAGGTGTCAGGGGAGCTGATGTGGCAGGATCTTCCGAGGATTTCGAAACTCATCGACAGGTCCCACTCGAAGAACTCGACTGCAAACTTGCCTATCCCTTTGAAGGCGTATGCCAGGAAACCGATAACACTGACCAGTGCAAACAGCACTACACTGATATGCGACATCTCGCTGCCGTGACCGCGTCCGAACCGTGTGCGAATCCACTCGGCGCCGGTGAGAACATTCGAGCGCCGAAGCCAGGCTGCCAGAAACACCATAAGGAAGATCTGATTGAAGCTTGGCCAGAGCCACGGTATCCAAACACTCTTGAGCCCACATGCGAAAAGCAGGTACACCATCCACATAGTGCCCGTGATATCGAACATCCCCGAAGCGTTCGAGACTCCGAGCAGATACCAGGGAAGTGACTTACCTCCCAGAAAATAGGAATCCAGATTCTGGCTTGCTCTCCTCGATAGCAGTACGCCTGCGATCACGACAGCGACCATGTACGCGAGGATAATCGCAATATCTATAGTGCCGATATGCATAAACACTTCCTTATGAATATGTAGTCCCTGGCGATATACGAGAACTCACTAAGATAATACAACTCACTGCAAAACTCAAATGTATATCATTTCGCTCAGCAAGTGTCGCCGCTTGTCGACAGTGGGGATTATGCATGTACGAGGGGAGTGGATGCGCATTAAGGAGTGCTATCAAAACAGCCTGAATTCCAGCCTTCGCTGGAATGGCAAAGAGCGCAAGATGAGTTTTGTAGAGTCTCAAAATTCGATGCTATTGGGCTTTCACATCGAAGCACATCAGAACATCTGCATGTCGTATATACAGTTTGCCATTGGCGATGGTTGGATGAGCCCAGCCTGGGCCGTCCATTCCGGGACGCTTTGGAAGCTTGAAGGTGCTTTTAAGGTTGTACTTGTCGGGATTGGCTTCAATCAGTGCGACCGTATTGTCCTGGTAGCGAAAGTACATGTGTCCGTCTGCGTAGAGAACCGCAGCGGAGCCGCCGCCCGGCTGATCCTCCTGCCACATGATCTTGCCGGTGCTCATTTCGAGGCAGGTTGGCCTGCCGCTGCCATGAGCGTGGCCACCGTAGATGTATTTCCCAACACGAATGAAGTTGCCGTGGTGATTCTGAAACGTGTTCGCATTGAGCCAATATACTTCCTCGGCCTTGACGCCGTTACCTTCACGGCTCAGCTTGAGCAGTGCACTGCCCGTTCCGTAGGCGGTTGAACAGAACACGTAGTTTCCCTGAACGACGGGTGTCGGTATATTGGCGACGCCGTTTGCGACCCTGTTATATCCCCAGAGGAACCGTCCGTCGTCGGCCGCAACACCGACTATTCCTTTATTGGTCAACTGCACATACTGTCGAATCCCGCAGGCCTCCGAGACTATAATAGAGGAATAGCCCGCCTCGTCCTTGCCCTTTGGACCGATGTCCGGCATTGTGCACTTCCAGATTATATCTCCGTTTTTCTTATTCAGCGCCACCATCACGGCTTTTCGCCCGCCGGGTGTGCATAGAACCTTCTCACCGTCCACGAGCGGAGATTCGCTGAATCTCCATCCTGGATTGCTGCCGCCTTCAAGATCCTTTTGGAAGTTCTTAGTCCATTTGACAGAGCCGCTGCCTGCATCGACACAGACAATATCTCCGGATGTGCCGATTGCGTAGATGGTGTCACCGTCGACAGTAGGTGTGCCTCGCGGACCTCCATCGTCATGCCGTGATCCAACCTTGGCCGTCCAGAGCAGATCATGTGTGCCAAGATTGTAGGCTAATATACACTGCGCCTTTTTCGAACTACCTTTTGGCGTTACGTCGCCCATTGTGTAGAGTTTGTCGCCTACTATGGCCATGCTGGAATAACCCTTGCCCAGACCGTTGACCTCCCAAAGCAACTTTGGCCCGCCTTCAGGCCAACTCTTCAACAGACCTGTCTCGGCGCATACGCCATTGCGGTTGGGGCCGCGCCACTGTGGCCAGTCTGCGCCACAGGTTGGATTGAAAGTTCCGAACACAGCGATCGTAAGAACTGCTGCAGCGGCAATGGTGTAGTTCCTTGGATTGCTTCTCATCATTATATTCCTTTAAGGATCAGTATCGGGTCTATGGTTTCTATAGCTGGTCCTGCCTATGTGCACAGAATACGTTAGTTCTTGCCGCTTACATCGACACATACCAAATCGCCGGGCTTATTGTTCCTGGCGTAGATTTTGCCATTAGCGAGTACTGGTGTCGTCCAGCATTTCGCCCTCGGTAGAATCTGGGAACGGGCTATCAACTTGAACTCTTGTGGGTCCGCCTTGGCGATGATTAGTTCGCTCTTGTCGCTCATGATAATCATTCTTCCATCGCTGCTCATCATCAGGGCGCCCTTGCCAGTGCTCTTTTCTGACCACTTGACGCTGCCGTCGGCGAAGCTCAGGCACTTAAGCTGGCCGCCGCCTGCTTCATCAATACCATAGATATGCCCCTTCCAGAGCATCGAGCAGTTCATGTGGTTGCGCATATCCTCATTAGCCCAGACTTGTGTTGCCTGACTGCCCGCTACCTTGAACTTGCCGCAACCTCGACCATATCCGGATGAGACAAACACTTCATCACCTGAAAGAATCGGGTCCGAGGCGTTTACATCGTGCTTGGTTTTATGTTCGTGTTTCCATAAAATCTTGCCATCGGAAAAGCGAACGCCCACAACTGTGTCTTTGCCGAATATTACCACGCATTTCTGACCGTCGGCGACATATGGAACAGGAGTAGCATAGCCACAGGCGTCTTTGCCATTCTGCCAGACAAGTTGCCCATTCTTCTTGTTTAACGCCAGCCCGGCGTCGCCCAAATTGAAAATTAGCAGATCATCGACCGGCATAGGTGATCCTGCGAAATGCCACGTTGGCAATGCGCAGCCAAAATCCTTGTTTACCTGCTTCTGCCAGATGATTTTGCCGGTTGCAGCGTTGAAACAGAACAAGTCGCCCATTTTGCTGATTGTGTATACAACATCGCCATCCACGGTTGGCGTTGCCAGCGTGCCACCCTCGTAGTACTTGGGTTCCAGAGGGCATGCGTAGGTATATGACCATATTTCATTGCCCGTATCGGCATTGAAGCAGAAAACAGTATCCTTACCGTCTTTCCTATCACCATTGTTTCCCATCGCGTAGACTCGCCCTTTACTGACTACAACAGATGAAAATCCGATACCGATGGATTTTTTCCAAAGTTGCTTCGGACCATTTCCGTCCCAGTTCG
>CAZYMD010000065.1:15224-24403 GCA_964649005.1 uncultured Pirellulales bacterium
TAATGGAGAAGAGGGTATTGATGCTGGATGAGCGGAACAAGCGGGTTATCGAATGATGTCGAGGGTCTACACACTCTCGTGCTTGCTCCAACATTGGTTTTCCATGTAACGGTTCCAGCAGAACAAATTGGATATTGGCTAAGCAAAGCGGCGTTTTCATTCAGAGAGGGTGATGACAGACGACGGCAAGCAAACTGTTTTCTTAATTGATAGCGAACCGCTGATATGCAACGTTGTGGAAAGAATCCTCGCGTCTACCGGCGTTAGGTTCCATTGCTTTCTGAACGCAATCGATTGCCTCAGTCTTCTTGGCGTAGAACGCTGCGATCTGCTCATCACTGATATTAAGCTGCCGGACATTGATGGGATTACACTTCTTAAGAACGTCAAGACTATCACTCCGTGGCTTCCCGTGCTAATTGTTACTGCATACGCAGATGTTCCCACGGCGGTGGCGGCCACGAAGGTCGGCACCGAGGATATTCTGGAGAAGCCTCTTGATGAAGATCACTTTAAGTGTAAGGTCAGGTCAATACTTGAACGCAGCAGCATTGCCGACGCCTGGCAGGGAAGGACTTTAACTAAAAGTGAAATGATGATATTGAGGCTGGTTGTTGACGCTAAGAGCAACAAGGAGATAGCTCACTTGCTTCATCGTTCGGTTCGCACCATAGAAGTGCATCGCAGCCACATAATGCGAAAGCTCGGCGTTGGCAACCTTGTCGACCTTGTCAAGAGGACCGTTGCGATGGGACTTGTCGAACTGCCGGCAAGACCACGCCGTACGAAGAATCGTCTTGAAGTTGTGAAGAGCGATTAGTGCGATACTGCCGGCTCCACGGATCGCACGACTTTATAAATTCTACTATCCTTGAAACGCTCCTGTCTCGTCCGTAGTGTCTCTCGTAGTATTCTCTTGCACGTTCGCCCATGATCGTACGAAGCCCTGGGTTAACAGCCATCTCCCTCAACGCTGCTTTGGTTCGAACGACGTCGCCCGGCCTGACTACGAATCCCGCGCCGCTTCTTAAGACGATTCTCGCTGCCTCGCTGTTTTCAGGGCCGACAAACAGTATTGCTCTACCGGCCGCCATCACTCCGTAAAGTTTGCTCGGCACTATAAGGCCCTGAGTTTTCCGCCTTTGGGAAACTACATGTATGTCACCGGCAGCGAGCGTCCTCGACAGTTGATCCAACGGTGCTGTGGCTCTGGAATCTGCATGATCGAGCCCTGCCCTTGAAACCAGAGTATGGAAACGCCGCCTGCTTCTTAAGTTGCCGACGAACAGCATATGATACCTTTGCATGGTCCCGTCCCCCTGTATGGCGCGAACGACGGTCTCAAGCTCATGGCCGGCTCCCAAATTGCCCGAATACATTATAGTGATCCCGTCGTGTGTGTTTGATGTCACCGGTGAAAAAGTCTCTCCAGGAGATGTCCGCTTAATACATTCCCCCGGTGCCCAGTTGTCGATTATCACGATTTTATCCGGATCGGCTCCAGCCTTGATGAGCTGCTTCGTCATTAGTTCGCCGAGTGAGATTACTCCCGATGCCTCACGATAAAGCATTCTGCTCAGTCGAGCGAGGCGGCGATGCAGGAGCCCATCACTCTTGATTGCTCCATATGCCACTGCGATTTCTGGATACATATCCATCGACCAAAGCAAAAAACGTGTATGTCTAAGCTTTTTGAGAAGCCAGCCTGTCAATGCAACGAAAGGTGGTGTAGTCAGAGTCATGCAAACATCCATTCTGGGCATCCTGAGCGCCGCGAAAGATGCGAGAACAAGGAAGGAAAGATAGTCCATTAGGCGATAGGCGGATCTTTTGCAGCCGAAGCCGCTTGCACGAACACGATGAACATGTATTTGACTAACGATATGTTCGTGACCGGCGCAATTTTGGCCCTGTATCATTTTTTTCCGGTCCTGTCGTTTAGTTTTTAGTTTGCCTCCCTCGTATGCGCATTGGCTGCACAGCACGTGTACTTCGTGTTTGGATTTAGCCAGTCCCTCAGCAACATCAGCCAGGAACTGGCCGGTCGCTGCCGTGTCAGGCGGATAATATTGATTGATCAGCAGGATTCTCATTTGTTTTGTGCTAAGCCTAAGTGTACATCTCTTTCTGGGCAATCCTCCTCCGGGGATTGTTCAGTCCGACGTAATTCGTGGATTTTCAGATCGATCATGTATTCGTATACGCAGCGCAGCCTGCAATAAGTGAATCCCGCACTTCCGTCGAGAAAGCCGAGCCTGAAGAAATAGAGATAGCAGAACACTAAGAAAGGACGGAACGGGAGATGATACGCCAGTTGCTTGAAAAATCTCCGTCGTTGGGTTGGATCGTTGAACAAGAGCATGCCTAATCGCAATGGAAATCGCGATTCCTCGATTATCGCCTTGGCCTCCATGGAAGAGTAACGATTATGCCGTTCGAGCCAGTGGGCGACCCCTTTATTGAAGGGGTAATGAATAAAATGGCTTTTTAGAAAAGCTTTTCCACCTGCGGTGTGATATTCCTCATTGATTTCCCGCTTGACCGATATCTGTCCTAACTTAACAAGTCTGCCCGCCCAGGTTGGATAACCGCTGCTGTGTTTTAACCGTCGGCCATGAAAAAAATCCTTTCGGCGGAAATGATAGATCGCAACGCTGTCACCATTATCACTGTCAATCGCAGTTTTAATTTCCTCGAATATTTCTCGTGGCCATCGCTCGTCGGCATCAACCATCAGCACCCATGAATTCTTGTATGCGACCTCGCTCAATGCAGCATTTCTCTGGGCTGCGTAGTTGTCGAATTCTCGCTGATAGACACGTGCCCCGGCAGCGGCCGCAATCTCAACAGTTCTGTCAGTACTGTATGAGTCGAATACGACGATATCATTCGACCATGCCACGGATTCAAGGCAGACAGCTAAGTTGACCTCTTCGTTGAGGGTAAGTATCAGAACTGAGATCACCTGACATTACTCCTCAGTTGGCGCCTCTTTATTGGCGCACACGGATTACCTGCACAGACCATCAGTGCAGGCATATCCTTTGTAACGACAGACCCGGCCCCGAGGACGCAATAGTCTCCAATTGTGATGCCTGGAAGCACAATTGTACTAACAGCAAGCCAAGCGCCTTGGCCGATTGTGATAGGCATAGTAATTAGTTCGAACGTTGGATCGCAGTAATCATGGGTTCCGGCAATTAACATGACATGCTGCCCGACGCATGTGCCTCTCCCGATATGGATCTTATCCAGTGCGTAGATCCATGCGTATTCTCCCACCGAGGCGAAATCAGCCATCTCTAAATTCCAGGGACAGTCTATACAGGCTTTATTACTTATTGACGCCGAAGGCGATATTTGCGCGCCGAACAATCTCAGCAGGAAACGACGAAATCCACGCCAGAAATCAGGCGACCACTGGAATAACACAGCCCGTACAATACACCAGAGATGCATCGCGAGTTTTATCTTGAAAGCGAGCTGAGACTTCTGTGCTGGAAAAAACCGTGCATTTGCGTCTCGCATTGTGGTTTGTAGATGATTGATTATGAAGTCACTCATTTGTTGTCACAGGCTCTTAATAGGTCGGTCGCTTATATGCAAATTTAATCCATCAATACATTGGCTGGCCTGTCCCTGTTGCCCAGTACCCAGTTGTATACATCACAACTCTGCGCTGCCGCTGAATCCAACGTGTACTTTCGACTCACAAGGTCAAATCCGTTTTCGCCGATGGCTTTCCTTTGTGTAGCGGACAGAGCAATGCAATGCCCGAGCATCTCGGCTATAGATGCGACAGTAGGCTCCCCAATCCAACCGGCTCGGTATTTCTCAACGTCATCGATATTGCATCTATCAGTGATTATCACGGGCAGGCGACAGGCCATTGCCTCCAGCACAGCTATTGGAAATCCTTCGCTCAGCGACGGTAATACGAATGCGTCGGATGCGGATAATGCTTCACTCTTATGATCGCCGTATAGTTGGCCGGTGAACAGTATGTCATTACCGAGCCCCGAACTAATCACGGCTTCTCTTAATTTCCGTTTGAACCTTGGCTTTCCCTGGCCCGCTATCACGAGCAACCAACCCGCCCGCCGGGCCTTATCGAGGTTCTTCCATGCCTCGATCAGGATAGTCGGCCCCTTGAGAGTATCCAATCTCGACATGAACAGAACGATTGGACGCCCCTTGGCTATCGCAAAACGGTCCGCAAAGGCCCCGGCATCAGGTAGATCAGCATATCGACTTATATCGATTCCGTTCGGGATAACCGCAATAGGATTTGTCAATCCGTACTCACGCATACTTTCCGCCTCCCTGGCACAAAGTGCGTGCAGGCAAAAGGCTCGGGAGAGATTGCCGCGTTCGATAACTGCCCCGAAGAGCTTCTTTTTCCAGCGTCCTTGTTGCAGTGCTGTTGCGCTGAGCATCCCATGTGTTGCGATAATAGTAGGTAGTCTGTGAGTTCGCCTCAAGCTGCTGATACTGTGCGAGAGCAGCGACCATATCCCGTGTTGATGGAGCAGGTCGATGTCACTGGCGAAGCCATCTCTATTAAGGAACGCATGCAGAGTTGAGGACCATCCAAATCCATACGGCCCGCTTCGCTTAAATGTATGGACCTGAATTGTGCTTCCATATCGGTCAGGATAATTGAATCTATCGTATGGGTCCGACAGACCCAAAAGACTGATCCTATTGCCCAATCGCCGCTGGGCGCAGGCGAGACCCCAAACGACATTTGCAGTGCCTCCGCCTGTACGGGTCAACGAATTGGTCGCATGACATATTCTCATCGCTCGAACTCTCCCGCAGTTTGGATGCAGTTCATCGGCGCTACTTTCATATCCCTCCTGTAGTTTTTTCTTGAGAGTACGTGGAGTATCGCGACCGAAGCCTGTCGTTCGGATGCAACAGTCGAGAGATCGGTTTTGATTGTAATCATCGGAATGTTCGCGCCGAGTTTGTCGGAGATTGCCTGTGCGACCTTGAGCTGCCTGGCGATTTCTTCAATAGTGAGTTCCGGTTTTCTGGCGTGTATCTTCTCCGGGTCAGCCTGCAGGAGCAGAACAACATCGGGCTTGGGTGCAAAGATACGGAATATGTCGACCAGCCAATGTGGTGTGTTCTTGTGGCCCGGCTGGAAATAGTAGTCGTAATAGTAACGGTCGAACAGCACCAATTTACTGTGTCCCTGTAAATGCCTGAGTATCAGACGCCCGATAGAGTAGTCGATAGCATAATAGCCAAGATGCAGCAAAGATCGCATAAATCCACAAGGTCGAGTGGCTTGGTTAGAGTGCTCGTTAGCATTCCTCTTTCGCTTTGGCAAAAAGAGCGTCCACGGCCTGATGAGGTCCTTTAGTCGGGGCAGGACGTGGAATTCATGATGATAAATGCGAAAGCCTCTGAAGAAAAGTGTTCCAGCCCTTCGGACCAGGCGGTCGGTTAGTGTTGTTTTTCCAGCACCATCGGGGCCAAGCAGAACAGCACAGACTCCGAGCGGGCCACGACTGAACATTCGTATACGATGTATCAGGTACTTGAGCATTGCATGAAAGCTTGTGATTGGTCGTCTGGCATGGAACCGCCAGAGTACGGACATGCACGTTCGCTTTCTGAGATTTCGCAGCTCCCTGAAATCCCCAGCCTGTGCATATCCCAGAAGTGTATCTGTGAGTTTGTGATTCAGAAAGCCCCTGATGGCCTTCATGAAGGCATTGCCATCCGCCAATGCCCCTTGTGTTATTACCTCTCGGGCACTGTCCTTAATATCAAGTCCGCGCAGAAGAGCTTTGGTCAATCGCATCGCAGCATCGCAGCCTTTCGAGGCAACCGGTATGCCTCGAAAGGCGCCTTTTGTGGCCAGAACATATTGTACGTCTATTGTTGAAGCCCAGCCCCACTGCAAATCTGTCACCAGGTCGAAACTCAAATACTGCACATTTTCCGAACTGTCATAATACATGTACAAGCTGTGGCTGCTGGCTGTGCGCACCTCGGCGGCGAGCCTCCAATTGCACCGGCCGCATGCTCGCTTTATAGTCTCCGCCGCCTGACTTAGTTGCGAATCGTCGACGAGCACATCGACGTCGTGCGTGGTATATTCAGGCAGCTCTTCGTAATTTCTAAGAACGCAAAAATCAACGCTCTGACCTGCGAGCGCCGAAAGAGCCGTTCTCAGCGCCTCTGCCAGTTCCCATGTTCGTTCGTTGGCTGTCTCTGTCATTTGTCACGTCGAAGTATCGCCAGTAATCCGTCGGCTACAGTTGGTGTGTCAAATTCAAGAGCATCTCTCAAGCTCAATAGTCTCTCCCTTTCGGCAATGATCGATTTCATGTCGATCCCTCGTATCAATTCGCATGTCTTGTCTACAAAATCATCGCTGCTCAGGCTATCAACGACAAAGGGACTTTCTCCATATATTTGTGCTATATTTCCATCAGGTCTTATCACACAGCAACAGAGACTCGCCATGCCTTCTAACAGGAGCAGGGGAGTATCTATGGATGAGCTGACGGTTCGGTAAGGCAGCAGCAGAATGTCAATGTCGCGCAATTCACTCGCAAGTTTCTGCTCGGTCTCAGGCGTCCAGCTTCTGTGTGTCGTTTCCTGGTACCGAATCTTGCTGTTGTGAATCAGGCGTTCGCGAAGCGGTTCAATCCCTGCGGCGCCGTTGAAGTAATATGCGATAACCCGTGCGTCGACAACATCGTTCTGCGACAGCTTATCGAGTATTGCTATTGCCTCGCATGCTCCTTTTCCAGGTTCGAGCCTGCCTATATAGGCTGCGATAAGTTTTCCTTCGGTTCGTTTCTCACAAGGCGATCTGAAATACTCCCCGCTCACAGGGGGCAGCAGTAGATGTGCTCGGTTATGGCACTTTCGCACATGTTTCACCAGCCTGTTGGACATGCATATACAGCCTCCGTTGAATGGGTATAGCGCCGCTTCCAGAAAATGTTTGGATCGGCCAAATAGCGTGTCCGAAAACAATGAATATGTCATGTAGAATTTAAGTCGATCTCTATTGTGATAGCGAAATGCAATGAAACCGGGGCGGTCCACAGCCCGTATTGCATTGACTATAATCGGCCCATCTGAATTGGATAGATGCCCAAGCGCATCGTTAAATCTTCGCATCTCAAGGATGGTTATGCCAACATTGGTCGAGGAGTTGCGTATACGTGGGCAGCCATAATGAACGAATTCGACGTGGTGGTGTCTCTTCACCAACTCACCTCCCAGACGGCGAAAGAATGAGTCTGTTCCGCCAATCTGATCGTAGGCAAATGATCCTCGAGACCCGAAGAAGGTGATTCTCACTGGATCGCCTCCGGGCTTCGATAGCCTGTACCAAGAGGGGCCACGTGGCATGATGGTCTTGTACAAACGATGAAGATAATAAGACCGAAAAGCAAAAACATGAAGTACATCGGAGAGAAATGGCGAAACGATGCTATCAGGAAAGCGACGAACATTCCCATTAGAACCCACGAATGATTGTGCCCTGCAAAGGGGAGCGAAATCAGGATGGCGTCGACACATCTGAACATCCAGCCCATGAAAAATCCTATCCAGGCTACGCCGAACACGCCCCAGTTCATGTGGTACTGGCCTATGATCGATGGAGTGACATTCATATCCTGCAGGTTTGCGCCGCCTGTCCACTGAGTCGAGAGGTATTCCAGCTCAGGCTGGCTGGGCTTGGCTGGCCAGAAACGCCGCGGTATCCAGTGCGTGACGAAGAATAGTGTTGCAGGAGTATGAAAATACTCGTGTCGCCCAGGAACCAGCTCCAAAGCATAGCTCAAAGATTGAAACTGATCCGTGCCTTGTACATGTACGAAATCTTTCCATTGGTGTGATAGCAGATTAAGCCAGCCGATGTTTCTTGAAAGACTCTGGCATTGATAAACGCCGATGAGAATTAGCGAGGTCGCCATTAGCAGTTTCAAGCACCTCGGATTTTTGCGTATCCCTTTATGCAACAGTACGAGACAAGCCGACCCGAACGCATACAGCATCCTATGGCGCGTTCCATCGGCAAACACTATCAACATCCCTGCCATCACTATAGGCAAGAGCATCAGTCTTGAAAATCGTTGTCCCGGCGTAAGAATCAGGCTCACAATGCCCAGCGCGAGTCCGTAATATCCCAACCACACGAAGTTCATTAACAGGCCCACGTCTCTGGCCTCGTACAATGCAATGCGGGAACGCGCCAGACCGCTTAGCAACCCGCTGATTGAGCCGCCATGCCTGATGTATAACGTGAAAAACATCAAAGAGATTAGCAGAAATACGATGAATGTATTATTGAACGGTGGTGTTCTATGGTCTTCTCTGCGAATTAGCCGCGAGAGCCCGTTGTGCACCGGTCCGAGGCAATAGCCGACAAGGCCTAGGCACTGAAAAAGTGCTATATAAAAGACCGCCATTGCAATAGTCCCTGGCTTCCATGAGCCACCCAGCTCGCCAAGGATGAAATCGCTCCGCGGGATGTAACATTCGCTCATGCACTGCCAAGCTCCGAGCCAAAAGCTCGCCAAGACGCCCGCCGTAAAAAGAAGCAAACCTATCCGGGCGGTATGCAAACAGGACCTCGCCATCGCGATAAGTAAGATCAAAGTCATAAGACTGCAGGCGATTATGACTACACTGTTGAGCCATTCGGTTCTTGCAATGAGGGCGACTACAGACAGTAGTAATACTGCCGCAGCACATGCAAACAGGCTTTGGTTCATTCTCTCGCTGTTCAAGATAGTGTCCCTGAGTTACATTCAGCTTTCTTGCTCGCTCCGGTGGGGGCAGTGGGCGATTTGGGCTCGTTTTGTTTTGATTTCCGCTCCTCTTGTTAGCCTGGAACAGGGCTGCGATTGCAAGACGGCGCAGACTCCGTCCCCGTCGGAGTACTTGCGGCCTGCAAATTTTTGCACCCTCGGCGCATGTGTGCAAAGAAACTCCGCGACAAAGACAGAAGATTGCATGATCTCACGCCATATTGCGCTTCTCGTAACGCAAATCTCGCCTTCGCACATTTAACCAATTCTGAAACTAAAAAGCTTGATTTGCCTTATATATGAATTACAGCGGAAAATCAATTGGGGGAAATACTTATTTGTAGAGGATATGGGTTGATCTTTGGGCTTATGTGCCTGATAATCGGATGG
>CAZYMD010000066.1:0-8471 GCA_964649005.1 uncultured Pirellulales bacterium
CAGATAATGTAAATAGTTTATAATATTCCTTATCTCGAAAAAAAACGGCCGACCCTTCGAAAAGCAACGATCGGTTTTAACCGCATATTGCCCCACTTACTCGGCGGCGCCAAACTCGAACTTGTGCACTATGTCCTTTCGCATATCCTTAGCCCCACATCGCAGGATAAAATAAACGTGCGCACATTGATTGAAATCAACAGCCCGCTTCAGCTAATGACCTGTGATTGTCTTTGCCTACAGAATTTCCCTGGCTTCGAATCCCACAATTAGAATCCGAGCATAGTCCCACGCAAGTACCGACGGGTCAGTCTCAATGCATACCTCAATCTGAACAGGAAATTATTATAGCCGCCCTCGTGACCGTCTTGGCCGCCACAGCATCCGATTCGCCTCGGAATCGCCCTCGAACCGCTCGGCGACAGGGTCCCACTTCAACGGCCTATTCAGAAGCATCGCGATATTACCCAGGTGGCATACAGTCGCCGAGCGATGCCCAATCTCCGCTGTACAGATCGTATCTTTCCGGCTGCGGATGCAATCCACGAAGTTCTGCTTGTGATCACGGCTCGCATAAAGATGTATCTCATCAGGGCCAATCACACTTGTCTTCAACGAATCGGGTTCGCATGTCATCCCACCGCGGGAAACCTGAACCCAGCCTTTGGTCCCCTCGAACCTCGTCCCGCCGAAACCACCAGTCTCGCAAGTCAACTTAACACCGTTAGCATAAGTACACTCGAAGAAAACTTTCGTCGCCGTCGTAAACAGCCCTGTCTTGGGAAATTCGCCCTTCCCAAGCATCTCGATGGGCCCGGTATCGTCGGCGCCGATTCCCCACTGTGCGATATCAAGATGATGCGCCCCCCAGTTGGTCACCTGCCCTCCGGAATAATCCAGAAGGAAACGGAACTGGTAGTGACATCGCTGTGTGTGATAAGGCTCCCACATCGCAGGTCCAAGCCACATATCGTAGTCAAATCCCGCAGGCACAGGCTCGGGCTTCCAGGTAGGCTCGCATTTCTTGTTATTGCCAGGTATGCCTACCTTTACCGTCTTAAGCTCTCCGATCCTTCCGTTGCGAACAAGCTCGCAGGCATGTCGAAAGTTGTCCGAAGAACGCTGCTGGGAACCCGTTTGAAATACTCGGCCGTATCGCTTGGCCTCATTGGACAGCACTCGCCCTTCCGCAATTGTCAAAGTTAAAGGCTTTTCGCAATAAACATCCCTGCCGCTGCGAATTGCCGCAATGGATACAGGAATATGCCAGTGGTCCGGCGTCGCTACAGAAACAGCGTCGATATCATCCCTCGCCAACAAATCACGAAAATCGTTATAGCACGACTTAACATCAATCCCGGCCGACTTACGCGCACTCTCCCTATGCCCTGCGTCAACATCGCACACCGCCACGATCTGGCAGCCTCTCTTGCCCTTGAAGCCCCTCATATTCCCCGAGCCTTGTCCGCCAAGACCAATGCATCCCATATTAATCCGCTCGCTCGGAGCATCCGCCCCGAATACCGAGGAAGGCACAATGGCGGGGAATGCTATCGCGGCACCTGCAATGCCCGCCGAACTCCGTAAAAATGCTCGTCGTGTCAACTTTGACTTTTTATAGCTCATGTCGCCTATAGTCCTTTCTGCTAACGCAGGTTAACTGTCACAACCTAATCGAGGCTCTTGATTCTTATATTGCGAAATTCGAGGTAGTCGCCATGCCCGCAAAAGGCGATATGTCCCTTTGTCTGTTTGAGACCTGGGTGATTGTTTCCATCGATAGTCTTCGGCGTACTCGCCTTCTCGATATCCGCATCGACAATAGTGGCGCCATTGAGCTTCACCGTAATGTTCTTGCCGACCGCCTTGATCTCTTCGTAATTCCACTGCCCCACAGGATTGAGATGCCCCGGCTCGGCCGGCACAACGCTGTAGATCGAACCGTGATGCTGGTAGTCCTTCAGCCATCCTGCGTACTTTTCATGCCCGTCGTCTAATATCTGTATCTCCATACCATCATAAGCCGGGTTACCAGTCAATGGGGTCCGAATCCCCAGCCCGTTGTTCGCACCGGGCGTTAGCTTGAATTCGAAGCGGAATATGAAATCACCAAACTCTTTGGCCGTATAAAGATTCCCCCCGCCCTGGGTCGGATCGCAGACAATCTTGCCATCCTTGACCGGATAGCCTTTCGTATTGCCCGTCCAGCCTGTGTGGTCCATGCCGTTGAAAAGGGGCACGAAACCGTCGGCCTTCTCTTCTTTCGTCAATATCTCACGAATGAAAACATTGCGGAAGTACAGGTTGCTGCCATGCGATTGCAACTCGATCTGCCCGACGGGGTAGATCGGCTTGTCTCGCTCCCAGTAATTCTCCATCACCACTTTATCGACGACAAGCACATCGTTGAGATACACTGTCACCAAATCGCCAACCATAATGATGTGAAACGTATTCCACTGCCCTACAGGCTTATCCGCCACCTTCAGAGGCTTGCTCGGCCCCTTCTGATTGTTATAAAGGCCGCCTGAGCCGACCTGGGCGCCGACATTCGTTCTCGATGTATCCCAAATCTGAACCTGGGGAGAGCCTCGCAGGTAAATCCCGCTGTCGCCGCCATCTTCGATCTTCCAATCCACCCACATCTCGAAATCGACATAATCCTGCACTGTGCACAAGCTGTGCCCCTTGCCATCGAAGCATAAAGCGCCATCGACAACTTTCCAATGCGCCATCATATTCTCGTCGGCCTTCGCCTGCGCCTTGGCCATATCCTCAGAACTCATCTTCGCCCGGCTTCTCGGATCTCCCACAAGCCCCTTCCAACCGCTCATATCCTTGCCATTAAAAAGCGCCCTGAATCCTTCAGGCGGTTTATTCAATGTATCTGACGCCCCATAAACAGTCCCAACGGCACAGTAACCGACAATCAAACTTAGACAGATGCAAACCGACCAACCCTGCAAAACGGTGCTTGAGATGTGCTTCTTCATTGTTCTTTCCCCTTTCATGACACTTGATGTGCCGAGAACATTGCCGACCGAATCTGGAATCGCAAATCCTTGTAAAAAAAGGCAGCACCCTCTTTCGATCATTGAATCTTGCCATTCGCACCAAAGCTACAGCTAACAGTACATGGCGACAAAACTAATTATCTCCGTTTTCAGAACCATGTCAAGGTCGTTTGCTCTCTCGCAAGGAGATGGAAAATTGAATTTGCTTTTACCTTCAAACACTGGGTAACATACATCTCATACTGGTATCATGTAGTACAAATAGAATCTGTAATAAACACCGGGCGCTCTAACTCAATCCGAAACAGCTTGAGGTTCATCATGGCAAAACAGGATCAGCAACAGCGACGGTTTCAGGGATTTTCACGCAAGGCATTTAAGTTCCTAAAGGACCTCAAGGCCAATAACGACAAACGCTGGTTTGAGGCCCATCGAGCGGACTACGAACAGTATCTCCTCCAACCCCTGCGCGACCTGGTTACGGATATATCTGATTTCATGCTGGGAATCGATCTGTCCTTTGAGGTCGCCCCAACGGTAAACAAAACCATTTCCCGAATCTACCGCGACACTCGATTCTCCAAGGACAAATCTCCCTTCCGCGATTGCATGTGGATCGTGTTCAAACGCCCGGCCAAAAACTGGTCCAATTGGAGCATCGGATATTTCCTCGAAATCAATCCCACCACCTACAGATATGGTATGGGCTTTTACGATGCCGCCCCAGATATCATGGCCCGCTTCCGTCAACAGCTCGACGATGATCCCAAAGCATTCCTCAAGACCATTCGCTGGTTCGACAAGCAGGATATCTTCGAGCTGGAGGGCGAAACCTACAAACGCATTAAAGGCCCCGACAAGCCCGAACCCATCCGAACATGGTACAACCACAGGAGCTTCTATTTGACGTGTAATCGCAGAATCGACAAAGCCATCCTCGGCCCCCAGCTCCTCAACGACCTCGTCAAGGGACTCGGCATGACCGCCCCTCTCTATCATTATCTCCAGGATCTGATTACTTCCACTAAATCCGACTCGCGATAAAACCGAATCCTATTACTCCTATCGCACTATGACTCCGCCGGTGACTCCACCCCCGCTGGTTCCACTATCTGGAATGGGCTCCTCGGTCGCAATCACTTCTCGCTCGAAAGGCACAACCGTTCCGCACCAATCAGTCTGTTCGAGCCAACAGCCCGACATTAGAACAATGTCGAGCGTATTTACAATTCCGTTCCTGTCAAGATCGGCAGGACAATCCATCAGCTCACTGGGTTGTGCTTTCATGCACCTGGCGTAATCGGCAAAATCCAGCATCCCATCATTGCTCACATCTCCCAGAACGCTCCAACCGTGCGGGGGCATACTCGCCTCAACCTTCCCGCAATAGGCGCCCATGTTGACCCGC
Source organism: uncultured Pirellulales bacterium (assembly GCA_964649005.1). Classification (GTDB taxonomy): domain Bacteria; phylum Planctomycetota; class Phycisphaerae; order Sedimentisphaerales; family Anaerobacaceae; genus CAZGMJ01. Next base: position 4,423 of record CAZYMD010000066.1, read on the forward strand.
GTGTTCCTGCCCCACACAAAATCAGGATCGCTCGGCACAATCATCACCTCATCGCCCAGTGGCGTGCCCGGATTGCCTGCGTCGATACAATGACTCGTCTGCCCATCCCAGACCCAGTGGCTGCCGTGGCTCATATCGCGAGTCCAACGCCAGCCGGCGCTTCGCAGATGATAGTCGCCATCCACCCAGTACGCATTACTATAGTTCGGAGGCCGGGTCCAATAGCCGACATTGGCGAAACAGGGATCCACAGCAATATTGCCTGTCCCGGACCAGTTCCCATCAATACCTTGAGCGCCGTTCATAACGTCGCTATAATTAAGAAGAATGGTAGAGGAATTATCTGCTACTATTTGCTGATTCAGCTTGTTCCACAGGATTGAGTTGCTCATTCTCAGATTGCTTTGCTCGCATAATATGGCCGAACCAGAGCTGGAAGAGCCTTCGGGATAATAGGTGTCCGCTATAGTGCACTTATCAATAGTCAGGTCCGAACCGGACAGGTATATCGCCATGCCGTAATCACCCGAGTATCGACCAATATTCCCCGCCATCAAACAGTTGCTGGCCTTGATCCTGGAGTTCTGAGCATATATAGCACTACCCCGATAGTAGCTGGTGTTGCCGCTAATGATACAGTCGATTATCAAAGGAGATGCGCTGTCGCAATGGATACCGCCGCCCTGCTGAGACGAGTATGACCTGTTGGCCATGAGCACGCAGTCTCGAATTGTCGGGCTCGTTCCCTGGCACAGGATACCGGGACCATACTGATTCGATATCGTCAGCCCGCTGATAGTGAAACCTCTCATCTCACCCTGTATGAGATTCACACCACCGCCGACTATCGTAGAGGCTACCGTCAGTTCATCACCCGCATCCTTGCCCTCAATCACCACCTGACGCCCTTGCGGATTTATATTCTCTCCGTAATATCCTGGCGCCACTACGATCCTGTCGCTGTTCTCCGCTTCCAGGATGGCCGCACTGATGGTCTTCCTGGCCGTTTCCCAGCTCAATCCATCGTTGCTGTCGTCGGGCCGAGCGGAATCGACGTAGTACTTCATGCAAGCAAGAGTAGGATCGCTCGAATACCATTCATACTCATTAAGATTACTGTAGTCATCTCCATCAGGATCATCATCAGGCTCCGCAGAGATACCGTTCGGATCAAAATATGTCTTCTCAAAGCAATCGGGCAAACCATCGCTGTCGCCATCTGTATATTCATCGGCGCCGATATCGACCTTCCAATCGGAAACCCGCGCCTCACCATCAAAATCGGTTCCGCTGTACCTTGGGACAGGATCGCCCATATTGATACAGGGTGAGCCGAGACACAGGTGGCCATCGGGAGTCAACATCGGAGGCTCGTCGATAATACCCTCGCCTTCAGTATTCTGCAGGCCCCCCTGAATGTTGCAGTAGCGTATATCGAAGTAGTAATCATAGTACACCTGCTCGGGACTATTGGCCCATAAAATGCAGTTGGTGAGTTTCACATATGGATAGGCATAATCGCAGGCGATACCTCCACCATATGGGTAGGAGTTCTCTCGCACGTTGCCGAAGATAGTGCAATTTTGCACTGTCATATTGCGCTGGTCGTAGGAATAAACATAAATTCCTCCCTGAGGCGAATTGTGTCTGACAATGGAATTTACGATGGCAAGATCGCTATAGTAGCAGTAAACACCTTGCTGGTTCCCATAGATCACATCGCGGCTTATGACACATTGATCGGAGTCTTCCACGTAAATCCCGATAGGATTCTCGCAAACATTGTTCCTGGTCAAAGTAATCTTCTTTGAGCTGAAAACATAGATACCCGCCATCTCGTTGCGCATGCTGGTTATATTATCGACGGTGGAGTTCGATGTATCCACAAAGGCCACTCCCGCCCCGTTGCCGCTGAGTTCCAGGTCGCACACGGTGATGTTTCTGCAGGAAACAGCATACACACAGGCGGCATTGCTGTCGGCGCCCACCGTAACACCTACCTGATCGACCAGGTAGTACAAAGGCTTGCCATCGAAAGTGTTAGAAGTATCGGCCTCCTGTTGATAATCCTCCGGTGCTCCTTCACAGCCGAAGTTGTAGTCATTATCTGTACAGGTATTATCACGCAGAAAATTGTCGCCTGATGCGGATAAAAGGATACCGTAACCATTGTTCGAGATGGTGTTCTCGGTTATCCCGTTATTCGTGGAGTTAAACAGCATTACGCCCGCGGTGCTGTTGTTTGTAAGAACCGTGTCTTCCACGAGTGAATAGTGTGTGTAGGCAAATAAAACTCCGAATGCGTTGTTCGAGAGAGTCAAACCCTCGATGATAATATCAGTGCAACCAACCGCAACAACACACCCGGCGTTGCTTGATGGATCGATATACACATCATCGCTGTTCACTATGTAATAGATCGGCTTGCCATCGACCGTGTTGGTAATATCGATATCCTGATCGTACTGTTCCTGCGTACTGCCCGTTATATCGAAATTAACATTGGAGCCTGAGATGGCATTATCGCTTAGCTCGTTGCCTGGTGAATAGTTGATTCTCAAGCCCCACTGTTGGTTGTCGAGAATCTCGTTTTCGCTCAGCATATTATCTCCCGATCCACTGTAAAGCTGAACGCCGGTCTGATTCTCGGAAATAATGTTGTTGCTGATCGTGTTGCTTAAGGACTGGACAACAACGCCGGTGGAGCCGCCTTTGATGTGAAAGCCCTCCAAAATGCACATATCCGCCGTTAGTGATACAGCGTAACCGCCGATCCCGCTTGTGTCGATAACAGGCATATCCAGGCCTCGTATCTCAAGCTGCTTATCCACTACAAGACGTTCGGCATACACGCCCGACGAGACATCGATGGTTTCGCCATCCATAGAGGCTGTGATCGCCTGGCTGATCGTGGCGTACTGCTGTGGGACCAGCAACCTGCCTTTTATACGTAACGTGACCCAAATGCTCCGAGGGCTGTTGGCGGCAAGAGAATCGCTTACAATAAGCTCCGTCGTATATACGCCCCGAGACATCCTCATCGTATCAATACTCAAGATAACCTGGCTTACTTCGCTCGTAGATTGCCCCGCAGCCGGAGTAACGCTGAGCCAATTGCAGTTCTCCTCGATCTGCCAGTTCAGGGCGCCACCGCCACAATTACGAATCTGGAGTGTTTGGTCCGCCGGATTGAGTCCGTCTATTTCCTTAATAAATTCAAGGCTTTCCACAGACAAGGCTATTGACGATGCTTGTCGATTGTACTCATACGCTCCAATATCGGCGATCTCTGCGCCGAACACCGAACCGGCCAGAGAACGAGGATTTCCGTCTTTATCCGTCTCGGGCAATCCACCGGACGGATTGTTGTCTCCTCTGTCTATGCAGGTCGAGCCGGTCATAATATGGCAGTCGTTCTCAAAGGCAAACATAGGATCACCGGTGATATTATTAAAAGCTCCAGGAAGACTGTTGATTCGCGACGGGCCGTTAAAACTCTCATAATAGTAAGAGTCGAAGTAATCCCCATCTATGTTGCCATAAAACAGACAATTGGTTACTGTAGGATAATCGTCAGAATAATATCGGTATATGGCATGTTTTGTGTTATTCACGAACACGCAGTTGGCCACCACAGGTGAAGGACCATACCTGAACGATATTGCCCCTCCGTAATTCGCAGTCTGGTTGCCGGAAAAAGTACAGTTGGTAATTGTCGGCCCACTTTCGTACGTACCAACGGCGCCGCCTCTATATTCAGACCTGTTGTTCGTAAACGTGCAGTTTGTGATACTGACGACAGCCCCATAATAGCAGTAAACTCCCCCACCTTCATCACCGGATGAGTTATCGTCGAAAGAACATTTCGAAATTGTCACGTTTGAGCGTTCGCGGCAGTACACGCCCCCACCGTCACTTGACGTTGAGTTACCCTGTATTGTGCAGCCCTCTATCGTACATATAGAGTCGTAGGTGCACATAATACCCCCGCCGTTGTAGTTCGATGTGTTGTATTGAATGTTACAGTTGCTCACTACAACATTCGCATA
>CAZYMD010000066.1:8571-18493 GCA_964649005.1 uncultured Pirellulales bacterium
CCACCGTAGGAATACGCCTGATTATTTTTGATAATGCAGTTGACAATAGTCGGGCTGCAGTTGCTCTGGCAGTATATCCCACCTCCGTATGAATTGCGTCCGCCCGTTATGGTCAAACCATCGACAATCGCAGATGCATCCTCGCCGGAATTGAAATAGAAACCCGAACCCTGGCCCTGGCAGTCTATGATACAATTTTGGGGGCCATTTGAGCTTTGTACCGTTATGGCTTTACCGTTAAAGCTGATTTGGTAATTACCAGGCCCTGTATACACACCATCAGCGACAAGAACAACATCGCCCGGGCCGGCCGCGTCTATGGCAGCCTGAATAGTGTCGAAATCGCCAAATCCGTCATCGTCCACCATAAGCGTAGCCGAATAACAGGGAATAGCCCACAGCAGCAAAACAACCCAAACGTAGTTTTTCTTCCTCATAACCGTCTCCTCAACAGGCCCCCCGACCATTAAAAATCCATATTCAATTATGCCGTCAACTCAAGTCCGATGCAAGTGTAAAAAGCAGCCCTTTCGGGCAAAACGCAACATATCCGTTCTATATTCTATACTCCATCATACTAAGACGTATGAAGAAGATGAATTTATAATCAGAAATAGCCTAAAAATCGCCCTTGAGAGACAATAGACAACCCTCCAAGAGAATATTATGCCTGTTCAAATTTCCTCTCTGGCGACCAGACACAGTTCCCGATGAATTATTCAAATATCTGCCAGTTAAATTATCAGCCTCCTAAATATCATGGCATTCGAATAAATACTCCGAGGCGACAAAGACCTGATCATGTTTTTGCAAATTAAGCTGTCAATAAACAGTACAATCGCTAAAAGAATCCATCCATGTATGCGTATTCGAACGAGTAACAAGTGGGAGCACGGATCGTCCTGTCACAGAAATATGTCTGTCAAAAAAGAAGAGGTGCTTGTTTCAACACTTTGTCAGAATAGGATGTCACTAATGCTTCGCCATTGCGATCACCGTTATTATTACCCGGTTTCAGGATTCGCTTCCCCGCTTTTTATATTTACTATATTTCGGTAATGTGAAAAAATTTTTCCAATAACCTCTATTTTCTGTTGAATGTCCCTCTTCGAACTATCAGAATACAACACATAGTCGGGTTCTCGGAGTAGAGCCTATTGAAGAAAACCTTTTTCTATGACATGGAGGTATCGAAGAATGGCAAAGAAGAAAGCAAAGAAGAAAGTCGCTAAGAAGAAAGCTGTAAAGAAGAAAGTCACAAAGAAGAAAACTACAAAGAAGAAAGCTGCGAAGAAGAAAGTCGCAAAGAAGAAGAAATAGAATTATCACTATACGTTGTATTCAAGAGAGCCATCATTGTTTGATGGCTCTCTTCATTTCGACATTGAGAGCAAACATTGTACAGTACCATAAATCAGGCCAAAGCCGAAACGAGGTGAGAGATGTGCAGGAAAGCTATCATTCTTATTGCATGCACGGCCAGCCTAATCTGTAATGCCCAGACTCGGCCGGTCGGCTTGGAGTTTTATAACGATCTCTCCCTGTTGCCATATATCGATTCTGACATTGAGTCATTTTATCTTTCCAGCTACGACCGAACCGGTGGCAATGACGACGGCTTCCGAGGAACCTACTCCCAGCTTTACACCGACGACAAGGGAGAACATGTAATCTTCGACGGAAAGGGTCCAGGCTGTGTGTACAACTTCTGGTTTACAGGCAACGGACGAAGACTGCACTGGGGTAAGATCAGATTTTATTTCGACGACGAACAGACTCCGCGCATAGAGCACGAGGCTATGGAGTTCTTCAGCGGTTCGCACAAGCCCTTCGTATACCCCCTGGTCACTCATTCCTTCATCTCCAGCGGAGGTTTCAGTTGCTCAGCTCCGCTGCCGTTTTCCAAACGCCTCAGGATAACAACCGAAAAGACCGTCGGATTCTACAACATCTATTACCAGCTCTATAAGAACGTTTCGCTTGAGTCGTGGACGCCCGGTCAGGACTACTCGCAATTGATCGGCCTCTTTCAACGCTGCGGCACGGATCCAAAGCCGATTGCCGAAAGCCATGCAGCCAGCAAAACGGTGTCCTTTTCCGCTGCAACAGGAGGAAAAGTCCAGGAACAGGAACTTCTCTCGGTCAATCATAGCGGGACTATCCAATACATCAGAATCAATCCCCTCTATGCTCCCGATGAGTACAGCCTTAACCATTTCTTCCTGAAAATATTCTACGATGACCAGGCCAGGCCCGCCGTGGATGTGCCGATCGGTCCATTTTTTGCCTCGGGTCTTGGCGAGGCGGACGTCAGAAGTCTCTTCGTCGGCATGTCCGGCTCAGGTCCGTACTACTGCTACTTCCCGATGCCGTTCAGGAAGGCTGTACGCGTCACTCTTCAGAACAGAAGTCACGAATCCGGCGGTGAATTCTTTGTCGAGGTCGGTTATTCGGATGACTTTCCGAAAGAGCAAGATGGCTCCGCAGTCGGATACTTCGGCGCCAAATACAACAAGGCCTGGCCGATTGTCGAGCGCGAAGATTATGTGCTGTTCGACTACAAGGGCTCAGGCGCAGTCATTGGCCAGGTTATGACGGTCGAGCCGGTTAAGCCAGATCGAAAACGCTGGTGGGAAGGCGACATGCGAATCTACATCGATGGCGAAGAGAAGCCAAGATTCCACGGAACAGGTCACGAAGACGAGTACCAGGGCGGCTGGTCCACCTTCTGGCTCACCAATCCGTATTCACTCCCCCTCTTCGGCCAGCCCAAGACGAGGGACCTTGTTAATGTATTCGGGCAGGTGAACGGATCGACAACCGCATATCGCTTCTGGCCGGGCAAGATACATTTCGATGAATCGATAAAGATTTCCACCGAACATGGCAACCAGAACGATACGCCAGCAAACTACTCCTCGCTGGTTTACTATTACTACATTCCTCAGTAAGCATGGCTATGTCAACTTCGCATAAGCTGTCAGCCGCACCAACGGCAGCAGACTGATCCTATGGTGGTTGGGATTCCGCTCACCGCTGCGATGCCGGATTCGGCATCACGCACGCCAGGAACGCTGTCTGTTCGCAGCAGCGGATACTGCGCTTCGGGCAATCATAGCGTCTTCCCTGATCTGAAAGTCGAACATACCCACGCAGATGAAATCGGCTCCATTATCAAAGGCATATTTGAAGCCTTCTCGCGGATGGATAGCCCCAGCGGCCAGAACCTTGAAGGCAATCCAGGGCTTTTTCACTGCCTTCATGAACTCAATCGTTTTCTCCGGAGTGATCGACCAGATATTGTCGTGATCGTAGAGACTGCCGCTATCGACATTGAACTCAACCCTCTTCTCTTTCGGCGTAGCCGACCAGTAGTTCCCGTGGTGCAGAGTCTTCATGTAGAAGTCCGCCTCTATCCCAGCCTTCTCAACCGCCATTGGCACTTCTATCGAGTGCCCGCCGATTCCGCCGATCAATCCGTTGTCCTTAATGAACTCCACAGCCTTGCCAAGCAGTTCGACACGACCACTCTTGACAAAGCTGTCTCCGATTCCACCCTGGACATAAGCGCCGACCGCCCCGCTATCTATCGCCCTCTTGATATCGCTCGTCAGGTCATCAGCCTTCGGGTGAACCTGTGCTATCCACTGTATCGCCCCGCCTCTTTCCTTGTGGTATCTGCTAAGATATCCCGACGCCCCTGAGATTATCGTGTTTATCCCACATTCCTCACAGGCTTCGAGGGTCTCCATGATTTTCTCTTCTGTGCTGTAGGCCTTGAACAGCTCACGCAGGTAGGGCAAGTCCCTGCTGTGCGACCAGCCGCTGAATTGATTACCGCCTATTATCAACCGGCTGACTTTTACATGCCTAATCTTGCCCGCAGGCACGTCCGCATTCGAGTCACGCTGGGCCGTACCCGCCGCATCACTCGCTCCCGCCGCCCGCGCCTTCGCCGCGAGCATCGAAGCCGATGTGATTGCCATCGAGCCAATTAGTGACTTGCCTACGAACTGACGCCTACTCAGATTCTCTGACATTCTCGAACTCCATTAATCAGACCTACGCAATCCGCGGCCAATTGAAATACACCATCTATGAGCCATATCTGAAGTATCTTACCATTTAGCCGTGTCGGCTGCCTGTCAAAAATAAATTCATCTTGATCTTCGCCCTCTTCACACATCATGCCTGCGCCACACTCGGTGAGAGAACCGAATCAACTGCCTTACATGGGAAATATCCTTGCTGTCACAGGCTGTGAATGTTGAAATGAGCAACCATGGACACGGTCACTCGTAACACGTTGCAGGCCATCCGATTCGAACGGCCCGAGCATATTCCCGTCGTCTTCTGGATCAACCCGGCGTGCTGGCGCTCTTATCGCCCGCAGGTTCTCTTCGAACTCATGGCCGAGCACACAATTCTGTTTCCACAATTCAATCAGCAAGACTATGTGATCCCAGAGCCGGCTCCCTGGGAGTGTTCCAGTGCGCCATACACAGACTATTGGGGCTGCGTTTGGCAGACCACCGAGGACGGTATCACAGGGGCCGTGACAGAACATCCGCTTGCGAAATGGGACGACCTGTCCGATTTTGTTCCTCCCGATCCCGCACGAACAAACGGAATGATGGAAGTGGACTGGTCCAAGACAAAGGCCCGCACGCTCCAGGTCGAAACGCAGGGCGAGTACTTTCTCGGCAGCCTGGAGCACGGCCATGCTTTCATGCGGCTCGGCTATTTGAGAGGGTACGAGAATCTCCTGTTAGACATGGCCGATGCGGATGATCGGCTCCGCCGGCTGATCAAGATAGTCGAGACATTCAGCCTGGGTATTGTAAGACGTTATATTGACGCAGGCGCCGCATTGATATGTTATCCGGAGGATCTGGGAATGCAGAAAGGCCCTATGATATCGCCGGCGTTGCTCCGAAAGTATATCAGACCAATGTACGAGCACCTGATTGCGCCGGCACACGAAGCAGGCTGTCTGGTCCACATGCATTCGGACGGCGACATTCGGGACCTTGTCGAAGATCTGGTTTGCTGCGGCATGGATGTTCTCAATCTCCAGGACCTTGTAAACGGAGTTGATTGGATCGCGACGAATCTAAAGGGGCGCATCTGCATCGATATCGATATAGACCGGCAACAAATCACGCGATTTGGCGGGCCCGATCAGATCGACGCACTGATAAGGTACGAAGTTGAGAAGTTAGGCAGCCGGGAAGGCGGCCTGATGATGATCTATGGGCTATATCCTGGCGTGCCTGTTGAGAACGTTAAGGCTGTCATGGATGCGATGGAGCGCTACGCCGGCTTCTATGTGTAACGGGCAGACGCAAGGATTCGCTCATGGCAAAGAAACACCAAACTGAATGCTTAGCACGAAGGAGTCATGATATGGATAAGCTTGGAGTGGCAATCATCGGGTGCGGCTGGGTTGCACAAGAGTACGTCAAGGCATTTCAAATGGATGAACGATCCGAGATACGGGCGTTGGTCACGCGTAACAGGCCAAACGCCGAAAGGTACCGCGAGGAGTATAGCCTTCAATGTCGGATTGAAACTGATGCGGCAGCGATGCTCCGGATGAAGGACATCGACATAGTTGTGGTGTGTACGCCTCACGATATGCACACGAAGTACGTCGTTGCGGCGGCTGAGGCTGGAAAGCACGTCATCATCGAAAAACCCGTGGCGCTAACACCAGAAGACGTGCAGAAACAGCGTGATGCGGTCAAGGCGAGCAACGTCAAGACGCTCATAGGTTTCGTGCTGCACTGGAACCCGCTGCTAATGACTATCGACCGATTGATCGAGCAGGGCGCTTTCGGCAATATCTTCATGGTTGAGGTGGACTATATGCACCGGATATGGATGACGCCCGAGGAAAAGTGGCTCGCCAGTCGCAAACAGAGCGGCACGGCTATCCTGACCGGAGGCTGCCATGCAGTGGACACATTGCGATGGTTCGCGCGAAGCGAAGCTGAAGAAGTTTGTGCGTATCAGACAAAAACCGAGAATCCCATAGAATATCCAGGCACGATTTCCGTAAACGTCAAGTTCACAAATGGTGCGATTGGCCGGACCACGACGACCTTCGACGCTCAAATGCCCTACCGATTCAACATTGGGGTATATGGAACAGAAGGAGCAATCCGCAATAACGAACTGTTCTCACCGAAGCTCTTCCCCGGACAGAACAACTTCATGAAGATTCCCTGCATTCTCCCTGACAGCGGTGACGTCGCCCACCACCCCTTCATGGGCGAGGCATCACATTTTCTCGACTGTATCATCAACGACACACAACCTTTCCCTGACCTGGAGGATGCGGCTATAACGCAGGCTGTGTGCTTCGCAGCCGATCTTTCGGCAGAGGAGGGCAGGCCTGTGAAAATCAGCGAATTCTATAACACGTAGACGTCTTGCGAATAGACCCTGTTTACTCGTGTGTGGAAAGGTGCAAATGATTACTATCTCTGGAACACTCTCCAAGGGATGGATGAACCGCGCCCTGGGTGTCGTCTTCGACGGTGACTACTACTTCGACCCGGCCAAACGACGCGCTATCGATTTGCAGTGCAACGAATACGCAGCCACAGAGTTCCCGGACATGGGCCTCTTCTATTCTGAGTCGAACCTGGGCCAACTCGACTACTGGGACACAAGCCAGATCCAAGTCGGAGGCATTCAGCCGAACATGATCCTTGGAATGCTTTTGGGCGCTGAGTTCGTCCCTTGCGATGTTCGTGATGCCGACGTCACTGCGGATTGCCTGGCTGAGACAGATCCTGCTGAACTCCCCATACCACAGAAACTTCTGCAACATAACCTGATAACGTTCTTCGACCAGCAAATAGCCGAGATTCGCAGCACTCCGGAAAAACAACTTCGTGCGATCCCCCCCTTCTTTTGGGATGCTTCCGGCCGTGCCACGATCCACGGAGTATTAACGTCCGCTCAGAAACTCTGGGGCCAGACGATATTTCTTGACATGGTAAGCCAGCCCGAAAAGTGCATGCAAATGATGCAGTGGATTGCTGATGCCTACATCGAGCTTTGCCGACATTTCGCACTAGCAGCCGATCTGCAAATAACCGGCGTCCACATCGGCGAATGCTCCTGCTGTATGATTAGCCCTGCTTTGATAGAGAGATTTGTCGTGCCGGCGACATCGCATATTAGCCAAGCGCTCGGGCCTGTCCGATTCCACTCATGCGGAGCGAGCACGCATCTGCTTGAGACATTCGCGTCGATTACCAATCTTCATTCACTCGATCTCGGCGGCGAAACTTCGCTCGCCAGTGCGCGCAGGATATTCGGCAAAGACATGCCAATAAGCATTGCCCCTTTGCCTGCCGAGATGTCTGATGAAAGCACCAAACCAATACTACAATGGGCTAAACGGACTATTGAAGAAAACGCAGGCGGCAATATCGAGTTCGTATATCACCTTGAACCCGGCTACAACGTAGAGACAATTCTCGCTTTAACCGATTACATCAAACAGCAGAGCGATTTTAAGGATTTGAGGCTAAATCGAAGTCAGAATGGGACTTAGACGAATTATGATACTTCCTGCATCAACAGATCAGGGACTATCAGGCATGTTCGGTTCGGGTAGCGAATTGGGTCCTTGCCTGCCACCTCGTCGCTGCCCAAGGCCAAATCCTCGCCTGTCCATATTCCCAGGTGTGCGGCGCGGACCTGTATCACTCTGGCCGCCACGTAATCTTTGCCTGTCCCTGTCTTCTGGGCCTCGCGGACCTGTATCAGGGATTCCCCCACGACCATTATCAGGACCCATACCACGTCCTCCACCAGGGCCAATGCCGCGACCTCCGCCAAGGCCTCCCCCACGATTGCCAGGGCCTCCGCGACCTCCGCCGGGGCCTCTCCAGAATTCCCTCTCCATGCGCTGCATATGCTGCTGCAAGAGATTTTTCTGCTCTTCAGTGAGGACGTCGTCGATTTCCTTTTTCATTGTCTCCAATTCGGCGACGATCTTAGGAAACATTTCTTCTTCACGTATCCTGCGGAGCTCCTCCATATGCTCATCCATGATATGATTGATAAGTGACCTTTGCTCTCCGGTCAAATCAACAGTTCTTACAAACTCTTCGAAGTTTTTTGTGAAAAATATATCAGGGATCTGAGGGCGTTCGGGTGGTTTTGGGCCTAAAACAAGCAGCGATAGTGAGGCGCCGATTACAGCACCTGCCAATAGTATGACTGTGCCGAAGAAGGCCATTCGCCATCGATGCACCTGTTGCAAAAGAATCGTCGGATTGTCTTTGGGCTCTAATTGGCTCATTGCACTACCCATGATATTTCGGTGAAAATCCGGACCAACGGGTCGTTCCAGCTTCCATACGTGAAGAATGCGAGTGCCGCGGCAGGTACGGCCAAGGCCGACGAGGCAGCGGCCAGCCACATCCAGAACCTCTCTGAGACCGAAACAGGGGTGGCTCTGCCTGTGGCAAGAACTGCAAGGACACTACCCGCAACATTAATCTCAGGCGGTTGTTCCTGACTTGCCAGATGCGTCAGATTCTTAAATTTTTTCTCAAAATCACTCATCATTATCCCTCCAGTTCTGCTCGAACAGTTTCTTTAATTTACTTCGGGCACGCAGAGACTGAACTTTAACCATCGTTTTCGTCCATCCGGTTCGTTGGGCGGTCTGGGCAACATCGCATCCCTCAAGGAAACGCAGCGTCAGGACCAGTCGATCGCGCGGGGGCAATTGGGCCATAAGACTATGCATCAACTCGGCTGCCTCGGTCGCTTCTACCTGTTGGTCACCTGATCCGGCCACCCGGTCCCATTGTTCGAGGCTGAAAGGCTCGGCCTGCTGCACGCGGGCGGTCTGCTTCCAATAGCGGTATCCGACCCTGGTAGCGATACGCGCGAGCCAGTGAGCGAAAGGCGCTTTGGCCCGATAGCTTTTCAGACTCAAATATGCTTCAACGAAAACGTCCTGGACCAATTCCTCATGCACGAGTCTGTCCCGGCTGAAGCGCCATAAAATGGCGCCCACATGCTCCTGATGCTTCTCTATCAAACGACGGTAAGCATCTGAATCACCCTGGCGACTTTGGCGAATATCCTCGAGGTCAAGCTCCATTGGCGTCATTTCGCTGTCAACAGTGTTGTTCGGCCGGACCGAAATCGTCTCTGCCACCACTCGAATTACCCGGCCGAAAAGCCACCCCATCTGTGCATCGAGACTCGCAGCAGATATTTTCAGTACCGACATGTCAGAAGAATAAGGCACCATGATTCATTCTTCAAGCGAATTTACACGCGCTTCAAGCCCTCATTTACACAGCCCACAAAAAGCGGACAAGGCCCCGCTGGGATTATCTCCAACGGGGCGTCTGTCCTTAGACCGAATTTGGCTTGTTTGCTTGCCATTGCGTAATTTTAGATTATTGATCGACATCGTTGTCATCGTCCTGGTCGGGAGCCCACCACGGTCCCTGTCCTGCTCCAGGGCCACCCCAAGGACCTAAGCCTTGTCCCGGGCCGCCGAAGCCGCCTCTACCACCACCGCCGCCTCTGCCGCCACGGCCTCCCATTCCACGCATTCCCTGGTCAGGAGCCAACATGCCCCCTCGACCGGCACCCTGGCCACGCTGTGAGCGGATGCCTTGTCCGGGGCCACCGAAACCGCCTCTACCGCCACGGTCCCCCATTCCACGCATTCCCTGGTCAGGAGCCAACATGCCCCCTCGACCAGCACCCTGGCCACGCTGTGAGCGGATGCCTTGTCCCGGGCCGCCGAAACCGCCTCTACCACCTCGGCCTCTCATGCCACGCATTCCTTGTTCAGGAGCCAACATGCCCCCGCGTCCGGCACCCTGGCCACGCTGTGAGCGGATGCCTTGTCCCGGGCCGCCGAAACCGCCTC
>CAZYMD010000066.1:18593-24319 GCA_964649005.1 uncultured Pirellulales bacterium
TACCACCGCCAGGACCGCCTCTGCCGCCTCGGCCTCTCATGCCACGCATCATCTGAAGGCCCTCACGAATGTCAGGGTCGTTCAGTTTCTCGCGGATTGTTTTGGCCTTTTCCTGCAGCGCGGTGAGTTTTTCGAGCTGCTCGGCGGTCAGAACCTTCTTTATTTCGGCTACTGTTGCGCTTTGCACTGTAGCCTGAGTCGTGAGAACAGTAGCGAGGCTTGCTGCGGCTTCCTGTATTGTGGATGCCTCAGCTTCGCTCTGGCAAACGTCCTGTACGGCCTCATATAAGGCATTAGTCGCCTCACCGACGGCCTTTACAGCTTCCTGCTTCTTGGTTTTTGTTTCCTCATTTTCGAGGATTCCCTTGATGGATTCTTTCTGCTCATCAGTAAGATCAAGCTGTCCTAAGCCACCGATCATGTGCATGCCAGGACCACGGCCACGCATGCCACCGGGGCCTCTAAGCCCAAAAGGACGGCCAGCCACGCCCGGTCCGCCGGCGGGTCCTATCCCAAGGCCCATACCACGTCCTCGGCCACGCGGACCGGCTTGAAATGCACCAAACGCCACTGTCGCGAATACTGCGACAGCAACCACAGCTAACACAGCCAATTTGTATTTTGTCTTTTTCATTTCAATTCCCTTTCAATAGCTTCCATTGCATCTTCTTCGGGCCTCTTGTGGGGCCCTTCGACAGGATAGTGGTCCACGACTGTAGCAAGGTTACACACCGACAGTACAATTTGCGAAAACCGCGAAGTTCTGACAATCGGGCGCGGGTCGAGTTATCGGAGGCAACGGGGCAATAAGCTTGTTGAGGGCGTCTGAAACAGGATTTCATGCGATGCAGCGGGGGTTGAGACACTGCCTCAGGCAGAGCAGATGGTCTATATATGGTCGGGAATTTGCGTTTGATTGCCCGGTGCGAGGATGCCTGCTGAATGAGGAATAGCTCTTGTTTCGGGCAAAACGAGATGTTGCCGTGCTCGTGCAGCGGTTGCATATTCAGGGTGATTTCTGTATGCTGATGGTTGATTTGTAACGTCGGTGATGAGTGTGGCTTGTAGGCCGGATATGGGCGGGTAGTCCACCCGGTAGGGCTTTATGTTAGTCCTTGAAGTATGTTTTCTTTGCTGGGGTATTATGGTTTCGTATATTAACGACTTAACGGGCAACGACCGACTCTCGGAGGTTGTGTGACGAATTCGCGGGATCATAAACAGCATTCGGAGCAGGATAAACCGGCGAGAATCGTGAGCGGCTCCGAGGGAATAAATTCCGGGTGGGTGTTCGATATTAAAAGATACGCCCTTCACGACGGGCCCGGCATCAGGACGACGGTTTTTTTCAAGGGATGCCCTCTTAGGTGTAGCTGGTGTCATAATCCGGAGAGCTGGAAGGCGGGTCCTGAGTCCAGCCTGCGACAGGTCAGGTGCGTTCGGTGTGGGCGATGTGTGGAGGCGTGCGAGAACGGGGCGATTCGCCTTGTTGATTCGCGGCCTGTGACTGATGCGGATGTGTGCGTCCTTTGCGGTAGGTGCGTTGCAAATTGTCTTGCGGACGCCAGGGAAATTATTGGGCGGAAGATGACTGCAGCCCAGGTGATTGCCGAGGTTGAGAAGGACCTGATATTTTACGACCAGTCGGGTGGGGGTGTAACGTTTTCAGGGGGCGAGCCATTGATGCAGGGTGATTTTCTATTGGCCCTGCTGAGAGAGTGCAGATCGCGTGGATTGCACACTGTGGTGGACACCACCTGCTATTGCGATGCGGGGCTGTTGCGAAATGTTGCGGAGCAGACGGACCTGTTTTTATGTGATATAAAGCACATGGATAGTGCTCAACACGAGCGGTATACGGGTGTTGGCAACGAAGTGATATTGGAAAATATCCGCAATCTGGCCCAAGCGGGCAAGAGAATCATTATTCGCTTTCCAATAGTGCCTGGATTCAATGACAACTCGGACAATATTGAGACAACCGCCCAGTTCGTCAAGTCATTGAGGACTGTGGGCAGGATCGATATTCTACCTTATAATAGGGGCGGCCTGGAAAAGTCTGTAAGGCTCAGCGATGAATTCAGCCTTATGCAGACGCAGGTTCCGGACGAGCAAAAAATGAATAGTATTGCAGATATCCTCAGAGAACGTGGATTCGAGGTGAAGACAGGCGGCTGATAATATGAATGATAGAGTTGCAAAACTGCGACAGCAGAGCGTTGGGACGAAGCCTTATATCTCGACCGAGCGGGCAAGATTACTGACTGAATTCTATCAGAGCGACGTTCCTATGCGCGAGTCTGCGCCGGTGTGTCGCGCACTGGCCTTTCAGTATATCATGGAAAACAAAACGATCTGCATCAGTGACGGCGAGCTTATCGTGGGCGAGCGCGGGCCGGCACCGAAAGCGGCTCCTACGTATCCGGAACTGTGTTGTCACAACCTGAGAGACTTGAAAATCCTGAGCAGCCGGGACAAGACCTCTTTCGTTGTCTCGGACGATGTGCACAGTATCTATCAGGAGGATATTATTCCCTTCTGGTCGGGCAAAACAATGCGGGAGAAGGTTTTTAAGGCGATGGATGCGAAGTGGCATCAGGCGTTCAATGCGGGTGTCTTTACGGAGTTCATGGAACAGAGGGCGCCCGGGCACGCGATACTCGACGACAAGATCTATAAACGAGGCCTGCTGGACTTCAAGGAGGAGATTGCGAGGCGAAAGGCCGACCTGGATTATCTTTGCGATCCGCGCGCCTATGAAAAGTCGCAAGAGTACGAGGCTATGAGTATCGCCATCGATGCAGCAATTACGTTCGCACGGCGACACGCGGAGAGGGCATTGGAGCTGGCGGAGGGGCAGAGCGATCCTGCGAGGAAAAAAGAGTTAGAGCGGATCGCGGAAGTGTGCAACCGGGTTCCGGCCAACGCGCCGCGTGACTTTAGGGAGGCCCTTCAGGCGTACTGGTTTGTGCATCTGTCGGTGATTATCGAACTGAATACGTGGGACTCGTTCAATCCAGGAAGGCTGGACCAGCATTTGTATCCGTTTTACACCAAGGGGATCGAGCAGGGGACGCTGACGCAGGAGCAGGCAAAGGAACTGCTGGAATGTTTCTGGATCAAATTTAACAACCAACCTGCGCCGCCAAAGGTGGGAGTAACTGAAGAGCAGAGCGGGACGTATACGGATTTTGCGCTTATCAATACCGGCGGGCTGACAGCAGCGGAGGGTTGCGATGCTATCAATGAAGTGTCGTATTTGATACTGGACGTTGCTGAAGAGATGCGGCTGACACAGCCCAGTGCGTGCGTTCAAATCAGCAAGAGGAATCCCGACCGGTTTCTCAGGCGTGCGTGCGAAGTGATACGAACGGGTTTCGGCCAGCCTTCGGTTTTCAATACGGACGTGATCGTTAAAGAGATGCTTGGGGATGGCAAGAGCATTACCGATGCTCGCAGCGGCGGGCCCAGCGGCTGTGTGACAGTCAGCGCGTTCGGCAAAGAGAGCTGCACCCTGACGGGGTATATAAACTGGCCTAAGATTTTCGAACTGGCATGTAATAATGGCGTCGATCCGCAGAGCAACGAGCAGATCGGGCCCCAGACAGGGGACCCTCGCGATTTTACATGCTATGAGGAACTGCGGGATGCGTATAAGAAACAGTTGGCTTATTTCATCGATCTGAAAATCAGCGGTAATAATGTCATTGAACGACTTTTCGCCAACCATATGCCTGCGCCTTTTATGTCGGTGGTGATGGATGATTGTATAGCCAAGGGGCTGGATTATCATAACGGCGGACCTCGCTACAATCCGACTTATATACAGGGAGTCGGTATAGGCACGCTGACGGACTCTCTTGCGGCGGTCAAGCAGCATGTCTTCGACAAGAAGGATGTTGGGATGGGTGATCTGCTGGCGGCTATGAAGTGCGACTTCGAAGGCTGCGAAGAGCTGCGGCACACATTGGCCGAATATTCGCCCAGGTATGGTAACGATGACAAGTATGCAGACGATATCGCAGAGGACGTGTTCAATATTTACTACGATCTGCTCAACGGCAGGCCTAATACAAAAGGCGGCAAGTACCGTGTGAATCTGCTTCCGACGACGGTGCATATTTATTTCGGTTCGGTTATAGGCGCTCTGCCTAACGGGAGAAAGGCCCGGCTGCCTGTATCGGATGGTATCTCTCCAAGCCAGGGGGCGGATCGGGAGGGGCCAACGGCGGTTATCAAGTCGGCCGCTCGAATCGACCATGCACGCACGGGCGGGACATTGCTCAATATGAAATTCAATCCACAGGTGCTGGCCGGTGACGACAGCATTGAGAAGCTTGGGCACCTGATAAGGGCGTATTTCCGGATGGACGGCCATCATATTCAGTTCAATGTTATCGACGCCGAGATGCTGCGTGAGGCCCAGGCGAATCCTCAAGAGAACCGCGATCTGATCGTCAGGGTTGCGGGATATAGTGACTACTTCGTTGATCTCGGTCGGGATCTGCAAAACGAGATCATATCGCGGACCGAGCAGCAGGTGTTCTAAGCGGTATTTTTTATTTTATGTTGTCAAACGTGGCTGGTTGTATTGCAGCCTGTTTTTCGATTAGTGTAAAAGCCGATGCTTCTATAAGATAGGACGTGTATGGGTATTAGAGCGAGTGTCGTGATTGGTGCAGGCCTTCTTTTTATTTCGGTGCTGGTTTGTGGTTGCAGCCGTAACGCGAGCGAAAGAGAGCTTGGCAGTTTCATCGATGAGCATGTTGAGAAGGTTGCGCCTTTGTCTGCAGAGGCTGGTCTGACATACTGGCAGGCCGCGACGACGGGCAGCTCGGAGAAGTTCGATGAGCTAAAGCAGTTGCAGATGCAGATCCGACAAATTTGCAGCGATGCGAATGATTTCGCATTCCTGAAGGATTTGCGAGAGAGCAACGGGGTGCGCGATCCCAGGCTCATCAGGCAGTTGGATAAGCTGTATTACAGCTATCTGCAGAACCAGATCGACTCAGGTTTGCTAAAGCAGCTTGTGGATTTAGATACGAGTGTCCAGGAAAGATACAACAACTATCGGCCAACCATAGACGGCAAGACCGTCACGATGAGTGCGATCTATACGGCTATGACAACCGAAGGGAACACAGCCAAACGCAAGGCGACGTGGCGGGCGAGTAAAGAGGTGGGCAACGTTATCATCGAGGATTTTCTAAAGCTCATCAAACTGCGCAATCAGGCGGCGCGGTCACTGGGATTCGACAACTATCACACAATGTCCATCGTTACAGGCGAGCAGGACGTAAAACAACTCGATGCTATCTTCGAGGAGCTTGACAGGCTGACGAAGGGTCCTTTCGTTCAGCTCAAGAGCGAGTTAGATGCAATACTCGCGAAGGGCTATGGCATTGAGGTGAATGATTTGATGCCCTGGCATTATCACGATCCATTTTTTCAGAGGACGCCGCTGGTTTACGAGCTGGATTTGGATGCGTATTACAAGGGTCGTGACATTAAGGAATTGTCTCAGCGATACTATGCGGGCGTGGGATTGCCTGTGGATAATATACTGGCGCGAAGCGATCTGTACGATCGGGAGGGCAAGTATCCGCACGCATTCAGTCACGAGGTCGGTCGGGATGGGGATGTACGAGTTCTGTGCAATTTGCAGGATACGGAGCGTTGGATGGAGACGATTCTGCACGAGCTTGGCCACGGGATTTACAGTAAGT
>CAZYMD010000067.1:0-24036 GCA_964649005.1 uncultured Pirellulales bacterium
GGTCATCTTTTGTTTCATAGCGACTGTTGTCTCACCCGTACCGCCGGCGCTGGTTTTTTGGCCGCTCGTTTCAATATCCCAGAAGCAATCTGTCACACTTGTGCTATTGCGTCCCACAAGACCACCGACATCGCTGCCCCCTGCAACAGCCCCGGCCGCATAGCAACGAACGACTGTCCCGGCGTTGGATCCGATTAAGCCGCCAACGCCAAACTGATCGGCCGTAACGCTGCTGTGGGAATAGCTGTCGGCGACAACGCCGCTCCCATTGAATCCTACTAATCCCCCAACTGTAAATCGCCCTGCAACAGCTCCAGTGCAATAGCATCGACCTATGCCGCCTCTGTTATCCCCTACCAGCCCACCAACCGCGATCTCGCCACCCATTGCGAAGCTTGAAACCTGGGCCGATGAGCTACAGTCAATAATCGTCCCATGATCCCCATTCCACCCGACAAGGCCGCCAACTGTATGCCGCGATGCAGAAACCCGGCCCGAATTGTGGCATTTGTCAATCGTGCCCGCTGAATTTGATCCGATCAGGCCGCCCGTATAGAACATACCGTCGCTCGTACTGCCTCCATCGACATAACAGTTAAATACGGTCCCACATACGAGCTGGCTGATGAGTGAACCGGTATAGGGGCCTCCGACAACGTTGGGGTCTATCAATCCCAAATTCTTGATTTCTGCATTAGGTCCATCAACGTATCTAAAGAGCCCCTCTGTGCCAGTAAAGTTCGAAATTGCGTAGCCGTTGCCATCGAGAACGCCGGAGAACGGACCTGCATGACTGCCAATCGTGTTGAAATTTACGCCGTTAAGATCGATATCCGCCATAAACTTAAAGTGCTTGTCCAAATTATTCGGCTCGGTACCGATGACACTGATTTGCTTAGGTGTCCATATCAGGTAAGGATCGTCCGCAGTACCATTTCCACCGACGTATTGGGCCAGCACTGGAGAAATGCAAACAAGGACGAAGCCTATTATTATATTTCGCATCCGTTTTCTTCCTTGGAGAGCGTCATTGTTACTGACTCCATTATTTTATCAGAATACCATCCGAACTCCAAATACAAATACACTGTGAAGGATCCAAGGGTGTCATCTTTATGAAAGCCTGATTCTCTTACCAAACAGTTGCCGATCCATTGACACTGCGGTATCATGTACCACAGCTCCACAGGAGCCGATGGTTTCAACGCTATTGACTGGAGAAATATCATGCAGTTGTCCAAGAGGAAATGCAACCAATCACATCACATTAGTCGCCGCCGGTTTCTTCAGCACGCCGCTGCTATTGCAGTGCCCACGTTTTTGCCTGGTGCGGCGTTGGGCCTCAACGGCGCTGTGGCGCCGAGCAACCGCGTCGTTTTCGGAGGAATAGGCATGGGTAATAGAGCCATGTATATCCTACCGAATTTTCTGAGCTTCAAGGAGATTCAATTTGCGGCGGTTTCCGATGCGCGTGCCGACCGACGCAGATTGTCCAAGGATGCGATCGACGCTCATTATCAGAACCAAAGTTGTCGTAGCTATCCGGATTTTCGGGAGATGCTGGCCCGGAAAGATATCGACGCAGTGCTGATCGCCACGGGCAATCGGTGGCACGCTACAGCTTCGATGTTTGCGGCCAAGGCGGGCAAGGATATCTACTGCGAGAAGCCGATTACGCTGACCATTCGTGAGGGCCGCGAGTTAGTGAATATGTGTCGGCGTTATGGTGCGATCTATCAGGCGGGCACACAGCGTCGCTCGACGGCCTCTTATCGGTTTGCCCGTGAAATGGTGCGTCAGGGTAAAATCGGTCGCTTGCATACGGTCGAGATGCAAGTCTGGACTCTGCAGGGTATAGCCCATCAGGCCATAGCGGCTGTGCCCAAGGGCTGGGATTACGATATGTGGCTTGGGCCCGTTCAGTGGCGACCGTTTGTGCCGGCGAGGGTTTGGAACTGGATGTCGTTTTGGGATACCGGCGAGGGGGTACACGCGGACATGGGCTGTCACTACACCGACCAGGGGCAGTGGGCGCTTGGCGCCGATGGCAGCGGTCCGGTTGAGTTCGAGACCAGCGATATGGTGTGGCCCGATCCGGTGAAATTCATGAGCGACACGGTACTGTCGGGAACGTTCAGATATCATTACGAAAACGGCGTCAAGTGCGTAATGTATCAGCGAGGCGCTTTCGCGGACCGATACATCCGCTATATCGGCGACGAGGGCTGGATTCAGGTGGACGACGAGACGGATGTAGTGACGGCGGAGCCGGCGTCTATTTTGCAGCTCAAGCGGGCCGGCGGGCCTGGATGGTCCAACGTTGGCGGACATATAGGCGATCTGCTGCACGGCATCCGGACGCGAACGCCCACGTTGTGCAATCCGGAAGTTGCTCATCGCGCCCAATCTATCTGCGAGGCTATGACGATTAGCGCCCGTCTGGGCCGTAAGCTGAAGTGGGACCCTGTGGTAGAACGATTTGACGATGAGGACGCCAATCGGATGCTCTATCGCATACCACGTGCTCCGTGGTGCATCTAAGCAAGAAATAACCTCTTCTTGAGGAACTGTATTATGAAGCTTCGAACTTTTCTAATCGTGCAAAGTGTTCTTTTCCTGTCTATCCCGCTATGGGCTGCGGATATCGACGTGCTCTTCGACCAGGCGGCACGTTATAGTTCCGGTGACAGCGCCGAAGCGCTGCGCCAAATCGAGCAGGGACTTGTTGAGTCTTCCGGTAATCCCGAACTACGGCGTGAACTCGAAACTGCGCTGGTTCGATTGCTTTCGCCGTCGGCAACCTTCGAGGCGAATCGATTCGCCTGCCAACAATTGGCTGTCTATGGTACTGAAGCATCGCTACCGGCTCTCGCTGAACTGCTCAAAAGGCGTGATGTGACAGGTATTGCATGTCTGGCTCTTAGCACACATCCATCGACTCTGGCCAACAAGGTTCTACGTGAAGCACTAACCGCTTCAACGGGAGCCGACCGGGTGCAGATTATAGTGGCGCTGGGAAGCCGAAAGGATGCTTTGGCCGTGCCGATACTGGCGAAGCTTGCTCGTGATCCAGATTTCAAAACCGCCGCTACAGCGATTGCCGCCCTTGGTAAAATCGCCGGCAGGGAGGCATTGGAGTCGTTGTCATCACTGCGTGGACTAAGCGATCCGGAGCGGGCATATTTAGCGGTTATGGCTTCACTGGTCGCCGCGGATCGTTTTGTTGAAGCCGGCTTAAATGCGACGGCGGCTGACATATATGAGGATTTGCTTGGTCCATCTCAGCCGCCTAAGGTACGCCGTGCCGCCTTCGAAGGATTGATGCGCACCGATGCAGATGGAGGAGAAAAACGTATTGAGGAGGTGCTTGATGGACAGGATGTGCTTCTAAAACCATCGGCGATCGCCCAGATAGCCGTTCTCACAGGTCCTGACGTCTCCAGGAAATTTGCGCTTGAATTGCCCGGCCTTGATCCGGCTGTTCAGGTGCTTCTGATTGAGGCATTAGCGAAAAGGAATGATTCATACGCTCGTGCCGCAATCGTGGAGCAAGTGTCGGCAGACAATTCGGATGTTCGCCGCACTGCCATAATAGCGCTGGCGGATATTGGGGACGAATCTGCTGTTGGAGTACTGGTTAAAACGCTCGGAGCGATAGAGGACAAGGATGAACGGTCGATCATCGTTACAACTCTGTCCAGCCTTCAAGGGGGCGAGGTGGTTGATGAGAGTATCATCGCATCGCTTAGGAAGTCCTCGGTCTCGATTCGGGCCAGTTTGATCGAAGTATTGCGCCGGCGTCTGTGTACGGCGGCAGTGCCCGTGCTGCTTGAAGATGCAGCAAGCACGAACGGAGATGTTGCAGAGGAGGCATTTCGTGCATTGGGTGAACTCGCATCTTCGGATGCAGTTGTCCAGCTTATGGCGAGACTGATTGATCTGCGTGCACCTTCGGCCCGTAGCGCCGCTGAGACAGCAGTAGCGAAAGTCCTTCGGAAAGTTCCTGATCCTGCACTTCGTTCAGCCACTATCCTCGCTCTCATGAGGCAGACTAAAAAAATCGAGACTCGGTGCTCTTTGATTAGTTTACTGAAGGTTTGCGCTGATGCGAAGGCGCTGGGAGCAGTCAAGACTGCACTGGAAGATTCTGATTCATCTATCCGGGATGCCGCTTTGCGGAGCCTGGCTGGCTGGCCTGATGCGGCTGCGTGGGATCTTTTAGCGGAAGTTTACAGTGATTCCAAAGTTTTGCGCGAGCAACGGCTTGCCCTGCAGGGATTGGTACGGCTGGGGCACATCGAAAATAACTCTCCGACAGACACGTTGGTTGGTCATTACGAGCTGCTTTTGAATAACGTTCGAGACGATACGGAACTCAAGTTGATTCTGAGCGCTCTGGCCGGGTGTGCTCATCCGGATGCATTGGCTCTTGTGCTGCCTTTGCGGGAGAATGCTCAAGTTAAAGCCGAGGCCGAAGCTGCTATCAGGAAGATCGCGGAGGCAATTAGCGACAAGCATCCGGAAGCGTCGCGAGAGGCTCTCGAACAGCTCAAGTGAAATTGCAGTTAGTCCAAGAGGGCGCACAAGGTAGAATATGCCCTCTACCGAATTCCGCCCGCCCATCCCGGTGTTTGGCGATGGCAATTTTTTGGCGGATAGATAGACCTCTGCTGGTAATGCACACTAAGAAACGGGGCCCACACTATATAGTGCAGGCCCCGGATTTGTTCAGATGCGACATGTACATCAGTCGCACATTGTAAAACACCATGACCTTATGGCCAGAGCTGCTCGTCAAGCCATGTGTCGATCAGGCCGGTGTAATCCATAAAGTCGATCACACCATCGCCATTGACGTCGATATTGGCGTCATGCGGTCTTAGCAAAAGGTATAGTTCCTGATCGAACGCGGTGGTCTTGCCGGCAAGAGATGCAACCTCGCCCTGCGACAGGGAACGATTGTACAAACGCACCTCATCAAGGGCGCCGTTGAATGGATTGCTGCCACCACCTTCGACGGCGCCGAACACAAGGGCCGCACCAGGATCCGAGCCGAACGAAAATCCACCGGA
Organism: uncultured Pirellulales bacterium; assembly: GCA_964649005.1. Classification (GTDB taxonomy): domain Bacteria; phylum Planctomycetota; class Phycisphaerae; order Sedimentisphaerales; family Anaerobacaceae; genus CAZGMJ01. Next base: position 5,073 of record CAZYMD010000067.1, read on the forward strand.
CCCGGTCGCACTGCCGTTGATGTAGAACGTGGCCGTCGTACCGTCAAACGTTGCGGCAACGTGTGTCCACTGATCCACCGGAAGCACGAAATTTCCGTTATCCGGTCCACTTCCTTCGCGGAAGAATCCGAGTGCACCGGTGTCAACATTGGCTTCAATATTCCACATCATTTCTGTGGCGCTCCAGGTGTCGCGCTTACCGATCAGACCCTGATACGAACCGCTGAGGCCATTCCAGTTGGCCCAGAGAGCGACCGTGAGCTGGCCTGTGTCGGCTGAAGGATCCCATGTACCCAGATCGACGTACTGGTTCGAGCCATTGAACAGCATGCCCTGACCGGTCTGTCCGGCAACGTAGGTCGGTGCATTGGCCGCAGTACCGTGGTGGCCCTGACCGCTGCTGTCCTGAGCGTTATTCTCAAGACGGTAGTATCCGACCAGGCCGGTAGTGCTTGGGACCTCAGGCGTCACCAGCCAGTTGCTCTTGAGCCAGTTGTCGGTCAGTATCTCGAGGTCCGGCATGTCAACAACACAGTTGCTGTTGAAATCGTTGTCCGGCTTTGACAACTGCGACACACACCTCGATCCTTCCACTCTGATGTCATCAATGAACATCAAGCCCGAACCGCCTGGCTGGGTCGTATTACCAAAGGTGCCGAAGCCAAGCGCGATGCTGTCGATATTGGCGAGATTCAGGCTGGGATTTACAGCGGTGAACTCGCTCAGAGCGATACCCTGGTCATACTGGCCCCATGAGGTCCAGGCCGTAACATTTGCGGCGTCAAGATCAGGATTGTATACAGTCGCTTTCTGACCGGCGCCGTCTTTGATTGAGACGTACATCCGCTCAGGAGCGTTGCTCTGGATACCAATGTCCTGATTGGTCCATATGCCGCCTGAGACATTGCCGGTAGTGGTGATGTTAGAGAACACCGCTGTGGCTGTTACGAAACGCGTGTGGCTGGTAATCGCCAAACCGATGTAACAAGGCGTATTCATCTGGATATTATAGGTTCCGACCTGAGTCCATGTGCCTGCAGTACCGCCGACATCATTTGCATGATATGCCGTTAAGTTTCCTCCAATATCCTTGGTGAGACGTAACCACTGAGGACGCTCCGAAACACCGGCCTGCTGGACACTAACACTGGTTCCCGCTGCCTCTGGGCGGTACTGGAACGCAACGCCCTGAGTATTGGTCAGGCACATGAAGGCATGGGTCGAGTTCGGGTCGAGTGTCTCACGAATCATAACGCCCGCCTTGACCCAATCGTTCATGTTCTCGCCAGTAGGCGCTTCGACCTTGGCGATAATCGAAGCAGCACCAGCACCGAGGCTCTTCCAGGCATAGTGGAACTCGTCAAGTTCGCCGACATCAGTAAGCCAGATGTCATAACCAGCGCCTGTCAGTGTGTAGGTGCCTGCAGGGCCTTCAACAAGGCTGCCTTGGGACTGGATGTGGCCGTAGTAAGAGAGAGACAACCTTTTGAGGTCGTGCTGCGTCCAATCCCTGTCGGAACCGACCAGCGTCTTTGTTGCCTCAGAATACTTCATGTTGTTGTCGTAGAACATCGGCATTGACTGTCCACCACTGTGGACGATTGAGGTCTCACAGAAATGCTCACCATCTTCGAAGATCGGATATGGATAGCCTGAAATCGAGCCATTGGTCGAACCGCCGAAACCATCGATCCAAGTCTCGAAGACGCGATCCGGCGGCTCATCGTTGTAATCTTCGAAGTCATCGATAATCAGGTAGTCTGCGGTCGTGAAGCTCCAGACAGCACCTTTCCAGGGAGCCTCGGGCTCGGCGGGATTAAGCTCATCCACACGCCAGTAGTAGCTCTTGCCCCACTCAAGCACACCGGGATCATACAGCTCATCACCGAGCGCCTTGGGGCCTTTGTACTCGGGCGAAGCTGTTGTGGCATTCGCCACAGCCGTTGCATCAGTTCCAAAGTAGAGTTGATGAGATGCGGCTTTGATTCCGGCTCTCCAGCTAAGCACAGGATGCTGGAAGACGCCTGTGGCCCTATTAGCGGGACTGGAGCCGTAGGCATTGACCGGTAGGAACGGCGCGAGATATTGTCCGTCAATAGTCGTGCGGGTTGAGATTCCGGGACCCTGCCATACAACGTTGCAGTGATCGCCGCCTTCCCCTTCCTTCCACAACGCTTCAATGTAATACCTCTCACCGGCTAAGAGTGGTATGGCGACAGATGTCTGCGAGCTATACTTTTCAAATTCAGTGATACCAGTATAACCTGCTATGCTGGCGATTAATGAGGCGCTTTCGGGAGACTCATCGGGGCTCAGCCACAACTCACTGTCGTCATCTCCAGCGATCCAGAACGTGTAGTTGCCTGTGGCCGGAGCATAGAGCCAGCCGTAAATTCGGGCTCCGTAATTGTCTATATCATCTCCATCCCAGGAAAACGATGTTGCATCCTCGGTAACGTCCGGACTTGCCGGGAATCGCGGATCAGATCTCAACGCGCTAAGGACGGTGCCGGTGATATTTTCCCACCTTTCCATTACAGCATTACCCAAGCCTGGTTCTGCTGTGGTGAAGCTCCAGACATCGCCCTTGTAGTACTTCTGTTCCGTTGGATTAGATTCGTCCACGCGCCAGTAATATGTCTTATTGCTCTCCAGTGGACCGGTGGGAGTATAAAATGCCTCCGTCGTGAATTCGCCTGTGTTTTCCGGAGCATTAGCCACTGTATCGTAGTCGTCTCCGAAATATATGTAATGCACCATCACTCCGTAACCCGAAGACCAGATCAACGTCGGTTCAGGGGGAACGATATACATCCCGTCATCGGGATCAGGATCGTATGCCTTGTTCGGAGGTACGAAGAAGCTCCAAACGTTACCGGTATGCTTGGTGACTCCATCGGCCTCGACTTCGTCGATTCGCCAGTAGTAGGTAGTGCCAGGTACAAGACCATCCGAATAAGGATACGGCGCGAATCCGACCATGAAGTACTTGGTGGTTTGGTTGCCCTGGGAAGTGCCACCGGTGCCGTTCGCTACTGCGTCGTAATTTGTGCCGAAGTAGACATCGTGAGATGCGGCTGTGTCACCTGCCTCCCATTTCAGACTCGCCCATGCCAGTGGATAGGTAGAACCGTCGGCGGGATCGGGTTTTCGCGCCTTGGGTTTGGGGCCCAATTCAGGTGCAACATAGTCGCCCTCGTAAAACCTTACATGATCCACCCAGAAATCACCCGGCGCGAAACCTATGTGGAAAGTTATAGTCGCCGGGTTTACGTCCGCGCTCATAACAGGAGTTGTTATACTATATTCCTGCCATTCGTTAGTAATGGTGATGACCTGGTCACCATATCCTGTCCATGGATCTGCGGCCAGTTCAGGCTTGAAATTGACCTGCAGTGTGCCCTGCTTGGACTTGAAGAAGGCGGAGAGAGTGTATTTCTTGCCTGATTCAAAAGTATGTCCTGAGTGCTGTAGACCAAAATCCCAGGAATTTGCACCAGCCTGAGGAACTACAACGTGCAGGCAATATCTTCCGTCCAACACGTCTTCGGCAATTTCTGCGCCTGTTAATGCTTCAACTACTTGCAGGGACGACCCGCCGTATTCACTCCACGGCGTAGTAACACCATCCTCAAAACCACCGTTATCCAGTAAGTTTGTTACTTGTGCATAGCCTGTGTTCGATACTACCAATCCTATCAACAATGCTGCTATTAACCAAATTATGCGGTCTCTCATAGTTATTCCTCCTTCGTAATATCAGCCGCTCTGCGACCTAACATAATTGATTTTACGACATCTCCATCTACACAACGACCTATATCGTCACTTTCAGGACGCTGGCTCACCTCCTTTCCTGGGATATGAGTACGATGAGAATATCCGAATTCTTTTCAACGAGTTGGGAAAACACCAGAGGCCGTTGAAGCGCACGGACATAGAAGTAACTTAGCGCCTCACCCTCATATTGCGGAGCCTCGTATGGTAATACCAATCCTCCTCATAGACAATATCCAATCTGGCCGCAAGACAAACACGACGAATACGTCCGAAAATATCTGCACTATTGATTATAAAAGAAGTGGCTTGGCGTTTCAAGAATTCTCTCAACGATTGCCTTTTTCGTTCAATGTTGCCTGTGGATCAGTATCGATTTTGCTTTGAAATACTTGTCTCTAAAGGACTTATGTGCATAGCAGGGCATGCAGGGAAACGGGGCGTGAGCGTGCCGAATCTTCCTGCCTTAGGAAGGCCATGAGGGGATGGTTCCGGGCTTGCGAAAGCTCAGTCGTTCGGTCTCTACGCCGTTTCGTAGATGTCGTCTGAGAGGGGAAGCCGTTTATTTTGGGCGGGCAGTATGGATGTCCGCCCAAAATAAGCTGGCTTTTATAGCATAACTTACAACTCCCAACCCTTGCGGTACTCGCGATAAAGGTATTTGTCAGCCTCAGGGGCGTTGGTGATTTTCATGTTTTCACTATCGAACAGCACCTTTCTACCCGAGCGCAGGGCGACAGTCCCCAGGTTGACGGCGTCTGTGATCGCTGCGGCGTTCAGGAAACTTCCAGGGGAGGGCTCGCCTCCTTTGAAGGCCTGGAGCCATGAGGATAAACGTCTGTTTCGTCCGGCGCTCTGGGATGAAGTTTCGTCCGGCTTGAAGGGTTTATTCTCACCTTTGGCGAAGATTCGAGGATCCTGCCCATTGAAGCCTGCCATGATAGTGCCCTCATCGCCAATGTACATGATACCCTCTCTGTCCATCTCTACGCCTTGCGCTTCGAGCTCATCGGGCAGACGCGGTTTCATTCCGCCATCGTACCAGAACAAGTCCATGGCAGGCATTTGCTGCCTGGCTGCGAACTGGAAACGCAGAGCGCAGGCGGTCGGATAAGAGAAATCATTGTGTACTGTCGTGCTGACGTTGTTTTCGATTGTGCAGGTGTGAGTCGCCCACGCCCGGGCGCTGAGCGGAGTATCCAGGTTCAGAGCTGCAAATACGGGCCAGAGGCTGTAAATGCCCATGTCCGCCATGGAGCCGCCGCCGAAATCGTACCAGCCTCTAAAGACTGTGTGCGTGTAGTGTGGGTGATAGGGGCGAGGCAGTGTGGGGCCCAGCCAAAGATCCCAATCTAAGCCCTTGGGGATAGGGCGTCTGTCCCTGGGAATCTCTGTGTATTGTGGCCACACAGGGCGGTTCGTCCAGTTGTGTATTTCGCGCAGGGGGCCAATGGCTCCCTGCCTGATGCTTTCTGCGATCATGCCATTGCCTGCTCCACTGCCATAGGCAAGCAAGTGTGTGGCCATCTTTGTTTGTCGGGCGGTTTTTAGGACCAGTCTGCCTTCGTATAGTCTATTGGCGATGGGTTTGTGCATCAGGACGTGTTTGCCCTTCTTCATTGCGGCAATCGAAATTGTCGCGTGCAAATGATCGGGCGTCATGATCTTGACGGCATCTATGTCCTTTTCCTTTTCCAGCAGTTCGCGGAAATCAACGTAGGCGGAGCAGCCTTTGGAGCCAGCGGCGCGGCCGTGGTTTTTATAGTAGGTATCAACGACGTAGCGGCCCACCTCCCGGCCTCCCGGACAGCCATCAGCTCGGTCTCTCCACGAGCTATCATCCAGGTAAGTTCGTATGCGGTTGCGTATGCCATTCTTGCCCCACTCCACGTAATCGTTGCTGTCGGTGTTCGGATCACAGACAGCCACGATCTGTATCTGTGGCTCTTCGAGCAAACCTCCAAGCTCGTTGAATCCTTGGGTGCCCATGCCGATGTGGGCAAACGTGATCTTCTCGCTCGGAGCCACATACCCCGCTCCACCAAGCACGTGACGAGGAACCAGAGTAAAAGCGCCGGTTGCTATAGCCGAACCCAGAAATTTACGACGATCTATTTTCATTGTCATGGTAAGAACTCCCTTTGTCATTTTCTATTTACTATTTATTACTTACTATTGGCTTTTGAGTGTATTGCATATGTCGCCTCATAGCGTGAGATCAAATAGTCAATAGTCATTAGTAATTAGTCAATTCCTCTATTTCAATTCCTTGATGTAGATGTTCTTGAACTGCAGGAGACTTGGTGGGCTGTTCCATTGGCCGTTGCTTTTGCCTCCGTGGTGTTGCAGGGCGATGGGGCCGCTCTTTGCGATGCCGGGAAGTTGGGCCTTGTCGATTACCTTGATTCCGTTGAGCACGACGGTGACGCGGTCGCCCTTGGCGGTGATCTCGAATCGGTTCCACTGGCCTACTGGCTTGTCGGCCTGGTGGCGAGGGGTTACGCCTGCTCGCACTTCCGGCGGCATGCTCTTGTCCATCCGATAGCCATAGAACTCACCCGAACCGATTGGCCAGCACCAGATGTTGACCTGGTTCTTGCCTGCGCCGCGCAGGAAGACACCGCTGTCGGAGTCGGGCAGGGCCAGCTTTAGCTCCTTGCCTTTGGTATCGCGAGCATGCGTGCCATCGGGCAGGATGTAAGGGATGTTTGGGTTAATGTAGGGCGTCTCCTTGATTCGCCAGTCAACGCGGAGCACGAAGTCCTTAAAAGCTTCGGTGTGCCAGAGGGTTTTATCGCCTTTGGCTTCGCTCTGGGCGTCGTAGTCTATCACACCGTCAATGATCTTCCAGTGTCCGTTGTCGCCCTCGGGGACTTTCCAGCCTGTGAAGTCCTTGCCATTGAACAGCGCACGAAAGCCTCTTGGCGGCATATTGTCCTTTTCCTGCTCGCTCGCCACACCGGTCTGGCAGCAGATTCCTATTAGGCAGGCTATTGTCACCAGTGCCAAAACTATTGCGATTCGTTTCACAGTCATCTTCATACCTCCTTTGTAAACGATTGTCATAAACCTTCATGAATGTTGCAGACGGATACTGTGCGTTTCATGATACCACTACGCCTCATTAAGTTGCAATGGTTCTATGTACATATAATGCTTGAGTTTTCGAACAAGGGCGATTGCTTTTTGCCGGCGATGTAATATTATAGAGATAGTGCTGTGCTGTTTATAACAGGCGGCCTGCAATTGCTTTCGAGACAGTTTTGGAAAGGAAGATCATGTCTGGGAGACTTTTATTCATATGTATACTTGTTGTGCTGTTCGCAAATTTGACCTTTGGCACGCAGACACTCGAACCGATTGAGACTGTCACAATAAATGAGAACAGGGCCCTGGTGGTTAACGACGAGCCGTTCTTTCCCATCATGATCTGGTTGCAGGGTCCGGAGAATTTTGCATCGGCGCGTTCGACCGGGATCAATACAGTCGCAGGTTACTGGTCGGGATCAGGTGGGACGAAAGACGTCCAGGAATATCTGGAGCTTGTAAAAGAAGCAGGATTTTATGGCGTCATGCCATTTGACGAGCGGCTCAAAGGCAATGCAGCGCTGCTGGCGTATATTCATGGAGATGAACCTGACTTACCTCATCTCGCCAGTGATACTGAGGTTGTTACTTCCGAAGGACTCAGGGTCAATACGAGCACGCCTCTCTGGAAAATTTTCGATGGCGTCACTCATAGCTGGTCTGTTCTCGATCCGCTCGAAGGGGCCAGGTTTACATTGAAGTTGAATAAAACTGTTGAGGTACAAAGACTGGTGGTTTGGCTTACCATTTCGAAAGGACTTGCTGTAGCCAAAGATGTTTCGTTTCTGGTCGAAGGCAAGGAGATTGCGCGAGCGACACTCAAGAACGAAAAAGGGCGTCAGGAGATCGCACTTAAGTCACCTCTCACGCTTAAAAAGCTTACCTTCGAAGTAATATCCACATACCCAAGTGAGAACGTCTGGGGATCGATCAGTGAGATCGAGGGTTTTGACAGCGATGGAAAGAATGTATTGCTGTCACCTCCTCGAAATGTCCCTCGCCAATATCCCGATCAGGTGCAGAAGGAATACCTCGACATTAAAAAAGCGGATTCTTCACGACCGGTCTTTATGACGCTAACGGGTTACTTCCTGGGCGTTTTCGATAAGTGGTCCGATGAGCAGCGTATGAAGTTGTATCCAGAGTATGTCAAGGCGACGGATGTGATAGGCTACGATATTTACCCGATCTATGGTTGGAACAAGCCCGAGTGGCTTGGCCTGATCCATGATGGCACCGAAGAGCTGTGCAGACTTGCAGGCAGCAGGCCCGTATACGCGTGGATTGAAACCAGCAAAGGAGGCCAATGGACAGGCGATCTGGAAAAGCAGAAGCCTGTAACGCCCGCGCATATTCGAGGGGAGGTCTGGATGGCTATCTGTCGCGGGGCGACCGCCATCGGATACTTCACCCACATCTGGAAGCCGGAATACAAGCAGTTCGGAGCGCCGCCTGAAAATGTCGAGGCGATGAAAGAGATCAATGACCGGATTACGAGATTGTCGCCGGTGATTTTAGCTGAGCCTGCAAAGGTTAAAGTTGGCATAAAGCTCGACGGCGGGCTAAGTGGTGACATTATGGCCAGGGAGTATGATGGGCGGTTTTACCTTTTTGCTGTCAACTACGATTCGAGGCAGAGCGATGGGAGGGCAGTCATTGAGGTAGAAAAGCTCAAAGCCGGTACGAGTATTGAGGTTGTGGATGAGGGGCGTGTGATTCGGGCGGAGAGTGGAAAATTTACCGATGACTTCGGGCCTATGGGTGTGCATATATACAAGATTGGGCAATAGTCGGTTGCATTGAGCTTAGTTCGCTACGAAATGCAGGACTCTCATTGCGTGGCCGGAGCTTCGCTGGTCCTTGTCGGCGCTGATTCGTAGGCGAAGAGTATGTTTTCCAGGCTTGAGGTCGGCATCGAAGATCACGGTGCGTGGGTAATGTAGGCCAGTGCTGAAATCGTGAAACAGATTCGATGGTTTGTATGGTCCTTTGTCGATGCTTGTCTCGACGATTCCGGCGTCGGGACCCGCCAGGATGTACGCCCCAATCGCTGTGCCTTCGAAGTCAAGTGTCATCTCGGCGCCGGGCTCATCGGTACAAAGCAGCTTGTCACCGACAAATTGCGAGCGGCAGTTCCCCTTGATCGTGGACCAGTCGGGCGCTTTTACAGTCATGTCATGGACGATCTCCGATTTATCCAGTGGGATAAGACGGCCTCGGAAATAGCTGTTTTTGTCAAGGGGTTTTTCAGGCAATTCGTGAGCTTCGAGCCTGGCCTCTGGCGACAGTTCTTCCGTCCATGCCACCGACATCATACGATCTATCATCGAAGCGCAAATTGCGTTGCCCTCTGGTTTGGGGTGCGTGCCGCCGTATTGATCCCAGGTTAGCCCGCCTGCGCTAATGCGGTCAGCAACCTCCTTCGCGAGGTTAATCGTGGGGATCTGATAGTATTGTGCCACCCTGCGGTGTGCGCCGACTGAAAGCGGTGTTTTTCCAGCCTGCCATGTCTCGAGCATTTCGGGATTCACGAAGTAAACTATCACGATATCGGCGTTTGGATTGTGCATTCGCATATGGCGAACGATTCCCTCCATGCCTCGGATGCACTCTCGACGAGCGTGGTTGGCGTCCTGATCGTCATTGACAGCGAACTCAATGAAAAACAAATCGACTGGTCCCTCGCTCAAAACATGCTCTTGGAGCCGGAAAGCGCCTGTCGTCGAGCAAGTCGATGATATACCTGCGTCGGTAAAGGTGAACTGAGTATCGAGGAAGCGCTGCTTGAGGATATCCATGACCATCGGTCTGTATCCGTTCATTTCGGTAATCGAGCCACCGATGAAAGCTACGTGTCCTTTCTTGTCCCTTTCAAACCGGATGCGCGCATTTTGAAACTGTCCGCGCATGTGTATGTTGATGTCCGACGGAGAAGTGATCCGGCTTTGGGCGCGAACGCCCTGCGTGACAATTGCGGATGATATGACCATCAAAAAGATAATCCATCGGTTTATGGGAATAAGCATCTGTTCTCACTCCTTATATTGTAAGCAGGAACTTATAATGACCTTCGATTGAAATGTCCGGTTAATTCGATATTTTTGTCGCTAACGGCTTTAAGATCAAGAGCGTTGTTTGCCAACCGCTACAAATCTCTTTCGACTATACTACAACTTGCGTTGCAGTAAAGAGCAATCAACCGTAATCCTGTCACATTGGCATTGTCCTTGCCATTTCAAGGATTTATAATAATCTTTCGGTATGCATAAATTGTGCCGTTCAAAATTCAGAAGGCTTTTGCTGAAGGAGCAGCTTATGAATACACATCGCACTATGACTTCAAGTCGTGATTTTCTGAAACGATATATGAATTGTGCCGTCAAGGTCGAGACGGCTCAGAAATTATATACATTGGTGTGCCTTATATTGCTGGTGGGATTCTGCCAGAGCATGGTTTTCGAGGGACGTGTTCAGGCTGAGGTCAATTCGGTCTCTGGTTCTTACTATATCGATCCTGTTGGCGGCAATGACGAGAATGATGGAAGTCCATCGGCTCCCTGGAAATCATTCAGGAATATCATTTCATACTATCAGGCTGACTACAGGCCTTCGGAGTGGGTGGAGCCGAAGCCCGGTGACTGCATCGTTTTGAAGGAAGGGGTGTACGAAGAGACTTTTCATCCGGGCGAGTGGAACAAAGGTCCTGATGGGGGAGGATCGTTCATCGCCTATTTTCGTGGCATGCACGGCCGGCAGGATAAACCATTCGTCTTAAAAGCTTATCCCGGACACAAGCCCATAATAGATCCGAAGGGCAAAGGCATAGGTGTTTCGATTTTCCAATCCAGCCACTGGCTGGTTGAAGGAATTGAGATCAGGAATGCCTATGGCAGAGGATTAAGTTTGGATGAGTCGAAAGAAGTCGAGGTCAAGAATGTACACATCCACGACACGGATGGCGTCGATAACAATAACATTGCTGGGCTGTATGTGACGGATTGCTGGAATGTGGAGGTATCGGAGTCAACCTTCAACGATAATTACGATCGGACTTGTGCAGATACAAATGGCAAAGCGACCGAGAACAGCTCGAATATTGTGATCTTCGGTGGCATGACAGGGAGGAACATAGCGATACATCACTGTCTGGTATATCAATCTCTGCCGCTTTCGCACAATCTTTCAGGGGGCGGCATCAAATACAAGCATGCTTCCAGAATCCCACAGGCCTTTTTCAACGTGCACCACAACACGTTTAGAAACTGCAAGTTCTTCGCTTTCGGCTCAGGCACTGCAAACACACATTTTCACCACAATCTGATTGTGGGTGGTGAAGGAATTGTAAGCAGAGATTTCGGCGGTATTACTCATCAGGTCAATCAGATATTCGAATATAACACTGTCTATGGGGCAGCAGGTTTTAGTATGAGCCCGACAACTCACTGGCGAAACAATGCTTTTCCGGATGACCCGAAAAATATCATCTTCAGAAATAACATTGTGTACGATACTTCGATTAAATATACGAATGAACGAGGGATCGTTGTGGTCGGAACATACATGAACGACCAGGTATACAAGGCGACGATTCGTGAATTGGAGTTCAAGCAAAATTGCTACTATAATCCGAATGGACCTGTGCAGTTCAATATGGCAGCCGGTTTCAACTACAAGGATGGATACCGTGAGGGAGGTGTTTTCTCTCTGAGCCAGTGGCAAGAATCCTGTGGATTCGACACCGATTCGATTGGGGCTGATCCTCAGTTCATAGATGCCGCCAATGGTGACTTTCGACTCAAAGATGGCTCTCCATGCAAGATGAGTGGGCGATATTAAGGCCCATGAGAAAAGGGTTTCTCTTGCGCCTATAGGGACACTACCGTATTGGCCTGGCAAGATTTAAGTGCGGCGGTGAAGAGCTTGTGGCAGTTGTGCATCTCTTGCGGTGTTGGACAAGCGGCCACTCTGCTCAAAGGTTGGTCATGCGACAGCTCATATACAAACGCAGCGGCCATTTGCATAAAAGCATCCAACGCTCCGAATTCGATGTTGCTCACTGCTATTGTTTTGTACGCCGTATCGAATTCCATATCGATATTGCGCCAGGCCTGCTCGCCGCCTGAGTATTCCAATGTCTGAAGGAGCTTCGGATTCTTCAACGAAAACCTTACTGAGGCTTTCGTTCCATAAATCGCAATGTACCAGGTATTCTTCTCGCCAGGCATAATTCTGTGCAGCTTCAACGTCCAGGGGAAGCTATTACCTTGTTGCTGATCCCTGAGCTGTGAAAGGATTGTGACATTGTCCCATGTTGGAGATGGCACAAGATGTCCGGCTCCATCGGGCCGCTGAGTTACAATGTTGGAGCATATAGCGTGGGTGTTTTCGACATCCCAGCCGATTCGAGATGGGATAAATGCTATGTGCGGGCCTAAGTCTCCCAGCACGCCGTATTCGCCATTCGATTCTAAAGTTCGCTTCCAGTTGATAGGCTTATCGGGATTGAGATCGCTGCAATGCGAGAAGTTAGAGTCGAATTCGATGATTTTGCCAAATGCACCTTCATCCGCCATCTGAAGGATTCTCTGGACGGCCGGATAGAAGATGAACTGCGAGGCACAGGCTGCATGACACTTCGGATTCGATTCGATGCTTCTCAAAATGGCTTCGTTCGCTTTCAGGTTTATCCCGAAAGGCTTCTCGCCCAGAACGTGCTTGCCACTGTTGAGAGCTGCGCAATAAATCTCCTCATGAAAGTTGTGAGGGACTGCGACGTACACTGCGGTCACATCCTTATTTGCGAGTAGCTCCTTATAATCATTGGTGACCTGTGTGATCGAAGGAAAGTTGTCAGTGAACCAGTCTATTCGCTCTGGGGTCAGCGAACGATTGCATATGGCTACTATTTCAGGCCTCAGGTCCATTTCTGTCAGATGACACCAGCGTGTGACTGTGGAGGCGAATTCCCTGCCCATCAAGCCACAGCCGATGATTCCAAACCGAATCGTTTTCATTATGCTCTACTCCTGATAAAGCGGCTTTTCTTAATCCCAGAGGCCGCCCGTCTGTTTATTTTAGTGATTATTGCTTAATGAGATTTTATGGCATATTAGAATGTTTTCAATTATAATAGTAATATGAAGTCTGGTTGTGAAACTGAGGGCTATTGTGACCAGCCGGATATCCCAGAATGTGAGGTGGAGGCGTATGAAGAAAACACAGTTCTTCCTACTATTAGCAGCTATTCTCGCAACTATTTACGGGCCCGCCCCTGCAGCGGATAATCTGCAACCCGTTCATGCCGGAACGCGAATCCTTCACAGTGGCAGCCTGATCGTTGAAGTTGGCGATCCCAATTCGCCGGACTGTCGCTGGAACCAGGGGCTACGTTTTTCGCCCGTCGCCAATGCGATACGAGTGCAATTAAACGGCCGTGAGTTTTGCTATGCGCCGACCAATGGAGGGGCCCTCACTTATCTTGGTGGGCTGCCCATGGAGTTTGATATTGGGCAGGAGGCATTTCAGCCCGACCCCCCAGGATACAACGAGGGCTCTAACGGTTCCGCATTCATCAAGATAGGTGTTGGCATCCTTAGTCGTAACTCCTCGGACTACAATTTCAGCACTAACTACCCGGTGGTGGAACTGGCCAAGACTACAGTTACATGGGAGTCGGATCGGGCGCATTTCGAACAGAGCCTGTCAGGAACGGCAAACGGTTATTCCTATCAGCTTGAGGAAGATGTAATTGTAAAGAATGACACCATCCTGATGGTCTATACTTTAACCAATACCGGCACAAAGACATTTACTACCGAGCAATATCTTCACAATTTCCTGACCTTCAGCAATAGAAACGTTGGACCCGATTACAGAGTGTACTTTCCATACGATATAGCGGAATCGCCCCAGGTACAGCAATGGCAGCCACCGCAACTTCAACCGGTGGGTAGAGATGGGTTTATGTTTGTGGACAATAATCCGGACATGGTGAGCCTGGAGAATATGATCCTGTATACGAAAACCATCGCCAGTGTCCCCAAGATATGGGTTTACAAGCCGGATGATTATCTCGGTCGTGACAGTATCGTGGTGGAGCAAAGCGATATCGGCCAAAGGGTCACTATTGATTCGTCTCTCAGATCGCCCTATGTAGGCATTTGGATCACCTCATATCAGGTTTCGCCTGAACAGTTCCTCGTTATAACATTAGCGCCCGGAGAGCAGGCTGCGTTTACGCGCAGTTACACGTTCTCAGCAGATGGAGCGATGCCGCAAGATTGCACAGGCGACCTTGCCGTCGATGTAAATGACCTGCTGGCGCTGTCCTCGGCGTGGCTTACGGCGCCTGGTGCGGCCAATTGGGATTCCTCGTGCGATGTGTCGGATGCTCCCGACGACTGGGTAGACAATAAAGATTTGGCTGCTTTGGGTCAGGTATGGAATCAGAATGCCGCCGGCCCTGTACCGGTGGCGTACTGGCCGCTGGACGAGACGACCGGTATGGTGGCCGCCGACAGTGCAGGCTCTCATGATGGCTCTCTCGTAGCTTTCTCTGGAGATGATTTTCAGTGGGTGGTCGGTCATTCAGGCGGCGCCCTGGAGTTTGATGGCTCCGACGATTATGTGGAAGTAGAAGGCTATCGGGGCATTGGGGGCAAGAAGCTCCGTACAGTCTCTGCCTGGATCAAGACGCAGGGAGTTCCAACCGAAAGCCTTCCCATCATCGCCTGGGGACAGGATCAGCCGGGGGCATACTGGCTGTTAGAGGTGGATGAAGATCAAAGGCTCAGGCTGTCCTGCGGATCGGGGTATATTTCTGCAAATGAGCGGCAGATAGGCAACGGCCAATGGCATCACATAGCTGTTGTACTGGACCCTGCCGATCCCGAGCGTCCTCTCATAAGCGATGTGCTGCTCTACGTGGACGGCACACGCAGAACGATTTACAAGATGGAAGAGTCAGAGATAAACACTGGTCATATCGAGAACGTGCGCATCGGGGCCGCACATGGCCCCCAGAACAATGTCTTTGCAGGCGCCTTGGATGAGGTTGCGATATTTGAAACGGTTGTGGGCCCCACGGTTATCTACTTGGCCTATCAGCAATAAGAGTGGATCAATGGACTGGGCGAAGTAGAAGGCGATAGGTTAAAACTTCTTTACATATTCGAGGAATTTCTTTGCTGTCTTATCGAGGTTCTCGATGTCCCCGCCGCCATCCAGCACTTCACACATCTCGTATGCAATGTAACCCTGGTAGCCGATTTCCTTGAGAGCATTGAAGAAGGTCTCGTAGGCAATGATGCCCTCACCAATTGGAACTGCTCGAATTGCGGTATCCTGCTTCATGTAATTTGTAAGACTGCTGTCGTAGTGGAATCGGGGGTGGCGCACATAATCGGCGGCGGTCGTATGGATGATAAAAGGTTTCATTTTCAGTACAGCCGCCCTGATCTCGTCATGGCTTAAGCCCTGCAGAGTTAGCGTCCAGGGGTCGAAAGCGGCCTTTACATTCGGCAGGTTGACCTCCCTGAGAAGCCAGTACATGGTATCGTGGTGCACCGCTATATCGTGATGATTTTGCACTGCGAGGGTCACGCCGTACTTCGCTGCTTTCTTGCCGGCCAGTGTCAGACCTTCGAGGACCAGAGCGTATTGTTTGTCGTAGGCAATTCCAGGACGTTCGTATCCTGTGAAGATGCGCACTGTATCGGTGCCCAGATCGCGAGCCAGCCTGGCCAGCTCTTCAACATAGCTGGCTTGGATCTCCACATTCGGAATTCCAGACTTGTCGCTTCCGGCTGTGAAATCCGTGTACCCCGCCAGGCAGACCAGCTTTAGCCCGAGGCTTTCGATTCTCTTTCTGAGCTTTTTGCGCGCCTCAGTATCATAGTCCAGCGGCGAGACATGAGGTCTCTTGGCCATGAGCATGACACCGTCAAATCCAAGCTCTTTAGCCTTCACGAGGAACTCATCGACGCTTAGTCGCGCCTGACCTCGCCAGAAGCCGGCATAGCTTACCGAGTGCAGGCAGGTCTTGACCTTGAAGTCTTTAAGATTGCCTGTAGGCGTTGATAGTGCGATTGCTTGCTGAACGCAAAGGATTGAAAGAAGAAATGAAATAGTAACGAGTCTTCGCATGGTTGTACTCCAAATTAGCCGGAAACGATATACCAGGTTTTACCAGTCTTGTACTTTGTGACTTCTTTCAAAGAACGCCCATCACCCGACCTTAGTCTATGAGATTAGCATCAGTTCTGCAACTGTTCCGGACTTTTCGACCGGCGAGGGCAGGATCAAAGTTTCCGATTTCGATTCAGGATTTTCACCGGCTTCGTTCGATAGACATACACTTGCACAGGTGAGCGCGAGGATACAGATCAACAGTGGCGGCTTGTTCATCATATCAACCTTTCATTATGGGTAACGATGTATACCCATGACCACTTTTACAGCATTAGAAAGGCTTTTACCACTCACTTGTTCGTCGTGCTGTGTGGAGCCAAATGGCCGGTCTATGGCTCTTTAGGCTGATTCACCTTTGCGAATGGCTCGTTTTTATCCGCGCTGTTTTTCCATATTTTCCAAAGGGCTTCGAAAATCTGCGGATTTGTCAGCCCCTGTTTGCATTCCAGAACGGGGCCGCTTTTCAATGAGAAATCTCCAGCGTTCGGATCGGCAAAGTTAGGATCGGCGGTTATCGAATTGGCTGTTTTGTCCAGGTTTTCAGTGTCGATCTCGTTCAGCCAGAATGTATTTCTCTGGACTCTGTTGGTTCCTCTGCCGCCTTCTTCGAACACAATCAAACCTTTTTGATTGCCTTTGAATATGTTGTTGCGTACAGACAAGCCGCACGAGTCACGCATGCCAATCGCGGCATAGCTCGAATCGGCGATGACGTTGTTTTCTATTCTCACTCTGGATCGGGCGAATCCGCTGATGCCGGTTCCATTGCCTATGATGACATTGTTGGCGATGGTCCCGGCGGCGCTTTTATTGCCAAGATAGACGCCTCTGTTGGCGTTGTTGACGATCAGGTTATCCTTCATCTGCAACGTCCCTCCTGTACTGCGAACGGCATGATACTTCGAGCCAGTGACAACATTGCCGATGATTTTCGCCTTTGCTCCTGAATACAGAGATATTCCCTGATGACCGGAATCGATTACCAGGCTGTTCTGTATCGTCCCTTCGGTTCCCTCGCCGAAGCAGACGGTGTATTCGAATCCCTCGAATCTACACCTATCGATTGCCAACTCGGAGAAGCCGGTGGATTTTATCGCCACGGGACAACGCTTGAAATTACACAAAGGCAGTATGCGACAATTCCTTACCTGGGTCTTGGCGTCCTTGACGGCAACTGCAAACGGATATTCGCATCTATCGCTGGTGGCCAATTGCCATTTGATTGTGACCGCCTCAATTGTCACTATGCCTTTGCCTTTGGTGTCGACGAAAATTGCGGGGCGATTAGCGGACACTTCGAAAATACAGTCGGCCCTCGATGCACCTTTCAAAGCCAATGGCTTGTTAATATCAATCGGATCGACATAGATTCCCTTTGGAATTACTACCGTATCGCCTGGCTTGGCTGCATCGATGAGTTGCTGCAGTTTGCTCTTGGATGCCGGTGTCGCCCGCCTGTTTGTTGAAGCTGTTGTCCTGACGGCGGGGGCCTGCTTCTGGCTTTCTCCTGGTTCTAACGGTCCCCATTTAACTACTATCTCGTACCAATCGGCTCCGTTGCCTCGGTCGTCCAGGAGAATCGATAGTGTGTAATTGTTCCCGACATTCGGTGTCTCAGCAACGGATACAATGCTTCTGGCCTTTATTTTCTCCAGCCGGATATGGTCGTTAGTTTCGGCTGGCAGGGCGGTTCCTGTTAAATGATACGGTTTCGATACTTTTGCCTGCCATTGGGGCTTCCATGCGGCCGCATTAATGTATGTTGGCTCATCGTGTCTGGTGTTACTGCGCCTGTCGTACCATTGGCCAGGCAGGTTCCATCTATTGTGCTCGTACCAAACGCTGTCACCCTGGATTTTGATATAATCGGAGCCATCAATGAAAGCCTTGATATGCAGTCCATCTTTTACTTTCGCTGCATTGTCGCCATCAGGAGCAATTTCCTCAGACTTTGAAGCAAACGAGCAAGTGACTGTAAACACCGTTGCCGCAATAATTGTGATTAGACTTTTTGCGCAAATCATTTCTGTGTCCTCCATTTGGAAGGTTATAAAGATTAATTCAACGAACTGTACTGTCTACCGTATGACTACTACCTGGCCCATGGGTACAACGTCAGGTTGTTATAGTTCGTCTCGACCAGCCACATGCTATGGCGGAATAGACTATATCGCGTTCGACTCAGCCATGTATTGCAGTTCTGATAATTGGCAAGCCTCTCAATTGAGAAGTTTTTAATCTTCACTTTTTTCCACAGCATCCTCGCTGTTTGTAACACTTTCTGCAAGAAGCTCTCGGACCATATCGTCCAGCCTCTCGATATCGGTGGTAACCGCATAACCCTTGGCCCAAAGAGACTTGCCTGGGAAATGGATTAAGTGTTTCAGGCGAAGCATGTTCCCGCTTTGGCGAATCCTCGATACAACAAGATCGGGGGAGTGATTGGGCCAGACT
The DNA here is from genome assembly GCA_964649005.1 of uncultured Pirellulales bacterium. GTDB lineage: Bacteria > Planctomycetota > Phycisphaerae > Sedimentisphaerales > Anaerobacaceae > CAZGMJ01. The sequence continues at coordinate 23,580 of CAZYMD010000067.1, forward strand.
TCGACAACGACAGTGATGTGGTCCGGCCCGATTTCTTTTTTCAGGAATTTCCATCCGTGCTCGATAGCTCTTTGTTCGAGCGCTTCATCCATCCATTTTTTGCCCATCCCAACGAAGTGTTCTCTACCTTTTCGCGTTACCAAAGCGATACCATAGACCACTTTGTGCAGTGCACCCTCATCTGTTCGTGCGAACTCGTGAAGATGCCGCTTTAGCTTGCTAAACACCGAAGGAGAGTGGATTACCCGGATCGATCTGGCCTTGTCGGCCTCTTTTGTTATATACCCCTTCTTCTCCAATGCCAGTATGTGGCCTCGCACAGCATTAATGTTGGAGATGCCTGTTACCTCACCGATTTCGCGAAGGGTCGGTGGAAAGCCATTCGATGCCAGGAATTGGCTTACGCAAGACAGGACTGCTTTTTGTTTTTCAGTAAGTGGCTTCATAGCATGTTATC
>CAZYMD010000068.1:0-15149 GCA_964649005.1 uncultured Pirellulales bacterium
ATCTTCTTTAGTCATATATTCTCCGTATCAGTACTAAATTCTTATCAGGTTCCCTAAATCATTTTACAGCAAGACCGCATTTAAACCACTACCGTCCAATTTCATTTTTAGTCGTAACAAGCCCGAGATTATTTCAAGATTTCTGTTTCAATTTCAAAGAGGCATTGTAATTGATAATTCGTCGCATTCCAGATATCCTTGAATTCGATATTTATTCTTTTAAAAAGGCTGCATAAAATGAAACAGAAAATAAAACACAGAAAGCCAACTGGAAATAAACTCGCCATTATCCTCCTGCCGATTTTCCTTCTTTTCCTCGCCACCAGTGGAATGTCCGCCAAACTCGACAACAAAATTACTCTATCTGGCCGCAAACATCCCTTCCTGATCTGTAACTCTGAGGAACTTGCAAGGTTGCGTCAGGTGTACCAGAGCCGCGGCGCCGACCGTGATATAGCATCATCATACGTGAAAGGGGCTGAAGGCTTTATCGACCAGCCGATAGTTTTCCCCCCACGTGGTGGCCAGCACAATCAATGGTACCAGTGCGACGAATGCGAAATTGCGCTCAAGACTATCGATACAAATCATCACCGGTGCCCCAGGTGTGGCAAAATATATTCAGGCCATCCCTACGATGATGTCATTTTCAGCCAACAGCACAGCCACAATCTCCAACAGATGCTGACCGCTGCCTGGGCCTATGCAATATCTCAGGATGATAGATACGCCGAATATGCTGCAAATGTATTGCTGGGTTATGCCGAGAGATATAAAGAGTACCCATACCACAGCGCATCGCTGGAGACGACCAGTAGCTGGGGGCGAAGAGCGGGTGGACATCTTTTCGAACAAACACTTACGGAAGCTTCCAGTCTGGCCAATCGTATTGGTCCTGCATATGATCTGATCCATGATTCCGATGTTCTTTCTGCAACACAACACGAAAAGATACGCAATGGACTCCTCTTGCCAATGCTGAAGAACATTGACAGAAACAAGGCTGGTAAAAGCAACTGGCAAACCTGGCACAACGCCGCCATGATCTGGGGTGGTGCTTTGATACAGGAGCCGGAGTGGGTGACAAAAGCTATCAAAGACGATCACAATGGCTTCTATCATCAAATGGATATTTCTGTATCGAAAGAAGGGATGTGGTACGAAAACAGTTGGGGATATCACTTCTACACCCTCAGCGCTTTGGTCAACATGGCTGAAACAACCCGACAACTGGACATAGACCTCTGGTCCGATGAACGGCTTAAGAGAATGTTCACCCTACCGGTCTACTATACTATGGCCAATGGGATGCTGCCGCGCTTTGGCGATGATGTCAATTCATCAGTCAAACGAATCGGACGCCTGCTTGAACCGGCCTACCATGCCTATCAGGACCCTCAGATACTGCCCCTGTTGGAAGACAAACCGAACTTCGAGTCTATACGACTTGGCCGAACAGGCAAATCTCAAACCCGCAATCCCGATTTACAGAGTATGGTCTTCAAAGATGCAGGACACGCGATTCTCAGGACACATGGTCAGTCAAAATTGACGGCTGCGATGACGTTCGGTCCTTATGGTGGATTCCACGGTCATTTCGATAAGTTGAGCTTCGTTTTCTACGGCTGCACCACGGAACTCGGCGTTGATCCGGGAAGAGCTCGCAGCCAGGCCTATCGCCTGCCCATACACACAAATTGGTACAAGGCTACAATCTCGCATAACACCGTATTGGTTGACAGAACAAGTCAGAAGCCTGCCAGTGGGAAACTGTTACTGTTTAAGCCCCGGAACGACTATACGGTTATGGCTGCTGATTGCAATGAAGCTTATCCAGGCCTGCAACATACACGTTGGCTCATGATGACTGAAACCTATCTGCTTGTCTTCGATATCATGCAGTCGGATTTAGAACATCGATTCGATTGGACCTATCACAATAGGAGCGATAGAGTGGTCTGTGATGTGACGCGGGAAAATGTGAATCTTGCGGACAAGTACTCAGGTGGGCAGTACATCCAAAATGCCAAACAGGGCACAACCTCTGAGATGATCTCAGTACGATTTGAAAATCAAAATGTTACCACGCATCTGATCATGGCTGCCCATGAAGATACGACGGTAATCACAGGTGATGGTGTCGGTGCATCAGTTACCGACCGGGTACCAATGACTATGATTGGCGGAAATGGATGTAACGTATATTTTGCTGCCATTTTAGAGCCGATAGTCATGGGCAAAAAGCCTCAAGTCAACGGTATTAGATTTACTGAAACTAACGAATACCTGCTGGTAGCCATAGAGCGTGGCCGTCAGATAGATCAAGTAAAAATCTTCCCTGAAAACAGGGTACAGGTTTCCTTATCACAGTAGCCTGCTCAATTATCACAAATCGAATTAATTCGAACTATTCGAACCCCTGGCCGTGCGATACAGCCAGTAGGCGACTCCAATCAACAGTATTGCTCCGAGCCAGCCTCCGAATGGTATCGTGTCGCCTGTAAAGTGCTTGATGATGGGAAGATCGATTTTGTACTGTTTGAGGATAACAATCGGAATCGCCAGCAGAATACCCATCAGTGCTTCGCCCGTGATCAGGCCTGAAGCGAACAGCAAACCGTTGCGATTGGATTTTTCGATTTCCTTTGCTGCGGTATTGCGCCGTTTGTGGAATCCCTTGATTATCCAGTGAATTATACCGCCTGCGAAGATAGGCACCGATAGTTCAAACGGCAGATAGAACCCGATTGCAACAGCGAGCACCGGCGTTCGAAACGTGCTTCCTCTCTTTTCGAGAAAGACATCAAGAGCAATAATCGCCGACGCGACGCCCATCCCGATAAAGGCAAATCCCCAGGGCATATCGCCCTTGAATACACCGTTAGCGACCGAAGCCATGAGATTGGCCTGCACCGCCGAGAGGGCATCGGAGCCAGCTCCTTCCTGGCCTTTGAAACCGTATGCTTCATACAATAGCATCAGGACAGGTGCAATCACAATCGCTCCTGAAAGCGTGCCGACGATCTGCATGACCTGCTGTTTCCAGGGAGTTGCGCCCACTATCCGCCCGGCTTTGAGGTCCTGCATGTTGTCACCCGCTATCGCAGCGGCGCAGCAGACGACCGATCCAATGATTATCGCTGCGGCCGGGCCGTTCTCGGCGCCTTTGCCCATCAGCACGAGCAGCAGCAGAGACGAAACAACGATAGTTGCGATTGTAATACCCGATATGGGATTGTTGGATGAGCCGACAAGGCCCGCCATGTAACCCGCGACTGCTGAAAATAGAAATCCTGCGATGAGCATCACAACCGCCATAGTAAGCGATACGGCGACGTTAGCAACAAATACCTGGTAAACCAAAAACAGCGGGACAATCGAACCGACGATTAACATCAGCACCCACTTCATGGGCATGTCTTTTTCGGTTCTTTCGACTGCTGTAGTGTTCCCTCTCATGTCCCTGTATGCTTTCAATCCACTCCTGATTCCGCTAAAGAGCGACTTGCGCATCTTGAATATCGTCCACAGCCCGCCGATGAGCATGGCGCCGACGCCTATATATCGTGTTAGCTTGGACCATATTCGATGTGCGTAATCGACCTCTCCGACCCGCGTACCGAGTTTGGCGGTGATTGCGGCGTTTTTTGCTTCCACCTGTTCGACCTCGTCCGCGGACATATTTGGACCCACGGCTGCATATTCCAGCGTGAAGGCGTTCCATGCATCCGGATTCTCAAGGTCGCTCTTGAGTTCATATTGCGGCCATTCTTGTTGGCCGGCCACAATTGGAATGGCGGCATACCAGTTCGCCGCTCCGCCCAGAAAGATCAGCACAGCAATGTTCAGACCTACGATGTAGCCGACTGAGAGAAGTGCAGGACTTAGATTTGAACCACCGTAGAGTAGAGTCCGTTTGATCCCCTTGGCGCCCTCGATGACCTCAGGCCAAAGCCCTATACCCTTGGCTCCAACCTTGAACAAACCACCTACCAGCGATGCTATGGCGATGGTCCATACGCCTTTGCCGCCTTCCTGTCCCGTTTCCAGAACTTCGGCGGTGGCGATTCCTTCTGGAAATTGCAGATTGCCTTCAACAATCAGCGAACGTCGAAGCGGAATGGTAAAGAGCACGCCCAGCAGACCGCCGAACGCGGCGATGATCGTAATCCACCAGTAATTCTTTCCGCCGAAGCCGTCCCAATAGCCCATGATAACCAGCGCCGGAAGTGTAAATATGACGCCTGCAGCGAGCGACTCACCCGCTGAAGCGGCAGTCTGAACGATGTTGTTCTCCAGAATATTGCTTCGTTTGAAGAACCGCAGGATTCCCATTGAAAGGACCGCTGCGGGTATTGACGCTGATACCGTCATCCCTGCGAATAAGCCCAAATACGCGTTGGCCGCGGCCAGCACCATTGACAGCAGCACTCCCAACACGAATGCCTTGATTGTGATTTCAGGTAACGATCGCTCTTCAATACTCATTACTTGCTGTCTCCGGTTTTCATTGTATTGAGCAGAAACACACTACAAATTAGTGGCGTTCAACTGATGCCGGTTGGCTTTACGAATTATCTACGTTTTATCTCAATATGTCTATGTCACGGTCTATTAGTTGCTGTTGCTTTTGACGAACTGTTCCACGAAATACTTTGCCGTCAGCGGTTCTCCCGTCGCCCGCTCTATCATCTCATTCCAATGGTACATATTACCGGCTTCGAAAATATGTTTGCCGAACCATTTGCCCACTTTCATCTGTCCGACGTAACTGACTTGTTCATCTGAATTGAGCTTCAGAACCTTGTGTACGATGTGGTTGTGCATTTGTGAGGCCAGAAGCTCACCGAGCATGTAGTTGTGGTAGTAGCAGGGGGCAATGGTGAAGTGGATCTTTGCAGCCCAATCAGGCTCATTTCTACCTTCCGGCCTGTGGACCAACTGATATTTCTCGACAATGTCCCACCAAAGCGTATTGAGATCCTGCTCGGGATTTGCGTATAGCTGTTTCTCGAACTCGTACATAACCATCGCCCAGCGGGCGAAGATCAGTTGCTTTAACTGGGCGTATTTGTCGCTAACTTTCTCAATTTCCGTTCGTTGCTCGTCGGATAGATCCAGCATCTGCTGCATCCAGGCGGGATTTCGGCTGAGGCGTCCGAAGAACATGGCCACAGCTTCGGTTGTGAACGCATGTGCGGGTGTTCTCAGTAGCCAGGGTGTATTCGGATTATGGTATTTATCGTAGACTGCGTGGCCGAGTTCGTGCAGTATCGTTTCCATCCATGTCTCATTGTTCTTGAGATTGCACAGGATACGAACGTCGCCTTCTCTGTCAATATCCGTGCAGAAGGCATGTGGATTCTTGCCCTGACGTTCGTACAGGTCGCTTTTGGTGAGAATGGAATCGACCGGCAGCTCGATGCCTGCATAGAAACTTTGCCCCAGCTCCTTGACATCCTTGTCTCTGTAATATGTGTCAAGGTCCAAATCATATATCATTGGCGTTTCCTGGAAGAACGGATCATGATAATGCCAGGGCCTCAGGTCTTCGACTGCAATTCCATATTTCTTAGCCAGGATCTGGTCAAGCTCGGCCTTCAGTTCCGTAAAGGGTTCCTGCGTTAAGTCGTACAACTCGGCAAAGATACTATCCAACGCTCTGACATCCTGCTCTGATGTTGCCAGCGAAAGCGTGTGGTAATTGTTGAAACCGAGATTTTTGGCCGCACGGTTCCGCAATTTGACCAGTTTGATAATATCACCTGCCACCACCGACCCGACCTGCTTACTGGCCAGCCACGCCTCTTTTCGCTTTCCTGAATCCGTCTGAGTTTTAAGAACGCCTATTATTTGGTTGCTTGTTACCTTTTCGCCATTGATCGTCCCGCGGAACGTGCTGAAATCCTTCTCGATCTTAGTGCCAAGCTCGACGCTCTGTTTTAGCAGGTCTTTCTCGATCTGATTCTCAAGGTAAGTGTTGTAGAGAACCGTCAGTTGCCTTGCGAGCAGAGGGTCCTTGATTTCAGCGTTCTCCTTGAGGTCGGTGAGCATAACGAAATCGCCGGGACTGCTGAAAATCTCGCGAATCTGCAACGTGAGATTGCCAGCCAGCTCGTATTCCTTCTCGTTGCCCGTGACGGCCGCCCGCCACGATGCAAGGCCGGCCTCTTTCTCCAGAGACTTGACTTTCTCCAATCGTACTTCAGTGAAACACTTCAACAACTCCTCCTTTTTACTCGGACCACCACAACCGCCCAGCACAATACAAGTCGCTATAATTGCAGCAAGCAATAATCTACTTCTCACGGCTTCACGTTCCTTTCTGATAAATGCCAGCGTACCAACTGTCGCTGTGAATGCTTATTTTAGTATGATCGAACAGGACCGCCTGCTCGGAGCATCCAGCGCTGAATATACACCGAGTTGTTCGCGCAGTGCAAATGTCCCGGTCGGCCAAACTAATCTTCCCTGCCCGAACGATCCGGGTATCTGGGTTTTCTTGGCTCCTGCGGAGGTTCCTTCTCCAGCTTGTCAATCGCCAGCGCTATAGCCATTTCGAGCTGGGGATCGCTTCCATTCGCCATCAAGTGTGGCGCGTTCTCTATTTCGTAGTCGGGGTCCACCCCGTAGCCTTCGACGTCCCAGTCGCCATCTGTATTCCAGAATCCGAACGTTGGAACGGAGACCGAGCCACCGTCGATGGGCCTGGGATTTCCACTGATACCTATCAATCCACCCCACGTTCGCGTGCCTACGAGCGGTCCGAGCTTGGCCTTGCGAAAATAATATGGAAAGGCGTCGCCCCCTGAGCCGGACCAGCCGTTTATCAGCATCACCTTTGGCCCTGTGTGGGCCAGGAACGGAGATTGCCAGCTTCGGTGGTCTCGCCTGGCCCAGTAGTTATAGATCGGCCGGTTCAGCAATTCGATGAACCTGTCGGGAATCTGACCGCCGCCGTTGAAGCGTTCATCAATTATGAGCGCATCCTTCGTCCACTGGGCGTGGAACTGACGGACCAGCTCGTTCTGACCGTTTCTGCTGGTATCGGGGACGTAAATGTAACCCACCCTCCCGGCGCTCGCCTGCTCCACTTTTCGGCGGTTCTTTTCTATCCAGGCCAGGTTCCGCAATCGGGATTCGCTCGATACAGGTCTGACCGTTACTTCGCAGGCATCGTTGATGTCTGCCGTCTGTCCTATTGCAAGCGTCACAACCTCACCAGTAAGGCCTTCAAAAGCCGCCCACGGATCATCCGACACGTCCACCTTTCGGTTATTCACAGCCAGCAGGTAGTCCCCTTCGTTGACTTCTATCCCAGGTTCCTGCAATGGTGAGCGTACATCCGCGTCCCAGTTTGCGCCTTCGTATATTTTTTTAATACGATAGGCATTGTTTTCCTCGTCGAGTTCGAAATCGCAACCCAGAAGTCCGACCGATATACGATCCGGGTATTCGATGTCACCGCCGCTGACATACGTGTGCGAAGCATTTAACTCACCAATCAGCTCGCCGATAACGTAGTTCAGGTCCTCTCTGTCCACCACGTAGGCAAGCAAGGCTCCATAGCGTTCCTTCATCGCCCGCCAGTCGAGTCCGTGCATGTTAGGATCGTAGAAGTAGTCCCGCTGGACTCGCCATGCCTCGGTGAAAATCTGCCTCCACTCGGCTCGCGGCTCGATCCAAGCCTTAAGATTGCCCCAGGCAATTTTGCCGTCCCCGACCTTTTTACCCGCGGCCAGGTCTGTTATCCCGTAAGTCAATCTGCTCCTGTAGAGGATCTTCTTGCCGTCAGCGGAGAAGTCGTAGCTGTCTATGCCACTGATAATTGTTTTCTCTTCGCGCTCTTTAAGGTCATAGTACAGCAGAGTCCCGGACGATTCGCCTGCTTTGCGTGCATTGGCTGGGAGATATCGTGAGAAAACGAGCTTGCCCTTTACTGCATGAAGTCTCCCGATGTTACCTGCACGAACAGGCATATGGACAATCCGTCGCTCAAAGCCCTTGAAGTCAATCTCAACGTCTTTCTCGTCCTTTTCATCTTCCTTCGTTTTCTGATCAGGCTCGTCGTTGGGGTCTGTGCTGCCGTCCTCTTCGTTGTCGTTAGGATCAGTTCCCGCCTTTTTGTCTTCTTCGTTCTTATCGTTGTTTTTCTTCTCTGTCTTCTCCTCTTTCACAGGCTCCTCGTCGCTACGCGGCGCGAACGGCGAGCCGAGGTCCTTACGCAGGGTGGCCAGGAAGATCTGAGTCGAGCCCGGATATATCCAGGTGTAGTCCATGTCACCATATAGAGGAGAGAAGGCTCTGTTGGACCGGAAGAACAGATACTTACCTTCCGCTCCGAAGACAGGATTGGAATCATCGTAGTAGTTACCCGTTACCTGGCGCACCTTCTGCTCTTTTGTATCATAGATCATGATGGCGCCGTTCATGTTGTTCATCTTCTTCGGATATGTCAGCCACCGGCTGTCGGGCGACCAGTTGTACGAGGCCATCTCGAACCACTGATCCTTGTCCACAAACTTGATCTGCTCTGTTTTCAGGTCGACGATATAGAGGCTGCCCGTTTTATCGCTGAATGCGATTTCATTGCTGTCTGGCGACCAGACGGGATTGTACCGAAACGCCGCTCCTCCTTTTGTGATTTGTTTTTCCTCGCCCTTTCCGTCAGCGGGCCTTGTGTACAGTTCATACTCTCCTGTTCGGTCGCTGAAATACGCCACACTTTTACCATCAGGCGACCATGATGGGTAACGCTCGGCGACGCCCGATGTATTCGTAAGGTTTCTTACACTTCCGTGCTTCTGCGGCACTGTGAAGATTTCACCTCGCGCCTCGAATAACGCTCTCATACCGCTTGGTGACAAAGACAAAGAGTAATTCTGTATATGTCCCGACACATTCTTGAGACTCGTTCGCGTCCTCGGCAGATCCGCGGGGACTCTTACTTCAACATCCGTTGAAGTTTCCGAAGCCAGATCGAGCAGGTGCAGTTTTCCGCCGTTCTCGAATACAATCGCATCAGGCCCTATACTGGGCCATTTGACATCATATTCAGTGAACTTTGTGACTTGCCGCGTCTTCTTTGATTTTATGTTGTAAGCCCAGAGATTAAGCTTTTTATGCTCGTCACGGTCGGACAGAAAATAGATCGTCTGATCGTGCCACATAGGCAACGCGTCGGTGCCTGCAAAGTCCGTGAATTTCTCCGATGTGTTCTTTTTGAAATCGTAGAGCCAGATGTCGCTGGCCATTCCGCCTCGATATCGCTTCCATGTCCTGGCCTCGCGCGATATGAACTGAAACGCCATCTGTTTGCCGTCGGGGCTGAAACTCGCAAGCTCGCCATAGGGCAGAGGCAGTTGCTCAGGCAGGCCTCCGGCTACAGCCTGTTTGAAAAAGCGATTGAAACGGTACGATGGGCTGGTCATTCGCGAGCGATACAGGATACTTTCCCCATCCGGGTACCACTCCACGACCAGGTCCGAGTCAGGATGGTGTGTCAGCCTCTTTGGCATTCCTCCTTCAGCCGACATGACGTAGACGTCTGTGTTGCCGTCATAGTTGCCGCTGAAAGCTATTTTAGAGCCATCCGGTGAGAATTTTGGAAACGATTCGCCGCCTTTGGCGGAACTGAGCTTGCGTGCGAGGCCGCCTGTTCGCGGGACTGTCCACAAATCGCTCGCATAACGGAAAACAATGTCCGCAGCGCTCACATCGGGAAAACGCAGCATTCGTGCATCAGGCGCTTCAAAATGCTCCTGGGCGCTGGTTGATACGATAAAAAAGCATGATAGAACTACGGCCAGAATTGACAAATGCTTCATTGCAAATACCCCATCTTAAGTGAAGCTCCAACCTCACTAACTGTTTGGCGAGATACTATCATTGCTGAGTGCTCAAATCAAGCGACAATTCGAGCCATGTTCCACCTGCTGTCTGGCGAATTGCCCTTTGAACGGAATCTCCATGATGTTACTATATGGCGGCACCGGTGGAATCGTGAACGCTCGGCCTGTGCAGAATGATATCTCATACTGGCGATGATAAGGAACGGACAGACAAATATGGCCAAGAAAGAGTACCTGACAGCACCGATCGCTTCAGAGAAGATGCCTGCGGGCGTCCCTTATATTCTTACGAACGAGACCGCCGAACGATTCAGCTTCTACGGCATGACCTCCATCCTTATCATCTTCATGACCCGGTACCTGACAGGGCCTGACGGCGTTCTCGATGTGTTGAGCGATAACGAGAGCCTCGAATACTTCCATTACTTCAAAGCCGCCGTCTACTTTACCCCTCTGATCGGCGCCCTCATCTCCGACATATGGCTGGGCAAATACAAGACAATCCTCTGGTTCTCGATTCTCTACTGCTTCGGCTTTCTCGCCATGGCCTTCGACATCACTCGACTGGGTCTTGGTGCAGGCCTGCTCCTGATCGCTATCGGCTCGGGCATTATCAAGCCATGCGTCTCGGCCAACGTCGGCGACCAATTCGGAGCAACAAACAAACGCCTGATGGCGCCGATGTACAGTTGGTTCTACTTCGCAGTCAACCTCGGCGCCTGTATCTCAATGCTGCTGTGTCCCTGGATTCTCGATGAGTACGGGCCTCGTATCGGCTTCGCTGTCCCGGCTGGCCTGATGGTCTTCGCCACAATCGCCTTCTGGCTCGGCAAATACAAATTTGTCCATATCCCCCGGGGCGGCGCCGAATTCGTCAAGGAAGCCTTCGGCGGTGAAGGAATCAAAGCCATAGGCAAGCTCTGCATCATATACCTTTTCGTCGCTATGTTCTGGGCGCTGTTCGATCAGTCACAATCCGCATGGGTCCTCCAGGCCGAAAAGATGCAACTGAGATGGATCGGGATAAGCTGGCTGCCGGCTCAGATCCAATTCGTCAACTCTCTGTTTATCATGTTGATGATTCCCTTGTTCTCATACGTTATCTATCCCGCCATCAACAAGATCTTCCCGCTCACATCTCTGCGCAAGATCGGCATAGGTTTGCTGGTTGCTGTCTTGTCGTTCGTCGTGCCCGCATTGATCGAAAAGAATATCGACGGCGGCGACATCTTCAAGTACTCCTCGCGCTCAACTGTAACCGGACTCGAGCCGATACGCCTGCTCGACGGCCTCACCGACGGTTCTGGCTGGTCTTCCGATAGCGCCCCCTCTGCTGAGGAGCCGGAAGAGATTGTCATCCGCCTGCGAGAGCGAAAGGCGTGGACTGTCAATTCGATAAATATCAGCCCCTCGACGACCTTAAGTGACAAAGAGGTTATAGCTTCGCTCGACGATCTTTCATTGCAAGCTCTCAAAGAAATTAAAGAGCGAAGGAACACCGGTGCTTCACAGGCCGACATAGAAGCACTGAATCAGAGAGTAGAAAAACTAAAATGCGCTTTGCGCGACGCCCAAAAAGCAGCGAGCCTCGCGAGCAAGAAAGCCTCACCAGAACAGCAAAGAACTGCCTCTACAAGTGCTGCAAAAGCCGTAGCACAAAAAGCGCTTCAGGAGCTTGGACTGAACACCGAGTTCCTTGATGACGGGTCTTATTGTCCGAAGGATGTTTCAGTTTTCATCGGCAACTTCACAGGCAAACTGCTCCCGACACCATTTTTCGAGTTGAAGGAGGAAGATAAAGAAAAAACCGCTAATCCCACACAATATGCGGTCGAATCAGGTTGGTCGCATATAGGTGACTACACACTGGACAGAACAGAGCCGAACGTTACCAGCGTGAATTTTCAGAACTTCACACCTGCAGGTGCAACCCATGTAATGATACAAATCAAATCCAATTATGGCGCAAATCGAGTGAAGATAGGAGAGATCAGCGTTCTCACAAGCGAGCCCAAGCCCGCCGACTCGAAGATCGCAGCGGTCTGGCCCAACGTTGCCGCAATCGGATACAAACCGTCGGTGGGATGGCAGTTCCTCGCATATCTGTTTCTCACTGCCGCTGAAATCATGATCTCGATTACCTGCCTGGAATTTTCCTACACACAGTCTCCCAAGAAAATGAAATCATTCATCATGGCGGTTTATCTGCTGTCAATATCCCTGGGCAACGTCTTTACCGCGGTGGTGAACGCAAGCATTCAGAATCCGGATGGATCGAGCAAGCTCGCAGGCGCAAGCTACTACTGGTTCTTCACTATCGCCATGCTGGTTACAGCGGTGATATTTATTCCTGTCGCCGCCCGATACCCGGTTAAAAACTATATCCAGGATGAGGTGACCTCAGAATCCGAAACAAAAAAAGATGCGTGATTTAGAGTTCTTTTAGCAGCAGCTCCCTGACGATGATCTTCATGGAACCGAACTCGGCGCCGGGATGCACCTGGAATCCGATCTTGCCTGAATCAGTCGTGGTATCGCGAACGTCTGCGACCTTTGCGCCGTTTAGCCATATCTGGATACGGTCGCCGTTGGCCCGGACATTAATCGTGTTCCATTCCTGGCGGTTTACGAGCGACTTGTCTTCGTTCATTGCCAGGAACATTTTGCCCGGGCAGTACAGGGTTCCTGAATAACACTCAGGATTCGTATATTCGAGGATATCCGCCTGATAGGCCTTCTCGGGCGACTGGTATCTGAACCAGACTCCACTGTTGCATGGCCACTTGGCCCTGTATACGCATTTCAATTCGAAGTTACTGTAGCTCTCACTTGTAAACAAATCACCGGGCGCATTATCCTCACCTTGGCTTCCAATCAGCTCTCCGTTCTCGACGACCCATTTAGCCTGGCCGCTGGTTTCCCAGCCCTTCTTGAGATTCTTTCCGTTGAACAAAGCCACGAAACCATCTTCCTTCTCTGCTTTGCTTAAACCCGGCTCTGCACAACCGGCTATACCAATAAGCGCACCTATACAGACAACAGTTATAAATACACGCAACATTTCGATCTCCTTTGGTCTACTCAGAATCAGTCCTTCCAAATGTCCGCCGTCCGCGCCACAACGTCGGGAATGGCAGGCAACGGTGCACTGGGTATCGCTTCATACCAGAACGTAGCACTCGACCAGTCATCCGACACTTCCGCCAGCCCATCTTTCCACGCTATCTGCTGGATCGTTATCCGGCACTGCTGACTCCACCAGATTGGATCGGGCAGGTGCCATCTGTACATCGATACGAATTCTTTCTGTTTAAGGTTACAGCCATTATAGAGATAGGGGGTCTGCTGTATCCCGTACGACAGGCAAACGTAGTCCTCGCTGCCTGTCCCGCATATGGTCGGGAAAGTTGTGTCGCCATCCATGAATATCTTGATCTCGCCTTCACCCCACCATTGGCCGGGGTGCATGTTGCGAATACCGATAACAGAGCCGATGAAACGGCCCATGCCTTTGCGCTCAGGCAGCAGCACGAAATCCTCTTTCTCGGTTGTAGGATTCTCCCGGCGGAAAAGAGTGTGCAGCCTGCCGAAATTCTTTTTCAGCTTGTCTCCGAGTGTGTAGTCGATCTGGTAGAACAACGGCACGTTCTTATCGCCATCGTTGCTAAGTGTAATAATGGCCCGTTCATTGAAAGGCATGGGCAGCCAGATATTCATCCCTGCGTTTTGTCCCAGAGAATGAACTGCTGAGCAATAGCCTTCCACTTTGCCATGCGCGAATCCCATGAAATCACCGATGGGGCACTCTATGCTCGGGTGCTCCTGCCCATCCCACCAGGCCCGAATCACGAGGCTTCGCAGATTGGCGGGGTCTTTACTGGTTGTCATCCAGATGTGCCGGATCGCGCCTGGGCCCTCAATATCGCACAATTGAACTTCCTGCCCTGCGTTCAGCGTGATAGCAGGGGAGCCCTTACGCCCGACGCCCAGTTTGCTCTCCGCTTTGCCTCCTTCGCCTGGCATACCGGTAGGATTCTCAAAGCAGATCGACCGCGATACCAGCCCGGTATCGAGCATGTAGGGTTCCGTGGTGATATCGCCCACTTGTTTGCAGCTTGATGCGCCGAAAATCAGGGCGCACGATACCAGAGCCGCCATCCAAACAAGTTTCCCATTAGTCATAATCTCTCCTTTCAAAAGGATGTGAATGTGCCGTAAAACCTTCATAATTCAATGTGGGTTAAAGTCTACTCCAATAGTGCGAGCCAGTCAAGCAAAGGTAAGGCCCTGGAGAATTGGTGTCAACCTTATGAGGCATGCCTCGACATCGATATTTCCCTGATTCCAATTCAGATGGCAATATTCATTTCCAAAGTAGACATCGTTCTTTTCCTTGGCGGTTGTGATTCATATCACAGATCGTATAATCGGCCTTGTGTGAATTAGCCTATAATGCCTTTGTGAATGGTCCCAGGCAAACGCAATGAAAAAGATAGTATCCGTATCGCGCAGGACCGACATCCCCGCCTTCTATGGCGACTGGTTCATGCGCCGCATCGAAGAGGGATTCGCAGGCGTTGTCAATCCGTTCGGCGGCAAGAAGTACCTCGTCTCGCTCAGGCCCGAAGACGTTACTGCATTCGTCTTCTGGTCCAAGAATTTCACCCCCTTTCTCGGCCACCTCAGGGCGCTCGATGCAATGGGCTACCAGTTCTACTTCAACTATACGGTCACAGCCTTGCCATCGGTTTTCGAGAGCAATGTTGACAGAGATTCCGCGCTTGAAACTCTAAAACTGCTCAGCAACTTATACTCCCCCGCACATATCAACTGGCGATTCGACCCGATTATCCTCTGCTCAGCGTGCGACAACGATTACTTCCTGCGAACCTTTAGCGACCTTACCACCCAATTGGAAGGTTTGGTGGAGCGATGCTATTTCAGCTTTGTCAACGAGTATGGCAAGGTAAAGCGCAACTTCGAGCAACTGCGCCGCGATACAGGTATCACAATCACTGAAGTGAGCGAGCAACAGAAAATCGACCTGGCTAATGAGCTGGCCGACATTGCCCAAAGTCACGGCATCGAGATGTATTCGTGCTGTGGTGAATATTTGCTTGGTGAGAAAATCAAAAAGGCTCACTGCGTAGATGGAGCGATCATCGAGCGTCTGTTCTACCCCGATGGGCTATCGTACAAGGAAAAACCCACTCGCGAGCAATGCGGCTGCACGGAAAGCTCAGACATCGGAGCCTACAACATCTGCCCCCACGGCTGCATCTACTGCTACGCCAACGC
>CAZYMD010000068.1:15249-23848 GCA_964649005.1 uncultured Pirellulales bacterium
TGTTTTTATGGCGTGGTCGACCTGGCCGATCTGTTGCAGATATGATGCGATCTGCTCCAAAGTCATCCGCCGGGCCTGTGCGAGGAATTGCTCCTTGTTATGCCAGATGCCAACCTGCTTGATTACATCGAAGGGCCGCACGCCCTTGTCGAGCAGGACCCTCGCGCCGAACAGCTTGCGTAGTTGGTATGCGAAAGCCCCAACGACGGTGTATTCAGCCGATTTGTCTTCGGCAAACATGTTCCGCAGCCGCGCCACCGCCTGGGCTATTTTTCCCGCTGAAACTGAATCGATTACTGCAAAGGCGCCGAATACCCGATTATGCCCGATCAATTCTTCGATGTGGGTCTCAGTTATCGTTTTCTCTTTATCTGTGTAAATGGCGAGCTTGTCCACTTCGCTGTATAGCTTCGTCAGCTCGTCTCCGGTAATCTCAACGAGGAGCACCGCTGCTGAATTGTCGAGCCTCTTATCGTGGGCATCGCGAGCATACTGAATCAGTCGGCCTGGCAGCTGCTCGGGTTTCGGCGGTTCGACTTTGATTAACGTCCCGACTTTGGGAAGCTTTTTCGCCAGCTTGGTTTTGGGATTCCAACTGCCTACAGTCAGCACTAATATGCCGGTAGGGCAGGGCTCGTCGAAGTACCTTTCGAGCAATTCGCGGTTTTGCGAGATGAAGCCATCCGCTTTCTTGATGGCAACGACGCGCTTGTCTGTAAGGAAGGGCAAAGTCCGAAGTTCGTCCAGCACCTCCGACGCTGTGACGGTTGCAGGATTCGCGTCGAAGAGCCCCATCGTTCTATTTGAAGGCTCTACCAGCTCGTCGAGCAGTTCATCGCATCGTGCGCCGACAAGCGATTCATCCTTACCGGCCACTACGTAAACAAATGCCCCTTTCGATTTGGTCGGGCTACTTGTTTTTGCCGTTCTTTGCTTCCTGCGTTCCATTTGAGTCGTTCTTACCCTTGTTGTCCGTTGAATCGTCGGATTCCACAGGCACTATTATCTCGGCTGCAACGAGTTTATCTCCCTCTTTGAGATTGATCAGCCGGACACCCTGCGTATTTCTGCCTATAGAACGAATCTCATCCAATCCGGTGCGAATAATCATACCCTTGGCTGTAATCAGCATCAGATCGTCTTTGCTCTGCACAGCCTTGAGAGCCACCACCTTTCCGTTGCGATCGGAAGTCTTGATATTTTTCAGGCCGACTCCACCTCGCGTCTGCGACCGGTAGTTATCGAGCCCGGTTCGCTTGCCGTAGCCGTTTTCGCATACGGTGAACAGTGCCGCCTTCTCTTTGGCGATCACCATACCAACAACATCGTCGCCGCTTCGCAGGTTGATACCGCGAACACCGCGAGACGCCCGACCCATCGAGCGCACTTGCGACTCATCGAAACGGATTGTCATGCCCTCTCGCGTACCAAGCACAATATGATCCTCGCCCGTTGTCAATGCCACGTCAATCAATGCATCGTTCGGGTCCAGGTTAATTGCGATTACTCCGCTCGATCTCGGATTCCCATAGGCGGAAAGCGTCGTTTTCTTAATGACTCCTTTCTTTGTCGCCATAACCAACTGCACGCCATCCTTATCGTCGTTGCTGCCGAAGTCACTGACATTGATCACGGAAGCAATCTGTTGATTACTCAGCTTGAGTAAATTCACGATATTCCTGCCCTTGCTCTGCCTGGACATGCTCGGGATGTTATAAATTTTAAGCCAGTAACACCTACCCCGATTTGTAAACACAAGCAGATAGTCGTGTGTCGATGCCACGAATAGATGCTTGATGAAGTCGTCTTCCTTCGTGACCGAGCCAATAATCCCCCGGCCGCCGCGCCCTTGCTTGCGATACGTGTCGATAGGCATACGCTTGACGTACCCGTCGTGGCTGACTGTAACGATCACCTCTTCCTCAGCGATCAAATCCTCGATTTCGAACATCTCGGCCTGGGCCGCGATCAGCGTTCGCCTCTTATCGCCATACTTTTCCTTTATCTCATGTATGTCCTCACGGATGATGTCCAGAAGAACCAATTCGTCCGCCAGGATTGTCTGGTAACCTTCTATCTGCTCGACAAGCTCGGCGTACTCCTTCGCCAGTTTCTCCATCTCAAGACCCGTTAGCTTTTGCAACTGCATCGTAAGAATTGCATCGGCCTGAGGCCCCGTCAAATAATGTTTGCCCTTCTTTTTCTCTTCTATAAATGATTTGGGCAGTATTTCCTTCAGCGTTGCCAGCTCGGCCAGATGGAGCGCCTTGGCCATCAAATTCGTCTTTGCCGTCGGCGCATCCGGGGACTTCTTTATCAGTTCGATTATCTCATCGATATCGCTGACCGCCAGAATCAAACCCTCAAGAATATGCGCACGGTTCTGGCATTTTTTCAGCAGAAATTGAGTTCGCCTGCGAATAACCACCTTGCGATGGCCGATGAAGCAGTCGAGCATCTCCCTAATGTTGAGCGTTTCGGGCCTGTTGTTGACCAGTGCAATATTGGCGATTGCGAACGTGGTCTGCAACGGTGTATACCGATACAGCTTGTTCAAGACGATATCGGCGTCTGCGTCCCTCTTGAGGTCAACTACTACTCGCAGTCCATGCCGGTCGGATTCGTCCCGGACATCAGAAATTTCGGCGAGCGTGCCGCTCTGCACGCCTTCGGCGATCTTCGAGACGATAGTCGTCTTGACAACCATGTAGGGGATCTCTGTGACAATGATCCTCTCCCTGCCCCGCGTGTTTGTCTCGACATCCACCTTGCCCCGTACCATCAGGTGGCCTCTGCCCGTCGTGTACGCGTCAAGAATACCCTTCCTGCCGCAGATGATTCCGCCGGTAGGGAAGTCCGGCCCCGGCAGCACCTTTATAATGTCCTTGAATCCGCAGTTGGGATCGTTGACTACCAGCAAAAGAGCATCGCAAACCTCGGTCACATTATGCGGCGCCATATTTGTCGCCATACCGACAGCGATACCCGTCGAACCGTTTACCAGCAGATTCGGAAACTTCGCCGGCAATACAACCGGCTCGGTTCGTGTCTCGTCGTAGTTCGGCACGAAATCGACGGTATCACTTTTGAGGTCTTCCAGCATTTCCGTCGCCGGTGCGGCCATTCGCGCCTCGGTGTATCGCATTGCAGCAGGGGGGTCCGAGTCGATGCTGCCGAAGTTACCCTGCGGATCGATAAGCGTATACCGCATGTTCCAACTCTGGCCCAGACGCACGAGCGTGCCGTATGTGGCCTGATCGCCATGCGGGTGATAGTTACCGCCCGTATCACCGACGATCTTTGCACACTTTCGATGCTTGCTGCGCGGGCCGAGGTTCAGGTCGTTCATCGCCACCAGAACCCGGCGTTGCGACGGTTTGAGCCCGTCTCGCACGTCCGGCAGGGCGCGAGCTACAATCACGCTCATCGCGTAGTTCAGGTACGAATTCTTGAGTTCATCGAGAATACGCATATCCTCGAATCGCTCCAATTGCAATTCAGGTTCTTTCATAAGTCCTTTACCATCCTTAAAGGCTGGGTTTGTAAACTGCTGTCCGTCGCAAAAGGGGGGAATCCCTTAGTGTACGATGTCATAGAATACCCCCATACCCCCCAAAAGTCAAGAAATCGCCGCATACTTTTGAACCTTCTTTGTGCGTTTTCTAATGCCCCAATAGCCGCAGAACCGCCGTTCAGTGCGCAGACATCTTACCTCGACAGATATGATTTGTACTACTGCGGCTGAGTGTGCGTGGGAGCTGACTATATGGAGCACTCGCCTTGCCTTAGGTATGGCTGCTCCACTCGCTCGCCACAGAATCCCTAGGCGGAAATCACTAACACGAGACTATCCGCCCGCGTGCCTTCGCCGAATCGCTAATCCCCCTATAGCCAGCAGCACAAGCGTTACCGGTTCCGGGACGCCCGTCAGTTCGAGGTTGTCGAAAACGAACTTATCATTGCCCTGTTCGTCCAAATCGTACATATAGAACTCAACGATTGGCTGGTTCTCTATAGCTGTGATTGCAGAAAGATCGACGGTAATGCTATACCACTCATTGTCTGCTGTGATCGGTTCATTGTTGAAGATGTCCACCCAATCGCCCTCACCACCGACTCTGTAGTCGAAATCGAAGCTCGGTGATTCTTTAGACTTATAGTCCCAGCGGATAGCCATGCCGGTCCAGCCTGTCGTGTCGATCGTTAATATCCACTCGGCGTCCAGGCCGGAAACCTTTATATCCTCCCAAGCGCCGCCCTGACCGGCCTCATGCAACACGCCCGCTGCGTCGGTATACTCCACCCCATCCTTTCCGTTGTCATCCTTCTCACCGCCAGCCAAAACAAGAGTAGGGATTCCCAGGACCTGCTCGAATTGCGGCTGTTCTGTGTACTCTGTCGAGGCGGGCCCGAAATCCCAGATTGCCATCAGCGCGGCATTTGCCGACCCGCTGGTATAAGCGAATACCCCCAGAAATAGCCAGAGAAGCGACCTTCTCATTTCACACCTCCTCAATTGTACCCCAAATCCTGTTTTTAGCAGGGAACATAGTGAAAAACCTGCATATACTCCTGGGGCTCCTCCTTGAACCAACCAATAGAATGGTACCACACTGCCAGGCCCAATGTCAAGTCTGGATTATGTTCAAACTATGTTAAAAAGCGTATCGCCCTGCCTGCTACGGCACCTCGTATTCCCGACGAGAACGCTTCATCTTCCGGGATTCACGTTCGATCGTGCTGAGTCGAGCAGACCTGTCGGACCACTATCAGGCCTAATCTAAGGCAGCTTTGAGGTGAACCGGTATTCGCCCCCGCCCGCCTCGAAAACAGCACAATCGTCTTCCATGCCGAGACTGCTCAGCCCACGAGCCTTGGTTGCAAGCCCCCACCCTTCTTTGACTGCTGCAACATTCTGGGCGGGTACATATATTCTCGCAGTCGTATTGGCCGGGATCGTAACATCTAATTGCAGCTTCTTGCCCTTGATCCTCCAGCTTGTTGCGATCAGGCCGTTGATCGAGTTATAACTCGTGGTCGCGCGTGTGAGTTCTCCCCCGGGCCTCGGCCGGATGATGATCTGCTTATACCCGGGCCCATCCGTATCAATCCCGGCGATTGTCTTGAACATCCATTCCGCCACCGCGCCGAACGAGTAGTGTGCGAATGAGTTCATCCCTGGATCCTGGAATCCCTTCTCAGGCGTCCAGCCGTCCCATCGCTCCCAGATGCTGGTTGCGCCATGCCTGATTGAGAAACCCCAGGATGGGAACGTATCATTATGGAACAGCTTATATGCCACATCCGTCTGCCCGAATCGCATCAGCGTTTGCATCAGGTCTTTGGTCCCGACGAATCCCGTAGAAAGATGCACGTCGCGGGTCTCGATATCCTCAACCAGATATTGTACTGCCGCCGGCCTCTTCTCCTCGTCCAGCAGATCGAACGCCAGCGCCAGCACGTACACAGTCTGCGTGCCGCCCTTGATTTTGCCGTCCTCGCCGACATACGCTTTGTTAAAAGCCTGTTTTATGTCATCGAACAACTTCTCATACTGTGCCGCTTCTTTGTTCTTGCCCAATACCCTGGCGGTTTTGGCAGTCAGCTTTGTGCTGTATGCGAAATAGGCGGTCGCAAGTACATCCTTGGGAGTATCCGCCTTGATGCTGAGCCAGTCGCCATAGCCCGCGGCGGGACGTAGCAGGTCTTTCGTCGTACCCTTGCAGTATTCCACCCATCGCTGCATCGCGTCGTAGTGCTCTTCCAGAACTCTGGTATCACCATAAACCTGGTAAATCGTCCAGGGGCAGATCGCCCCTGCATCTCCCCAGGCAGCGGTTCCTCCTCCTGTGGCGACCTTGCGCGGCGCGACATCGGGGAAATCTCCTTTGTCCGACTGCGCATCTTCGAGGTCCACCAGCCATTTATTAAAGAACGCCGCAACGTCCGTGTTGTACGTTGCCGTCCGCACGTAAATCTGTGCATCGCCTGTCCAGCCCAGCCGCTCGTCGCGCTGTGGGCAGTCGGTGGGAATCTCGATGAAGTTTGCTCGCTGCGTCTGGCAGATATTGTGATATAGAGTGTTGGCTGTCTTGTCCGAGCACTTGAAGCTCCCCGCCACCGGTGTGGCTGAAGTCAATTCGATCCCCGTTACAGCGTCGAGCTTGGGCTTACTTGGGTAGCCTGTTACTTCAATGTATTGAAAACCGTGGAATGTAAATCGTGGCTGCCAGGTTTCCCATCCATCACCTTTGCAGATGTAGGTGTCTGTGGCTCTTGCGCTGCGCAGGTTCGTAGTGTAAATCGTGCCATCCGGATTCAGCCTCTCAGCGAACCGCAGAACAACCTTCGTGCCTTCCGGCGCCCTGACTTTAAGCCTTGCGAATCCAGCAAAGTTTGTCCCCATATCGAACACATAAGCTCCAGGTGTCGGCTCGGTCATCCCGACGGCTTTGATCTCCTGGAACTCTCTTACGAGGACGCCTGGATAAGATTCGATTTTGGCTGGTATCGCTTCATTAACATCCACACTTTCCCACATGATGTCGTCGAAAGCTCCAGTACACCAGTCAGGCATCTCTTTCCGCGCATCATATGTTTCTCCCATCAGGAAATCGCTATCGAGGATCGGCCCTGTCGTTGCCTTCCAGCTTTCATCCGTTGTCACGATCTCCGAAGAGCCGTCTTCGTAGTCGAGCTGCAATTGGACCGCGAGGCGAGTATTCTGGCCGTAGTGATCGCGTTTGTGCCCGAATCCGACGTAACCGCTGTACCACCCATCGCCCAGCATTGCACCGATTGCGTTATCGCCTTGCTGGATCAGATTGGTAACGTCGTATGTGTTGTAGTAGACGCGAATGTTGTAATCGGTCCAGCCTGGTGTGAAGTAAGCTTGATCGACCTTTTCGCCATTGACCTGTAAATCGTAGTCGCCGAGCGCTGAGGCATAAACCATCGCCCTGACAACAGGCCTGTCTGCGACAAAAGCCTTTCGCAGAAACTGAATTGGGGGCAGGAATACCTGGTCCGCATTTAACTCAACCTTGTCCCAGGGCTTGCAGCCGTAAACACCCAACACCTTTGCAGCCTGCCAGTTGCTGTCATCGGTATCGACTTCCGCCCAGCCATCGTCGCTCTTATCCATACTGAGCCAGCTTGCATCGCTTTGGATTACAATCGGGTCGCCCGATTCCAGCGCGATCCTGAGAACCGCGAGCATACCTGCCGGATTCGCATCTTCGCCTGAATTGATCGCCTCTATAGCAAGCACGTTCTCGCCCGCTTTGAGCTTGTCGGTAACGTTAGCCACTCTGACGGATTTGAAGCTGTTTCCTGTGCCGATCTTTTCGTTATTAACATAGAGCGTGTACTGATTATCAGCACTCACAGCGCAGAATGCCTGCTTGACCTTCGCATCTACAGGAATCTCGAAAGTCTTACGGAAGAATCGGCTGCCAATCGGCGCGCTCGCGGCGGGATCGCCCTCTGGATACCAGAGCCACTTGGCCTCGTCGAGTGTTATACCGGATATTGTGCTGATACGCTCTCTCGACTTGTCGAAGCCTATCCATTTGGCCTTCCAGTCACCCGGCTCCAGCAGCCCCATAGTCCACGTGGCCGGTTCGCTCCAGGCGCTGATCTTCTCGTCCATATCCCAGATTCGAACCTTCCAGAAACACTTCAATCGCGATTTCAGCGGTTTTCCTTCGTAAACGATCTGGTTGCTCTTGTCGGTGACGATTTTACCGCTGTTCCACAGGTTGCCCTCATTCTGTGCAAGAACTACCGGGCAGTCAGCGACCAGAATCTGATAAGCAATCTGTCTCTGCCCGCGCTTGGACGATTCCATCACCCAGCTAAGCCTCGGCGCCGTGGTGTCGATCCCCAATGGATTTACCAAATATTCACATCGCAGATACTCAACCGTTGCCTTGGCGCCGAAGCCTCCTTTGCCTTTGGACAGCGTGAATCCTTCCTCACACCCAATACTTGCCAACACCAATACTACGAGAATGCCTGCCGTTGCGTATTTCACCTTGCTCATCATACCTTCCTTTCCAAAGCAGTTCTCCCTTTCGGGCCATCAAGGAATTAATCCGTCACTCCGACCTTGTTAACCGTCTCCAAAACGCAGACCGGAGGATTTCCCCCAGTCTACAGCCATCGCCCGTAATGTCAACAGGCAATGCCTCAAACACCGCTCTGTCTGGGCAGTTATCCCATTCTGCGAAATTCCGCTTTTGCCCGGCCTTCATGAATTGCTACAATAGGCTGTGGAAGTGTAGTAGTTTCAACCGCAGTAAATTTGCGAAAGAAATGCCCGCACATTAGAGGAACCGCGAGTAATGGACAAACAAGAAACCGCCGACCATACACACAAGCCACACAAACGCTACTGGAATATCATGCTAACCGCCTCTGGTGTGCTTTTCGTTGTCCTTATTACCACATGTGTCCTTTGCACTTATTACAGGACTGAACCAGAGCGTCGTCTGGCCGACAAAGGGACGTTCTTTTATGAAGAATCAGGCCCTCGATTTTATCGAGGATTGGTCCGCAAGTGTGGATTGCATGTATTCAATCAACCTTTCAGATTTGA
>CAZYMD010000069.1:0-2063 GCA_964649005.1 uncultured Pirellulales bacterium
TCATTTCGGCGATTTCGTTTTCGAGTGACATTATCATCTCTTCTAACTGTTCGATGGAATACTTGTTGAACGGTCTGAGCTCTTCTGGGGTTTGGGTGCGTGGTTTGGAGCTTGCTGAGCGGCGTTTTCTTGGGCCTGAATCGGCAGCGTCGGACTTTTGCTGCTCGGCTTCGAGGCGCTTGCGGATGAGTGATGAGTAGTAAGAGTAGGCCGGTTTGATTTGGACGAACTCGGTTTTTCCGATGCAGCGGGCACCTAATTCATCGACGCCTATGACGAGCAGCTTGTCGACGACTCGGTCGAGGAAGTAGCGATCGTGGCTGACGACGATCATGGCTCCGGTGAAATCGGTCAGGGCGGTTTCGAGCATTTCGCGGCTGGCAATGTCGAGGTGGTTGGTGGGTTCGTCCATGACGAGGACGTCTGGCCTGGTGAGGACGAGCTTGCAGAGCATTAGGCGGTTGCGCTGACCACCTGAGAGGTCGGCGCATAGTTTGAAGACATCGTCGCCTGTGAAGAGAAAGGCACCGAGACGGCTTCGCAATTGTTCCGACGAGAGCGAGGGTGCGGCGGTGGTAGCTTCTTCGAGAACAGTTCTGGTCGGGTCGAGGACGTCGCCATGTTGGTCCAGATAGCCTACGCGGAGGCTGGGGCCAATGCGTACTGTGCCAGCGGATGGTTCGAGCTGGTCGAGGGCGAGGTTTAGCAGGGTGCTTTTGCCTGTGCCATTGGGGCCTGTGATGCCGAGGCGTTCACCATTGAGCAGATCAAATGTGAGGTCCTCGAATAGGGTCAGGTCGCCAAAGGATTTGCTTAATCCTTCGCAGCGCAGTATGAGGTGTCCTGCGCGGTCGGTTTTGCGGAAGGAAAAATTGATCGTTTTCTGGTCGGCGGGGTTTTCGAGGAAGTCGGGATTTTCTTTGAGCAGGCGGTTGAGACGGGTTTTTCGGCCTCGGGCGGTTTTGCGCATCCCTTCCTTGTCTTTGTTGCGGGCGATGAAATCGAGGGTGCGTTCGACCATTTCGGCGCGTTTTGTGTGCTCGCGATTCTGCTGGAGGCGGAGAGTGTCTCTGGTTAGGACGTAGTTGGCGTAGTTGCCATTCCAGACGCGGGCCTGTTTGTTGACGACTTCGATGATTTTGGAGGCTACTTTGTCGAGTAGGTATCGGTCGTGGCTGATGATGACGGCGGCGCCGTTATAGGCGGCGATGAATCGTTCGAGCCATTCGGTTGCCTGGAGGTCGAGGTGGTTGGTCGGTTCGTCGAGCAGGAGCAGGTCGGTTTCGAGCATTAGGACCTGTGCGAGGCCGAGGCGTGACAATTGGCCACCGCTTAGGGCGGAGGTTTTTGTGTGGTGGAGTTCGGGCGCGAAGCCCATTGCGGCGAGCGTAGAATGGATTCGGGTTTCGTATGCATAGCCGCCTGCGATTTCGAAGTTGTGGCATAGGCGGTCGTATTGTTTCATCTTGGCCTGAAGGGCGGGGCCAGTGAGGTTTTCCATTTCGTGCGAGGTTGTGTGGATTGAGTGCTGGAGGTTGAGCAGGTCTCGGACGCCTGCGTGCATTTCTTCGAGGACTGTGTTGTCGCCTGTGAAGGTTGCCTCCTGAGGCAGATAGCCGATACGCAGGGCCTTTTGTTTGATGACGCGGCCCATGTCGGGATTGACTGAGCCTGTAATGAGCTTGAGGATCGTGCTTTTGCCCGAACCGTTGGGACCGACCATTCCGACCTTTTCGCCGGGATGTAGCTGGAGGTTGCACTTATCGAGCACAACTTCGGAGCCAAAGGCTATATGAATGTCACTAAGTGTTACTATGGCCATGAATCAGAAGATATCCCGCTTAGAGTTCGGTCCATTTACCCGGGATCGGGGCCTGATAGCGACCGTTTGCATCGGCCTGAACCGGCGCTGGGCTGTCGTAGTTCAGGCCCGCGGCATTGGGGCAGAACGTAAAGTCTGAGGCCATCATCTGATCCCAAGTGACGATGTTGCCGATGTGTGTTGCGGCGCGTCCCATGATAGCGGCCATATTTGCGTATGCGGCCCGCTCGATTTCGTTGTG
>CAZYMD010000069.1:2163-23701 GCA_964649005.1 uncultured Pirellulales bacterium
ACGAGGGCCTTGGTTCCATCGGGGAACGTATACTCCATGGCGTACGAGTGCAGGTTCTGGCTGGAATCTGTGCTGCCTGGGACGACGCCACCGAGGCCATGAGCTGAGATGGGCCAAGCGTCTTTGATCCAGCAGCATTCATCAACCTGGTGAATCATCATGTCGATGAACCAGCCGGACGAAACCCACATGAACCAATAGGGGCGACGGATTTGCCAGAGCAGTTCGCTCTGTTCACCCTTGAAGGGTTCCATCTGGGCGCCTGGGTCCATGCGATATGCGCGAATAAGCTGGATTTCGCCCATATCACCGTTGCGAATCTTTTCGATTAGCGCCTGCCTGGCGGAGGAATGGCGGCACATGAGGCCGCAGGACATTTTGAGATTTTTCTTCTTGGCAGCTTCGGCGAGCCTAAGGATTCGATGGGTGCCTCCAGGGTCGGGGGCGAATGATTTTTCCATAAAGACGTTCAGGCCCTTCTCCACTGCGTATTCGACATGGGTGGCGCGAAAAGCCGAATGGGTGGCCTGGATTAGAATATCACCTGGGCGGAGACAGTCGATAGCCTTACGGTAGGCGTTGAAACCGATGAAGCGACGATCCGGTGGGACGTCGACCTGGCTGCCAAACTTTTCATTGAGGGCGTTGTAGGATTTATTGAGTCGATCTTCGAAGAGGTCGGCCATGGCGACAAGCTTGACAGGTCCGTTCTTTGAGGAAAGGGCGTTTACCGTCGCGCCGCTGCCACGTCCGCCGCATCCGATCAGTGCAAGGCGTATGGTGTTGTCCTCGGTGGCGTAGGCCCGATTCAGGGCGATGCCTGTGAGCACAGAGCCTGCGATTGCTTTTCCGCTTTTGGCGAGGAACTGGCGACGGGAGGTTTCTTCCCGCCCTGCAGGAAGATATCCTGATGTTAGATGTTTGGTCTGTCGTTTCATGGCGTTTCCTTCGAGAATAGTGTGCGGCATCAGGCCAGGTCGGACTCCGGGATTGTTAGGGAGTCATTTGCCTGCAACCGCCCGGCAAAGCTGGAAACCATGTTATCGTAGGGGGCTTACAGATTCAAGGTCTACTCGGATGATCATGATAAATGAGAAATGATCTTAGGATCGGGTAATTTGTCTTTCCACCGACAGCTCGCTTCTGGTCGTGCAAGTATGGCAGACGGATTATTGGCTTAAATAGTGTTTTTGGAACGTGGGCTGGAAGTGTGGGCGATTTTCTTTGTGTGTGATGGCCAGCGTGCGTTAGACTGGCGATATTTGGGGGAAGGAAAGAGGACATACAATGAGATACGTTTGAAAAGTATGGGGTATAATATGCGTAAGGAAGAGTCACACGGTTTGCGATTAAGGAAGAGTTTTGCTATTGGATTGGTCCTTGGCGTGTTCATTCTGCCTGCGGCTCCGAGCGTTTATGCCCAGGTGGACAGTAATGCGGCAGGGTCGGCTTCGGTACGAGACGCGAATGCGACGGGACCTGCTGTTCCGATCAGTGCCGAGGCGGCGGAGGCCGAGGCTGTGGCCAAGCTGACTGTCGAGCAGCTTCAGGCGCGGAAGAAACAGGCAATCGAACCGCAGGATTTGAGCGAGGAAGCAAAGGCGAAACTTACTGATGTTTATGACAAGGCCGTCGCTCAATTAGAGCTGGCCAACCAGCTCAAGGCTGCAACGCAGCAGTTCAAACAGGCGCGGGAGAATGCGCCAGCCAAGTTAGAGGAAGTGAAGAAGCTGCTCGGCCAGTCGGCCTCGGTTCCTGCGCCTCAGGTGGATCCTAACACGACGCTTACCCAGGCTGAACAGGCTATGGGTAAAGCATTTCTTGGTCTTACGGAGGTCAAGAAGAGGGCGAGCGAGCTTGAAAATGAACCCAAGAAGCGAGCGGAGCGAAGGACCAAAATACCGGAAGAATACAATACCAACAAGCAGCAGCTTGAAGAGATAAAGAAGAAGTTGGCAGGCCTTGTTCCTGAGGAACAGAAAACGGCGCTGGCACAGGCCAATCGAACTTTGCTGCTGCTCCAGCAGATGTCTTTGCAGAATCGTATTGAAGCCAATACCGAAGAGTTTCTGTTCTATAATGCGGCGAGCGATCTATTAGCGGCTCAGAGGGACCTGGCCGCGAAGGATCTGGCGGCGGCTGAGAAGTTAGTGGCGTTTTGGCGGGAGAAGGTGGAAGGATACCGGCGGGTGGAGGCGGAGGCGGCAAAGGAGGAGGCGATCCGCGCGAGTAAGGAGGCGGAAAGCGCACATCCTCTGATCCAGCAGGTAGCCAAGGACAACGCGGATCTTGCGCAACTTCAGGCGGACCTTGTCGCAAAAATGGCGACGGTTTCTCAGGAGACGCGGCAGATCACCGAGCAGTTGACTACGTTGGAGAAAGAGTTTGAAGATATCAATGAACGTGTTGAGAAGGCGGGAGGGATAACAGATGTTATGGGCGTGCTGCTTTTAGCGAAACGGAGCAGCCTGCCGAACGTGAGTGCAAATCGGCGAAGGATACACAATCGGCTGGCGGAAATCTCGAACGCCCTGCTCGAATGGGACAAGCATGATAATGAATGGTCTGAACTGAGCGATATTGAAAAGAGTGCGGATGCTCTCATGTCTGAGCAGGAGCCAGCGATATCCGAAGCTAAACGTGAGGTGATCCGAAGTGAGATCATTGGCCACTTGCAGACCAAACGCAAGACTCTCAAGGCCATTTCCGACCTTTATCAGAATTATTCCACCTCCCTGGCGAACCTCGATACGAGAGAACAAACGCTCGTCCAGACAGTCGACGAGTATGCGAGCTTTATCGACCAGAACATACTTTGGGTTAAAAGTTCAGGAGTTGTCACACTATCGGATTTTAATGATAGCGTGGAGGCCCTGAAATGGCTGTTTTCGGCGTCCAATTGGCGTCAGGCCGGGAGAGTGCTGTTGGCGGATTCGAAGGTTAATCCTGTGCCTTATCTTATAATTCTGCTGGTGTTCGCCTTTTTTGCGATCTTCCATTCGAAGATGCATGGGAGAATCGATACTATCTCCAAAGAGATTCGCGAAGTCCGCGTGGACAGCTTTCTGCTTACGGCCAAGGCAATGACTTCAACTGTTATTCTGGCCGCGATGTGGCCTTCCTTTTTATTGCTTATTGAGCGGCGATTGTCCGCGGTCGGGTCGGAGGATGAGTTTATCGGTGCGATAACTCCCGGGCTTAAGGATCTTGCGGCTGTGATGTTTTTGCTAAGCTTTCTGCGGCATCTTGTTTTGCCACATGGACTTGCGCAGGATCACTTTCGCCTGCGAGAGGAGTCTTTGATCTTTCTGAGGCGACAGCTGCTCTGGTTTTCTATTGCGATCATTCCAGTATTCTTCGTTATACGGGCCATGCACGAGCAGGGATTTAACGACCACTGGCACGGTACGGTCGGGCGTTTATTTTTTATGGCGGCTCTATTGGAGCTTCTAATTTTCTTCCTGATAGTGCTTAGGCCGACTTCACCATTGATGCAGTCGTACTTCGAGCAGCGTCGGGGCGGCTGGCTCGAACGCCTGCGATACATCTGGTATCCGCTTTGCGTGCTGTTGCCTTTGGTCTTCGCGGTGCTGGCGGGTATGGGGTATTTTTATGGGGCGCGTCATCTGAACGCGAAGCTATTAGAGACTATCATACTCGTTCTTTTGGCGTTGCTTGCCAGGGCGGTATTTGTGCGATGGCTGACGGTTGCGCGGCGAAAGCTTGCAATCCAGGAGAGGCAGAAGCAGTTAGCTTTTGCGGCCGAGGAAAAGGGCAAGGAAACAGAGCTGTCTACTGCGTCTGGCAAGAGTAGTGAATCTCAGGAGTTTAGAGTCAGGCCTGAGCAGACTATTTTCGAAATGTCTCGGCAGACGCGGCGATTAATAAGCGCGGTCACAGCAGCACTGATGGTTCTTGGCTTCTGGTATATCTGGAATGACGTGCTGCCGGCCTTTGCAGCATTTGGGAAGGCTACGTTGTGGAAGACAACGACGGCCGGCGGGGCCCCGCAAGATATAACCCTTAGCTTGCTGGTGATAGCGATCTTGATAGTATCTTTGACTATAGTTGTGGCACGGAATGTGCCTGGATTGCTGGAGATAGTTATATTGAGACGTCTGCCCCTTGACCGCGGTGTTCGTTTTGCGATCACGACATTTTGTAGGTATGTTCTGGTTGTTATCGGTATCGTGCTGGCGTTCTATGAGATAGGAATCGGCTGGTCCAAAGTCCAGTGGCTGATCGCCGCGATGACAGTCGGTCTTGGTTTCGGGCTGCAGGAGATATTCGCTAATTTCATCAGCGGCCTGATTATCCTTGTCGAGCAGCCCATTCGCGTGGACGATGTGGTTACTGTGGCTGATGTGACAGGGACGGTGACGAAGATCAGGGTTCGGGCGACGACCATCAGGAAGTGGGACCAGCGAGAGCTGATCGTTCCCAACAAGGAATTCACAACGGGACAACTGATTAACTGGACACTGACAGACAACGTTCTGCGCAGGGATTTTCCGGTTGGCATTGCGTATGGCTCCGACATAGCGAAGGCGGAGCGGGTGCTCTATGAAGTTGCGTTGGCCAACCCACTGGTGTTGAAAGAGCCAAAGCCGATGGTTTTATTCAGGGGTTTCGGCAACAGCAGCCTTGATTTCGAGCTTCGGGTCTATGTGACCGGCATTGAGAGCTTTCTGCCAGTCTGGCATAGTATCAATTGTGCGATAGATCAGGCTTTCAGGAAGGTTGGGATAGAAATTGCGTTCCCACAGCGGGATGTTCATATACGATCGTCTACCAATGGAACGACGTTTGACCCCGAGAAGTCACCTGATTTGCCGGCTCCGAGGGATATTTAGACCGGTGAAGAAAGCTCCATTCCGCCCGGATGGGCAGATTTCTTCAATTTTACGGGTAATTCGGAGACAAAAAAAATTATTTTTTTCTGGACTGTTCAAGATATACCATCGTATACTGCGGTTTGGTGGAGTGTATGCTTTCGTCTCTCAAGAATACACTTGCTGTAAAATAATACCGAGAGATATCAGTTTAACGGCCTATTTACAGGTCTAAGGAGAAGCACAAGTGAGTACAGGTACAGTAAAGTGGTTCAATTCAAGCAAGGGATTTGGTTTTATCAGCCCAGATGACGGTGGCGAAGATTTGTTCGTCCATCACTCCGAGATCAAGACTAATGGTTATGCGTCGCTCGACGAAAACCAGAAGGTGGAATTCACAGTTGGGCAGGGCAAAAAGGGCCCATGCGCCACGAATGTGATTCCGGCCTGACCATAGTCGATACTTGATAGAATCGAAAGGTCCTGCCTGGGGGTGGGGCCTTTTTTTTTGAAGTCACCGATCAGTTACGAGTTTGTGCCTTGGTGCGTTTGAAGTTTTTGTGCGTGCCTGGAGAAGTTATGTGGTTGGTTTTTTGGTGATTTCCGCGATAACGGTGGTGGCGTAACAGCCCGGGTCGAGTTCGAATTGGAGCTTTAGGTATTGGCCAAGGTCGTCACTTTCTGCGGCAACATGATGGTTGCGGGGTTGAAAGCGGAGAGGCCGACGACCGCCACGTCCGCCGAAGCGTTTCATTCTGCGCAGGTCCGTTTCCTGCAACTTGGCTTGCTGGAGAATGGCGTTTTCGATTTCGCCAGCGGGGCCCGTCAGTCGTGTAGTGCGAAGACCGATGAGCGGACCGGTGGGGCTGATCTCGAAGCGGTCGCAGCGGGGCTGCTCCAAATCGGCGTCTTGGACCTGGAAGCAGGCGCCGTTTGCGTGTTTGTAGGCGAAATCGCCCAGAAGAAGCCTGTCAATGTGCGGCATGCGAGCGGTCAGAACCTTATTGAACAGTTCTGATTGGTATGCTGAAACAAGGAGACCTTTAAGGTGTCGGTCGACTATGTCGAAGGCCTTTCTTTTTTTGCCGCGGCTTTTGACAATGGCACGAAGGGCGCGTCGATGTTCGCTGGACGTGCGGGGCCATGCATCTATTGCCTCCTGGTAATGACCCTGCTCATAGAGCTTTCTCGCCGGAGACAATGAGGCTGAATCCGTATCATCCGGCCGGCCAAGGAACAAATCGATGAACTCTTCGGTATCATCGCGTACGATAGCTTCGCCCAGAAGATGATTGTTTTTTCTGTTTCCGAAACGTTGCGGTCCGAAGTAGTTGGGAACGCCTTTAGTGGCGAGCATGGACAGAATGTCCTTCGCCAATTTTTCGGCTTGCTGCAGGGGCAACATCAGATTGCGGAGGCGGATGACGAAGCGGTTGCCAGCGAGGTGGCCGAATTTAATTTTATTGGAGTGAGTATTAAATTGTATGAATCGAACGTTTGGGACATCGAGGTTTTGCAGGCGTTCGGCACCGATGTGCTCGATCGATATCCACTGACGGGTTACAGCGTGGGCGTCTTTGAGGCCGGCGTAGCCTATATCTCTTCGTTTAATGTGAAGTGCGCGTGCAATTCGGCCAAGAGCTTCTGTTGTGCCGACGCCTTTTTTTTCGATTAGGGCATAAGTGTGTGTGCCTTGACCAGAGGCATCGTAACGAGTGATTTCTTCGACAAAAAAATCTTCATCACGGACCTTTATCTCGCCTCCCAGAGGAGGGAAGTCGATAGTCAAGAATGGAAGTGAGTCGCTCATAAACAAACCGATACAACATATTCGACCCGAAGTTTGTTGCGTAACAGGAGTATCTCAGCGGAAAAACAACGGAGCGCAACAAAACGGCATTCTATGCGTTTTTTTTGATGTTTGACAGGTTTATTTTAGCCACAATCCATAATGCTCATCCACATGGCTTCTCTGTGATGTGTGGTGTTGGTACTGTGTTTGTTAATTCCAGCAAGATAATGGTAATGTACACGAACTGGTTTGTGAGTTGGGATGACAAAAATATTTTGTTTCAATTCGTAGGGTAGGAGATTGCCACGGCCGCCTTTGGCGACCTCGCAATGACAATAAATGGGGCTGAAGGTAGAACAAAGGTGGATTTGTAGCTCCTTAGCAATGACATCTTAGAATCGGATTGCTACCCATTCGGCTTCATTCGGGGTAAGCTGCCTTTGGCCTCCTTGCAATGACGAAATCTATAAAATCAAGTTTGGCGGTGTATTAGTACTTGCCAAGGCGTAGTTATATGCTATTATACAACAATTCCTATACCACCATTTGCCTCTGTGGCAATTCTCACGGAAACTTTCGATGGGCGATACAACTACTGGAATATTAAAGCGTATCAACAAGCAGCAGTTCGCGGTCAGGACCGCAGAGCGATCTTACAGGTCCGGGCCGGTTGAAGTGATGGTTCAACACGAGCTTGTTGAGCGGTACGCGCTGGCCGAAGGGGCATCGGTCGTGGGCCAGGTCGAACGCAAGAAGGGAAAGCTGAGGTTGACATCTATCGAGTCTCTGGGAGGCTTGAAGCCTGAAGCGTTTGCCGAGCGTCCGCACTTTTCCGATCTGGTGGCTGTCGATCCTCACGAGAGATTCCACCTGGGCAGTTGCGGCCTTGAGAGTATGCGTATAGTTGACCTTATCTCGCCTATAGGCAAAGGGACGCGTCAGTTGATTGTTTCGCCTCCAAAGGCGGGTAAGACGGTTCTGCTGGAGCATATCGTTCTGGGGATTAAAAGCGATTCTCCTGAGACTCGGGTGATTGTGCTTCTGGTTGATGAGAGACCAGAGGAGGTTACACACTTTAGGCGGTCGGTGAAAGGCGCCGAGGTGGTGGCCAGCACGAGCGACAACACTGTTGACCAACACGTCGAATTAGCGGAGCTTATGCTCGCTCACGTTCAGATAGAGCTTGAATGCGGGCGCGAGGTAGTGTTGATGATCGACAGCCTGACTCGTATGGGCAGGTCCTTCAATAACAGGACGCGGCAGGGGGGGCGTCGCGGCCACACGATGAGTGGAGGGCTGGAAGCTGGGATTCTTGAAGTGCCACGTCGGTTGTTCGGATTGGCGCGCAACGCAGAGAACGGAGGCTCGGTTACGATTATCGCCACTTGTCTGATAGATACAGGCTCGCGGATGGATCAGTTGATTTTCGAGGAGTTCAAGGGGACGGGTAACAGCGAGGTCGTGCTCGATAGGGCGTTGGCTGAGGCCAGGATTTATCCTGCAATAGACATCCCAGCAAGCGGGACACGCAAGGAAGCCAAGCTGTACAGCGAGAGCCAAATCCAGGGCCTTGCAACATTACGGCGAGTATTGTCGAACTATGGACCAAAAGAGGCCATGGATTCTCTTTTCAGGTTGCTCAGGAAGTACCCCACCAACGAGGAGTTTCTGGAAAGCATGTATTCCGGAAGCTGATATCGGTGAACATACATTCAGTGCAAATCCTTAACGATGCCACCGGCGTGTATATTCATGTTCCGTTTTGCAGGAGCAAGTGCCGGTATTGCGGATTCTATTCAGAGCTTGCGGCGGACCACGACACTAACCGGCTGGTTTCGGCTCTGGTGAGTGAGCTTGACCGCTATAGAGCGGTTGGTGAGGTTCACACTTTATATATCGGTGGCGGAAGCCCTACGAGTTTGCCCCGCCAAGGCGCGTCTACGACTTCTGATCTTCTGGTCGGGCTTGTTGCCGCGGTGGCATTGCGATGGCCGGGGCGTGAGGAGTTTACAGTCGAGTGCAATCCAGGGCAGGCTGATGCGAAGACTTTGTCAGCGCTGCGTGAGCTTGGCGTCAGCAGGCTTTCGTTCGGTGTTCAGTCGTTCTGCGATGAAGAGTTGATGTTATTGGGGCGTGGTCACAGCGTCGCTCAGGCGAAGCGGTCGATTTGCGAGGCTCGTGAGGTTGGATTCGACAACATAGGGCTCGATCTGATATTCGCGATTCCGGGGTCCTCACTGGCATCGTGGGAATACTCTCTGAAATCAGCAGTGGAGACGGGCGTAGAACATATTTCAGCTTACAGTTTGAGTTTTGAGCCCGGTACTGCTTTTAATACGGCCAGACTGGCGGGTGAGATCGAGGTTGTGGATGAGGATACGGATCGGGCGATGTACGATCTGGCCATCGATTATCTGGCCTCGAATGAATTCGTGCAATATGAGATATCTAATTTCGCACGCGAGGGATTTGCGTGTGTACATAACCAGGGATACTGGGATAATCGTCCCTTTATAGGGATCGGGCCTTCGGCAGGTTCTTACTGGCAGGGCGTGCGAAGTGTGAACGTCTCGGACATAGGTTTGTACATCAGCAGAATCGAAGCAGGACTGGATGCATATGAGCAATGCGAGTATCTCGATGACAACGAGCGGATCTGTGAGACGGCGGTGTTGAATCTTCGCAGTCGTAAAGGCGTTGATCTTGTCAGGTTTCGTGAGACGACAGGGGTGGATTTTCTTAAGGTTTTTGCTGAGCCTTTGGAACGATACGGCAACCTTGGATTAATAGAAGTCGATACTGAAGGCGTTCGTCTTGCAAGAGGCGCACTGGCGGTTGCTGATTCCGTGCTGTGCGACTTTTCCAGTATTTGAGGTATATAGCTTGGATACGAAGTTCATACGAAATTTTTCCATTGTCGCGCATATCGATCACGGCAAGAGCACGTTGGCGGATCGGATGCTGGAGCTGACAGGGACTATCACGCAGCGTGAGGCGAAGGAGCAGTTGCTCGACAGTATGGACCTCGAACGCGAGCGTGGTATTACGATCAAGGCCTCGGCGGTCACCATGCACTATAAGTACGAAGGCCAAACGTACATGCTCAACCTGATCGATACTCCGGGGCACGTGGATTTTCACTATGAGGTATCGCGTGCTTTAGCGGCTTGCGAGGGGGCGCTGCTTGTGGTTGACGCCAGCCAGGGCGTTGAGGCTCAGACTGTTGCGAACGCTTATTTGGCGACGGAGACGGGCGTCGAGATTATGGGGGTAATCAATAAAATTGATCTGCCCGCAGCGCAGCCGAGTGTGGTGGCTGAGGAAATCGAGCACGTACTTGGGATTCGCAAAAACGAGTGTTTTGCCATCAGCGCCAAGACAGGCGTTGGCTGCATGGATCTGCTCGATGCGATATGCGAGCTGATGCCTCCTCCTGCGGACCGCAGTGGTGAGACTACGAAGGCTTTGGTTTTCGACAGTCATTGCGATCAATATCGAGGGGTAATCTGCTATGTGCGGGTGTTTTCGGGCAAGCTGAAGGTTCGGCAGCGGATCAGGCTGATGCACGCCGGGCGAAGCTACCTTGTTACGGAGTTGGGTAAGTTCAGGCCCGCGATGATTCCTGTTGATGAGCTTGGTACAGGCGAAGTGGGTTATGTTATTGCTAATATCCGCGACCTTTCGGATGTCACCATAGGAGATACGATTACTGAGGAGGCCAATCCGGCCCCAGAGCCTTTGAAGAGCTATAAGCCACCTATGCAGATGGTGTTCTCGGATTTCTATCCAGGCAATAATACAGACTATCCCAAGCTCAGAGCGGCTTTCGATAAGCTTGCGCTTAACGATGCGAGTTTTTCATTCTCGCCGCAGAATTCACCGGCTCTTGGTTTTGGCTTTCGTTGCGGATTTTTGGGGCTCCTGCACATGGAGATCGTACAGGAGCGCCTTGAACGTGAAAACGACGTCGACATTGTCCAGACTGCTCCTACGGTCAGTTACGAAGTGCTCATGAGCAACGGGGAGGTTCGGCGGATAGATTCGCCCAGCTCGCTGCCGGACAGGACGCACTTTTCGGAACTGCGGGAGCCTTATGTACGGCTGGAGATAATTACCAGCACCGAATCCATCGGCGGGATCATGAAGTTAGCTGAGGGACGTCGGTGCAAACTCATCAAGACGGATTATTTGAACCCGACGCGCGTGATGATGGAGTACAAGGCGCCGCTGGCGGAGATCGTCTACGATTTCTACGATCAGATCAAGGGGATCAGTAGGGGGTATGCGACGATGGATTATGAGTTCACGGGATTCGAAACGGGCAATCTGGTGAAGATAGACATCCTTGTTAATCAGCAGCCAGTGGATGCTTTATCACTGATCGTCCATCGCGACAACGCGGAGCTGCGTGGCCGCAAGCTCATCATCAAGCTGCGAAAGGCCATCCCCAGACATCAGTTCGAGATCCCGATCCAGGTCGCCATCGGCGGCAAGATCATCGCCAGAGAGACCGTCAGGGCTTACCGCAAGGATGTCACGGCCAAGCTGTATGGTGGTGACGTCACGCGGAAGATGAAGGTTCTCAAAAAGCAGAAGGAAGGCAAGAGGAGGATGAAGAGCATCGGATCGGTGCAGATCCCTCAGGAAGCCTTCATGAGCATTCTGGATACGAGTGACTGATCTTCTACGGGATTCATTCGGAGAGATGAGCTCAGGCATACTCTTGCCATCATGAACATTGCCTGCGATTAAGCCCTCGGCAGTGATTGAATTACCTTACAAGAGCAAGGCCGGAAGGCTTTTAGCGTGGCAAGCCTGCGTCATCTTTCGTCCGGAAGAGGACCACAAGTTGATCGCTGTTCTTCCGCCCGGCCGGCATGAAGTCGTTCTTTCCGGGTGTTTGCCCGTGCCCTGATTCGGTGGACTGCATCCTCAAGGCTTTACCGGCGGATTCCGGCTGAGAATCCTCGAGCCATGTCTGATCAGAGAATTTCAAAGAAGGTCATTTTGTCTTAAGCCAGGGGGGTTACCAGCCGATCACTGGAATAACAAAGGTTTGTAGACACTCGGGGGTTACACATAGAAATCTGCAAATCCTATTTTTTTTAGTTGGGGATGAGCAGAAAACAAGGGGTTTAGCGAGAAATCTCATTGAAGCGGATTAGTATCCATCTTTTTATTGTGGTTATCTGTGGCGCTACCTTAGCCCTCCATGGTTCGGTTCTTGCTCAGGGAAATGACGTTACGGCGGAAGATCTTCTTGAAATGGATATCGAGGATCTGCTCAATGTTGAAGTAACTGTTGCCTCAAAGAAGTCCGAGGCGATGATTGACGCTCCGGGTATCGTTGTGGCTGTTCCGCGCGAAGAGATCGAGATGTACGGAGACAGGAACCTCTTTCAATTGATGGAGCGTCAGCCGAGCGTATACACACGGAGTTCCTTTGCATATTCCGATAACCAGGCTGCTTTTCGAGGCAACATGTCGGCACATTCTGATGTACATACTTTACTTCTTTTGAATGGCCGGCCGATTCGAGAGAGCGCCCAAGGTCATAGTTGGCCTGTTTACATGATGTTTCCGATGGAGGCTTTGGAGGGGGTCGAACTGATTCGCGGCCCGGGTTCGGTGCTGTATGGGACCAATGCGTTTACTGGTGTAGTTAATTTGAAATCCCGAAAGGTTCCGGACAAGTCTGAATTATCGTTCTCCACTATGGCAGGCAGTTACGGATCTTACAATACGACCATGTCGGGTGGAGGCAAGTCCGGCGATGTTGGTTTCACAGGTGCATTTCAAGTCAACGGTCAGCGGGGATACAGATACGGCATGATCGATCAGGGGGGAATCGAAGGCTCTGACAACGAACACAGCAAGAATATATCTGGCACGGCCCATCTGGACTATCAGAGATTTAGTCTCGATGTCTTTGGCGCCGATTCGGATGTATTCACCATGGGAGTTAAGCCATTATGGTCCAATCCCGATCACAAAGCCCGCACCAGAAGATTGTTCGTAAATACGGGATATAACATTCCAATTCACGAACGAGTCGATATGGATCTGAATCTGACCTACAATCTTCAGGAGAACAGCCTGTCCACCACAAATCCTACAAGGATCGGCAATAACTCTTCGGATATACTTGGCGAAGCGACGATTCATGCCAGTCCACGTGATAATCTGGACTTCGTTGTAGGGTACCTGCAGGAGTATCAGAAAAACTACAGCGCCGATAGCGAATATTTCCAAAGCATTCCTTCGTACGATTATGAGCCGAAAAGCTTGTATGCACAGAGTGACTACAGGTTCAATAAGTGTCTTAAGTTTATCGCAGGCACGCAATGGAACAAATCAAACCAGGGCGTTTCCGACTCAATATCCCGATATGGTGTTATCATAACGCCGTTCGAGAAATGGGGCCTCAAACTCCTGCGAGGCGAAGCTTTCCGAGGACCGGTCGCGATGGAATCCGATCTTTACGATCCGCCGATTCTGGTGGGTAATGATGATCTGGAGCCTGAGACGATAACGACATACGATGCACAACTGTTCTATCACGATGAGAAGACCTATGCCGCTGTCACATATTTCAACAGCATTATCGACAAGCAGATTATCTTCGACACAAGCGGTCCGGTAATGTCATATAAAAACGGAGGCGAGCAGGAATTCAATGGCATTGAGTTCGAGGGCAAGCATTTTCTGACACCGAAGTGGCATATGCTGGGATCATTTATGCACCAGGAGAGAGATGCCGACGTAGGGATCAATCCGACTGTGGTTCCTGAGAACATGTTCAAGTTCGGCATGGGGCGCACATGGGACTGGGGTAGTGCGTCTATCTTCTACACTTTCTTCGGGACTCCGCCGCGTGTGTCTTCTCCGGTTGTTGTCAATCCGACGCCCGAAGCGATCAACCTGATTTCCATGAACGTACGTGTCGATACATCGGAGTGGATGGGAATGAAGAAAGGGCGTTCAGTTTTAACGCTTCGGGTTGAAAACCTTCTGAACGAGAAGATCTATGTGCCGACAATGGCCTATACGGGCTCGCCTAACTCATTGCCCTATGGCCCGGGCGCGACATTCTATCTTGGGTTGACAATGAAGTTCTGAGGTTGGCCGCAAGCCAATTGCGAACACCCGTGAGTATAAGTGTTTTTATTGCCTCCACGTAATAAAGCAGGAAGCTATGATCGGGGCTTGAGCAAAGCACATATTCACCCTCGAATACTACTACAAAAAACTCACGTGGCTTACTCGTCTGGGGTACGGACGTAGATACAGGTCGTCTGCAAGTAGCAGAATATTCTGCTTGTTGTGCGACCGCCTCGAATCAGAGCTTGTCAGCCAAGTCTTTCTCCAGGTTGGTTAGAATCTCCACAAGGCATTTGTCTAAAGCTGCAACAAGGCCCTCAGGTCCTGAGTTCTGTAGGGCGATGGAGCTTCGGTAGGTCTTGCTAAAGATGATCGCTGGGTCGGTATCTTGTTTTGCCTGCAAAAGGGAAATACGTATTTCCATTACCGCTACCGGTGCTGTCTTGTCTCTGTAGTCACCGTAGAGGGCGGTCACGTTGCCTTCGAGGATATATGAAGGATCGATTATAGTTCCCGGATTCAGGACATCCTGACAGCAGGGCGACAGTGAGAGCCATGTGCGGATTTTGTCGGTGATCATGGACGCGGGCGAGACAATGAACTCGTTATAGAAATCCTGTTCGTAGCTGAATTCATCCGTTCGGTATATCAGACCCCTGGAGCCAAAGGACGAATCGATTGTGAATCGCCAAACCTGGAGGCTCTTTTCTCCCTGTGCCTGGGTCGAGTTTGTCTGTTCCCGATTCACATCGAGGACATAGTACTTTTTGTTGTAAGTCTGCTCTATGCCACAGCCGTTCAGCGCAAGCGACAAGATTACAAGACAGCTACAGAGCCATAGGGTTATCGTTCTACTCATTTGGATGCCTCCGGGTGTTTTGGGGGAGTGCTGCGGAGAAGTCCCGCCGGGTTTTGTTTAAGTGTTTCGGTCAGGTCTTTGAGGTTTTCTGAAATCTGTGCGAAGTTTGCCAGGATCAATTCGATTTGAGGCCTTTCAGTGGCGAGAAGCCTGTCCATTCGTGAGAGGGTTCTGTTCAGGCGCGAGATAGTCTCAGGCAGATTGCTCTGGCTGAGGTCTGTGTCAGGACTGACTACGAGGTCTTTAAGACCCTCATTCGTCTGGCGAAGTTCGGCAAACAAAGCGTTGGCCTGCTCGCTTATTGCAGGGACGTTTGCATCGGCAATTGCCCGATCGACAGAATCGAGTGCTTTTTGGACCGAGGCGGTTATTTGCTCGGTGTTGAGCTGCTGCATTTTCAGGCGCGTCTCTTTCACCAGTTCTCTTATGTCCCGGCTGACCTGTGGGACGTTTGCATCTGTAATGGTGCGCTCCATTGTTACGAAAGTTTTTTCAACAGCATCGAACAAGCGTTCGAGATCGAGTTGCTGCAATGTTCTGAGGATCTGATCGACGGAGTCCTTCAAAGTGGTTAGCTCGCTGGGCGACGAAGGGATGAATGTATACTCAGGGTTCCAGGGCAATTCCGGCGGTGGGTAGCGATTGGGATCGACGTAGGCGCCTTCGATAAACGCCTGGCCTGTTATGATGTTGGATGCAAGCCTTAGTCGCAAGCCTCGGTTTACCCTGCTCTGCCAGCGATCGATTCGTTCTTCGTCGGAATGTTCGGACATTGGCCTGGGCAGGACGGAGATGACCACCCTGACGCAGCGTCCCATGCTCGATTGTCTTCGCTGGTCCGGCGTGATATCGTACGCTCC
Source organism: uncultured Pirellulales bacterium (assembly GCA_964649005.1). Taxonomy (GTDB): domain Bacteria; phylum Planctomycetota; class Phycisphaerae; order Sedimentisphaerales; family Anaerobacaceae; genus CAZGMJ01. The sequence goes on from CAZYMD010000069.1 coordinate 17,608, forward strand.
GGCGGCGAAGCTTATCTGCTCGACCTTTCCGATGCGAACGCCTCTGAGCTCGACAGGTGAACCTATGCTCAGGCCGCTGACGGATTCATCGAGGTAGGTCTCGAACAGAATCTCGTTTTTCTCAAAGAGGCCTGCGCCTAAAATCACGACTGCTATTGTTATCATCGCGATCGCGGTCGTGACGAAAAGCCCCACTCTGAAATAGTTCGCTTTCATAATTGCTTATCCAGTATTCGTCAGGTTATTTGTGTGTCTGCATTGCCTTTTGGAATCGGGTGGGTTGCAGGAATCGCTTCGGTCTCGGCGCTGCGGTTGAAGAACCGCCGCACCCAGGGATTATCGCTTCGGTCGCGGAGTTCGATCGGGTCTCCGGTCGCAATGATCGTTTTGCTTTTTTCGTCCAGCATGATGACTCGGTCGGCAACGGCATAGATGCTTGGCAATTCATGGGTTACTATCACGAACGTGATGTGCAATGTCCGTGCAAGTCTTAGTATCAACTGGTCGAGCTCGGCTGAGGTAATCGGGTCCAGGCCGGCCGAAGGCTCGTCGAGAAACAGTATCTTGGGATCGAGGGCCATTGCTCTGGCGATAGCGGCGCGTTTTTTCATGCCTCCACTCAATTCTGAGGGCATTTTATATTCCGATCCGAGCAGGCCAACGACTTTCAGCTTCATTCGGGCGATTCTCTCAGCGGCGTCGCGGGGGAGGCTCGTGAACTCCGAGAGGACAAGACAGATGTTTTCGAGGAGATTCATCGATCCGAAAAGAGCGCCGTTTTGGTACATCACTCCGATTCCGCTGAGGATTGCATGAAGCTCAGTGTCATTGGCTGATACGATATCCATTTGGTCGATCAGGACTCTGCCCTGTGTTGGTTTTTGCAGGCCGATCATGTTTTTCAGCAGAGTGGTCTTTCCGCAGCCCGAGCCGCCCAGTATGACGAACACCTCGGCCTGGCGGACGTCGAAATTGATGTCGCGCAGCACAACATCGCCATCGTAAGCGACGGTGAGGTCTTCGACTTTTATGACCGGTTCGGCGTTCATTTAGACTATGCTTATCCTATATACCGAGGAAGTAGAATACGACGGCGAATATGCCATCAACGACGACGATTGCGACAATACTGCTGACGACGGCGCGCGTGGCCGAATCGCCTACGGCGCTGGCGCCGGTTTTTGTCTGGAGACCTCGGAGGCATCCGATCGAAGCGATCAGTGTGCCGAAAATGAGCGTTTTGGCAAGCCCTCCGAGCAGGTCGGTCAGGTTGGCCGCCTGGTGAATCTGTTCGATTACCATAGACGGGGTGAACTTCATCGAGATCATTACCAGGGCACAGCCCAAAAGGCCCATCGCGTTGCTGAACATTGTCAGCAGGGGTAGGACGAAAACGGCGGCTATCAGGCGAGGGAACACGAGAAACCGCACTGGATCGATTCCCATAGTGGTAAGAGCATCGATTTCTTCGTTGACTTTCATGGTTCCCAACTCGGCGGCGAAGGCCGATCCGCTACGACTGGCGATGACGAAGGCGGTGATGAGTGGGCCTAATTCGCGTAGAAGGGAGATGGTTACGAGGTCGGCGACGTATATTCCGACGCCGAACTTGTTCATGGCGATTGCGGCCTGGAATGCGAGGATGAGTCCTATGAGAAAGCCGAGCAGGGCTGTGATGCCTACTCCGTCGGCGCCTGCTTTTTCTGCAATCAGGATCGTGTCGCCCCAGCGTAGGCGGCCTGGATGAAAGATAAGGCCAAAGAGCTTGACGAAGATTTCTCCTATAAAGCTGATTATATCGTGCAAGTCGTTCAGGAGGTTGGCTGTTGTTTGCCCGATGCTTTCTATGGAACGTACGATAAAGTTTTTGCTTCTTATTGGCCTGGGTGCCTGGCCGGGATCGAACAGAGCCATCAATTCTGTCAGGTCGTTGCGGAGGCCGAGAATTTGGAACTGGTGGTTTTGAGTTTCCTGTCGTGATTTTAGCTCTTGCAACAACGCGATTCCAGCGGCGTCGCAATGGTCCATTTGATTGGCGTCTATTTCTATTTTTGCAGGTTTGTATTTGGCTACTTTGACGACGATTTTCGCCCAGACAGAGCCGACATTTTTGGCATTCAGGCTACCCTTGACGACGATGCGCACCTGGCCTTCTCCCAGTTGCTGGTAGTCCAAATCAGCGGTTGTTGAAGTCGTCAAGGTCTTGTCCAGTCAATCATCTGTGTTTGCTTGTGTTATTCGTGGTGTATATCCTACCATTGAGCGACTCGATATTGAATCATAAACATGAACTGTTATGATTACAGTAGACCAAAGGGTTGACTGAGTGGTTTTTTGGGCTATTCTTGAGGGGTATCGTATCTTTGGAGAATGGAGTTGAAGTGCAGCGTTTGTACTGTGGGCTGATGTGTCAGGTGTGTTTAGAGTAAAATTGTGTGACAGGAGAAATAATGGATTCGCAAGAGATATCCCGCCGGAGCTTTATGAAATCGGTCGGTTTGGCCGCGGCTGCTGCAATTGTTCCGCTGAGGCTGAAGGCCTCTGAGACCAAACGACCCAACATTGTAATCATCTACGCAGACGATCTTGGTTATGGGGATGTTAGTTGTTACGGTGCGACGAAACTGGAGACGCCCAATATCGATAAGCTTGCCTCTCAGGGGCTGCGCTTCACCAATGCGCACTCGTCGGCGGCTACATGTACGCCTTCACGTTATTCCATGCTCACGGGCGAATATGCATGGCGCAAGAAAGGGACTGGGGTGTTGCCAGGTGATGCTCGGATGATAATCGAGCCCGGGCGCACGACGCTGCCTTCGGTGATGAAAAATGCGGGTTATGTTACGGGGGTTGTTGGCAAGTGGCACCTTGGCTTAGGCGGTCGCGATCTGGATTGGAACGGCAACATCGAGCCTGGTCCGCTCGATATAGGTTTTGACTATTGTTTTCTTATTCCCGCTACAGGGGATCGCGTGCCTTGCGTGTTTGTCGAAAACCGCCGGGTGGTGGGGCTCGATCCCAAGGATCCCATTCAGGTCAGCTTTGGCAAGCCGGTCGGCAACGAGCCGACTGGCAAGGATAGGCCTGAACTGCTCAAGATGCACCCCAGCCACGGGCACAATCAGACGATTGTTAATGGGATAAGCCGGATCGGGTATATGAGTGGGGGCAAGACCGCTCGCTGGGTGGACGAGGACATGGCTGATACGATTACGGACAAGGCCAGGGATTTCATCGAAAAGCACAAGAGCGAACCTTTCTTTCTTTATTTCTCTACACACGATATTCATGTTCCGCGCGTGCCGCATCGGCGGTTTGTCGGCAAGAGCGGGCTCGGCCCTCGCGGGGACGCGATTCTACAGTTCGACTGGTGCGCCGGCGAAATCCTTAAAACTCTGGAGCGTCTTAACCTTGCCGAGAATACAGTTGTGATTTTCACAAGCGACAATGGGCCTGTCGTGGATGATGGCTACAAGGACGAGGCGGTGGAGAAGCTCAATGGGCACAAGCCATCAGGGCCTCTGCGTGGGGGCAAGTACAGTGCGTTCGATGCGGGCACGCGGATTCCGTTTATTGTGCGCTGGCCCGGGAAGGTTAAAGCGGGCGATTCGGATGCACTTGTTTGTCAGATCGATTTCATGGCGTCGCTTGCTTCGTTTACGAATCAGAGGCTCGCTTATGAGGATGCGCCGGATAGCTTCGACGTTCTTGGGGCTCTGCTTGGGAAATCACGGATCGGACGAGAGCACCTGGTGGAGCAGTCGCGGACTCTTTCGATAATCAAAGGGCGCTGGAAATATATTGCGCCTCGTAAAGGGCCCGAGATGAACGTCAGCACCAATACGGAACTTGGCCTGGATATGCGACCACAACTCTACGATCTGAAAAATGATCTCGGTGAAAAGAACAACGTTTCCACCGAACATCCGGAGATTGTCAAGGAGTTAGCCGATTTGCTCAAGAAGATTATGGAAGACGGGCGCTCCCGGTCCTGATATAGGAACTAATCAAAGCTATCAGGTTTAGCGCCGATTATACCGTTGGGCCAGCGCTGTAGCGTGAGCGGGTCGTGGGCGGGCAGGACTATATCCGCCAGCGAGCGTATTTTGGCCATGGCCTGGCGGCAGGCTTGCTCATTGGGGGTGATTGGTTCTCGCAGGACATGAGCTGCTCCGCGATTCATTTCGACCACGTTTGTGAGTCCGGCATCTACGAGAATGGGTTTGTCACCGTCATGGATCAGCCAGATGTACAGGGCGAAATCGTACGTTTCTGCATTGTCACCGCCATGGAAGGCGTGATTTCCGGCGATCTTGCAAATGCCGTTGCGCAGCGGATAAATTCGATATTCCGGGGCGGGCGTTTTATTTTCAACGCTTATTCCTGGCTTTCGTGTCTCACTTAATGCCGGCTGACACACAAATATAGCGATCCCGGCAAGCACTATCAGTGTACTGCTTAACCGGCGCATAATATCACCCTAACATCGGAATGTTTGTTGTTTGCCTACACTGGTATAGCTTTATCGAGCTACGCCTCCTCGACCATCTTGTAGCCTATGGCGTCGGCCAGGGCAAAGACGGGCTCCTTCAGGTCGCCATAGCATGTGACCCGGTGCCAGCCCCACCGATCCCACATGGTGAAGAGTTTTTCGATGTCACCTATCGGCTCGACGACGAGCTTTGTCCTGCACGCGCGGTCGTCTGGATCATTATCGACTGCCTTGCCCTGATGGAAGATGATCTCCTTACGTTCATGACTGATCTTCATTGTCGTCGTCATGTAGCCAAGGGGCATTATCGAACGCACTGAAGCGCCTTGTCGGTCTTCAGAGTGGGTCATTATCGTGAACGGATTGGTCGGGCCTTTAGGACCGAACATTTTGTTTGAGGCCACACAGTGGGCGTAAATGATCTGTCGTTTCGACGTGTCGATAACAGGGTCGGAGATGTAGCCGGGCCTGCCCTGGGTCAGGATGGTTTCCATGACCATTGTTGCGGTCGAGTGCGTGTCGCATTCGCATGCGCCGATGAGGGCTTCGTTGTTTAGTTCGTGGAAGCCCAGGCATGGATAGGCGTGGATGTGGCCGCCATAGAAGCCGCCCAGGCAATTAATGGTAATGGCGTTCGCATTGTGCTTTTTAAGCACGGCCTTCATGCCGAGGTACATCGCGGCCGAGGTGTCGAGAGTTTCGCGGGAGATCTGGATGACGGCGGTGGCGTTATTTTTCCAGCGGTCGGCGACTGCGCGGGATTCGTCCTTGTCGGCAGCTTTCCATGCTTCGTTGACTTCTGCGAACGAAACATTCTCCATCGGTATGCCCATGATCGGGGCGGCGGGCCCGGAATTCTGGTCGCGCACCGCCAGTATTTTCGATTCCTTCATCCGGGCAATGCAATCCCTGGTTGAAAGAGTTTTGAGACTATCAGGCTTGCAGGCGAGGTCTCCCGGTTTCGGGGTTTTGGATGTTCGAACTTGTGTGGCCGCGGCGACGAAGTCGGAAGGCGAGCCATCTTTCTTGACTAACTCGAAGCATTTGACCGCTTCGGCGACGTCTTCGATCCGAGAGGATGCAACGAAAGCCACGTTGGGGGTTTTGCTCCGCAGGAAGCCGGCGGAGTAAACGAGGAATCCGCCACTGCCACCATATTGGAAATCCACATAAAGCGTGGGCTTACCTGATGTTGCGATTGTCTGGACGACGCGGTTCCAGCAGTTTAGCTGGTAGACTATGTAGCCATCGATGGCTGCCGATTTGTCATCTTCGAGGATCTTTTTGGCCTGTTCGGGGCCGGTCGCCATTGAAGAGACAAATTCACAACCCGGACAGCGTTGAGTTAGTTCCCTCTTGGTTCGCTCCATGACAGGGGCGAAGTCGAATCCCACATTGGGCCAATCCGGGCCAGGCTGCTTTATTGCATGAAGCGAATAGACGATACGAATTTTGGCCTTGCCAGCATTCTGTGCGGCGTGAAGGGCTTCTGGAACTGCTGATAGCCCTGCGCAAGCGGCACATCCTGCGAGGAACTGACGTCTGTTGATGGGGCAGCATGCACATCCTGTAACTATATTAGGTCTTCTCATGGTATACCTC
>CAZYMD010000070.1:0-23667 GCA_964649005.1 uncultured Pirellulales bacterium
CCACCCGTGCGCCGCCCGCACTTTGAGCATCACATCGAGGATCGCGTTCCACGTGTCAGGCGATTCCAGCTTCGCGTTGGGGAACATACACCCATCCCAGCAGATATGCTGGATACCGCGCGCCGCGGCGTCTTTAAGCCAGTAGCCTGCACAACGAACGATATCAAGCTTACCGTTAGGATCATCGGCCAGGCAGTGCTTGCCCGTCTTGTCGTGCGAACCGGCGCCGTGCACCTCGCCGTCGTTTTGGGCTATGTGGAAGTCGATCGTCCAGGGCCTCAATTTATCGACCATCTTTTCGTAGGCGGCGTAGAACTCTTCTTCCGAATAGCCGGGCTGCAGCAGCGCATGTTCCGGCGCATTGTAGCCCATCAAGAACAGGTACGTATGGGCCATATCGGCCTGGAAGCCCAGCGTCTCAGGCATTCCAACGGCTTCCAGCAGATCGAGCGTGTCCTTCCAACTATGCATGCCCGCCCAGCATATCTCACCCTCGAACGCCAGGCGTTCACCATGATCGGCCGCAATCTTTGCCGCTTCGCGAAACGTCTCAGCGATTTTCGCTGTATTTGCCTTTGGGTCTTCACGCCATTTTTCAACGCCGAACTCCGCCGAGTCAACCCGAATCACACCGTACTTGCGCACGCCATGCTCGTTGAACACACCCGATATCCGACAAGCCATCCGCACAGCGTCCAGGAATTTCTCGCGAGCTACAGCATCACCCATCGCCGTATCGCCAACCGTACCGCCCCAGACAGGCGCCACAAGCGAACCGACGTTAAAACCATATCCCGCAATCAGGTCGGCGATTTTCTTCAATTCGTCGTCACTGGCGTTGGGATCGGTATGCGGAAGGAAAAGGAAGTAGTCAATCCCGTCGAACTTCTGGCCGTTCACCTCCGCGGCCGCAGTCAATTCGAGCATCCGTTCGAGACTGATCGGGGGCTCCTGGCCCTCCTCATCTCCTTTACCAACCAGACCGGGCCACATTGCGTTGTGAAGTTTGGGGAGGGTATTCGAACTCATATTTTACTCCTTTCGGGTTCAGCAGCATTCACAATAGCTATTGCCTTGCCATTCTTGTGGGCCAATTCGACCACGCCGCCCAATAGCATTTCCTTCTGACCTGGCGACCGGCTCAGCTTAGCATTTTGCAGCTATTCGTGCAGAATTCAAGAAGATTTTCCACATTTTGAGGCGTACTCTGCCTGTACATCCAGCCCAAGAGTGAGAGGAAAAGCATGTCACACCGGTAATCGCTGCCGGATAGGATCAAGCTATAATCAGTACATACCCGTGCGATGACTACGGCTCGATTACCCCCTTATAGATGCGAACATCGTCGATCAACCCGCGAAAATACTCTCTCGATATCAGTCCGCTGCCTTTTCCGATGCAGAGACCTTCGGTAGCACTTTCCAGGCCAGGCAGAGGAAGATAGTCCCTGGCTACTTCAATACTATCGATGTAAAGATGTCTGCGCAGTCCATCCCATACAAAGCCGATTTTATGCCATTGATCAGGAATAACTGCACGGTTGGAAATTAATGCTGATCCGCTGCTCCCAGGGGCCTGCAGATCCGTCCTTAGCCTACCGCTTGCCATGTCGATAGAAAGCCAGTTTCTCGCAGTCCCTCCCCCCTCGGCCTGTGATACTATGACCTGGGCCGTCTTACCACCTTTCATCCATGCAAATACAGAAAACGCCCCATCATTCGGATCGAGAATAAACGGGGTACTGACATAGTCATCATAATAACCATCAAAGAATAAGGCGCCGCACATTATCCCTTCATCAGGCTTCCATCGGGGATTCCCATGAATTTCTCCATCATAAGAGCCGGTGCTGTCATGCGCAATAATCCCGTCTGTTTCATCCAGCTTCCAGTCCGCGATTAGTGACTTATCGCGCAGCCACTCGGCGCCGAGAATAGCAATATCTTGCGCATTGACAATATCGTCGGCATTCAAATCGAATCTGGGATCCCAAAGATCATCCGTAGACATTGTAATCCAGGCCGACGCCAATTCTGAAAAATCGACAACATCTATTATCTCATCATGATTCAAATCGGTTTCAGATATAACTGTAAGGGCCTTGATACAGAAATTGGCGGAATTGTCGAATTCGTAGAGATCGCGCCATGTTGAACCATCACGATAATAGCTCTGGCCGGGAAAAGAATGTGAAGGAACAGTAATAAGATTGCCGGAGTCAAGCAGCATCTTTCCCATCGTCTCAAAATCAAAAGACGAGGCTTCTACTGACACGGATTGTTCGCGATAAGAGCCAGGGCCGGTACCTGATGGTCCCATCAACAAATCGATCGTAGAGGTACGATCATAAGCTTGACCACCGTGTGAAAGCTCCAAATAGACATAGAAGTCATCACCTTTTGTAAGTGTGATCGGCGATTCATAGTCGACTGTGTGAAACCCCCTGTGTGCGATTTCGCCTGATGCAGCGCATAGTTGCCCCAACAGTTCACTGCCTTCAAAACGGTCATATATCTTCACAACATAAGACACATCTTCAGCGGCAGTAAAGAAACTAACCGCTACAATTCTCTCCGCACAATTAGTTGTAAATGCGTTGAACGCTTCATGACAATCTTCCTTTGTATCGCGCCAGCCATGATAGTCATGGAAGTATATATGATCGTAAGGATTCACTTGAACATTCTGAAAGGAGACAGCTCCCATATTCGGCTCCTGGCAACAATATTTGTCGTAATAAGAAATCCAGAAATATCCTTCGTCTTCCCATCCACTGCCCCAACTGTTCTTGACAATCCAGGCACCACACTTTTCAGCCCGGGTCTCCATGTAATCGAACCATCCAACGAGTGCAACAGAGTGGTTCGGTAGCCTTGATTCCTCATGAGCTTGATAGAATATACCGTCTTTCAGATAATCTCGCGAATAGGCTATGCAGGTGGCGACTGCACCGTGATTCACAATCGCTTGCTTGATATTATCTATAGTCTCCAGATTTTCCCCGGCAGTATACCACTCAATATCACGTATGTATAAGACGTCATAATCCTCATCGTATATGTCTGGGGCATATTTATACCATGGTTTATCATACTCACTGTCATCATTCGCTGCATCGTAAATTACAGGACCGTCACCTCTCGCCATATACGCCGAAGCGACAAGATAATCGCCTCCATTATGGACAGTTAATCCGCTTCCGCCACGTGGAGATGTATCGTCATTGGCATATTTATTAAAGCCATTCCACCAGTCCAGATGGTACTCCGCCAAATTTGGCCAGTCATATCGCCCAAGAGTGTTCCTCCAATAGCCTGTCATGAGCAGGTTGCTCTCAATCGCAGCCAGAGTACCATGGCACCAACATGTGCCACCCGATTGGTATTTGACGGGAGTAACATAGCAATACTCCATGAAGAGTTTATTATTCAGACTGAACAAAATAGGAAGCGATTCCTCATCCGCCAGCACCCTGGCATTCAAGAACATGCATAGTACGATGACAGCCATACTGAAAACGATGTGAACAGAATTGCTTTTGAAATGATCGCCCAGATACCACATCTGTGCTCCTCTCGAATATTCCGGCACTTCAATAACCGTCACCTTGATTACGATAGGTCCTGCTACATCCTCAAGAATCGAAATCAAGAACGCACGACAATCACTATACTGCCAAAATTCTCCCCTGTCTTATCACCTATTATAGATACTACTACACCAGTGGCTTGTCAAGCTGTAATGACAAAAAATATATAATTTTTATGTCTGAAGACCAACAAGGATGCGTTATTGACTCGAACCACTGGAAATGAAAATATGGGGCATCTGCCGTTTAATGCCTACTAAAACGCTCAGGAATACGAAAGGCCCCCTCGGGATATGAGCTGCCCAACATATATCCTACGATTTTTTCTTGGTGTTTCTGTAGACTGTCATTCGGACTTTTTCCTGTGTAACCAGGCCATCCTCGATCATTTGGTCCAAATCGGGCAACAGTTTTGCTATCTTCTCAGGTTGGTCAACAATCTCGATCACAACAGGCAAGTCCTCGGAAAGCCTGAGTATCTTGGCGGTGTGCATGTGGCTATCCGCCCCGAAGCCAAGCATACCCCGAAGCACAGTCGCCCCGGCCATCCCCTTCTCACGCGCAAGTTGCACTATAGCCTCGAAAAGCGGTTTGCCCTTGTATCTGTCCTTCTCTCCAATGAATATCCTAAGTAATTCCGCCTCACATGGTATTTTCATGGCAGCATCCTCGTTCTATATCAGCCGGCCGAGAGCAAAGCCAAACACCAGAAAAGCCAATCCACAAGTATTCTGAGCGGCGACATTCACAACCGCCCACAAATATTGAGACTCGGCCAGCATTTGTTTCGTTTCAAAAATAAATGTAGAAAATGTGGTAAACGCTCCAAGGAAACCCACGAACAGCACCGCTCGCATCTCACCACCCGCCGGTAGCTTGTCTTCCAGCACAGCCCATAGCAAACCGAAAACAAAGCAGCCAACGATATTGACCACGAGAGTCCCAAATGGAAAGCCCCCCGTAAAAAACCGCTGGACCAGACCCGCCAGCCCATAGCGAGCCAAAGCTCCAATCCCCCCCGCTATGGCAAGCCATATTAACTTATGCTGCATTATTACCGATCCCTCTATGAATACACACCGGACAACAGATGCTCTGTAACAAAAGACAGAATCACCTGTGTCGCGTCGCCAGATGCTTTTCTGCATTATGAAGCTTCTGTTCGAAACCCTCTTTTACGAACTGGTGGGTCCATCTCCTGATTGTAATCCAACCGCCAAACCGGATCAGGTAATTGCGCCACGAACGATACCACCGTCTCCACCCGGGTCGTATATTGTGCAGGAAAAAGACCAGGGAAGGAAAAGAAAAGATTTTCAATGCTACGAAAAACATGTATCTGAAGCGATAGAAACCCCTCATAAGCTTCCTCGCCGCCTGTTGCATCTCTTCAGCTTCCATCGGCGCATCAGGCTCGAACAATGGAAAACTGCCGTCATAATATTCCCATCCCAAATCTTGAAGTGAATATAATCTGTTATCACTGATGAGCCTGTGCCTTAGCTGTGTCCCTGGCAAAGGAACAGGCAGCAAAACCTGCACAGTGTCGATTTTAGCTTTCCTGATAAACGTGCTAAAGTGTTTCGCACGCTGCATAGCTGACATCTGGAAGGGCTCATTTCCCTTAATCGGGTAGCCGAATATAAACATGCCATGAATAAGAAAACCGAATTTGCGGAACACCCTGACAAGAGACAACATTTCTTCAGACTTGATATGCTTGTGCATTGCCTCCAACTCTTGCTCGATAGGTGATTCGAAGCCGATGGCCACATTATTGATGCCTGCCTGCCTCATGGCCTGTAACAATTCCGAATCCCTGGCCTTATCCAGCCTGATCTGAACTGTAAGGCTCAGCCTCTTTCCGATTCGCATCTGATAATCTCGCAGCATCTCGCAGAACCTGAGAGTCTCAGCGCGTTGCTGGCCGAACAGATCGTCAACGACAAAAAAGTGTTTTGCATTCCTCGTTTCCACGAGCCTGCTGATATGCTCCAGCAACCTCTCAGGATGAGCACACCGAGGCTTTCCTTTGACCGTGCAGAACTCACAGTCCATCCCACAGCCACGTATCCTTTCAACAGGATAGAACTTGATGTTGGCGTAACGAACTAAAGAGAAATCGGGCAAAGGCAGTTTATCAAAATCGGCAATCGGTTCTCTCTTCGCAGTCTTGATTAGCCGACCATCACTCAGAAAAGCGATACCCTTAATCTCGCTTATGTTCGAGCTTTCTTCCAAAGCTATCAACAATTCCTTAATGGTCTCTTCGGCCTCACCTATGGCAACATAATCGATACCTGAAGATAAGGCCTCATGGAGATTCTCTTCGGAAAAATGCTGCCCTCCCGCAATAGTAGGAATGCCTTTCTGCTGGTAAAATTGGGCAATCTCGTAAAGCCTTGGGATCGTGCTTGTCAGTCCGCCGTAAAAGCCAACCACGTCGGCCGGTCTTGTCTTTTGAAGAAATTCGTGATCCGCCCTGCCGGCATCATCTTTGGGAGCGTACCTGCGAAAATTGTTTTCATCAATCACCTCGACATCCCAGGCCTCCATCTCTTTAGCCGCGCTCGCTACTGCAACCGGTCCCAGAGCCGTCGTTGTTCTGGCAATTCGCGAATAAATGTTAAAGGCGGGATAAGCTGGAATTACTATTCGCAGCCTGCGCCTCGATTTCGATGTCTCGAACATGTTGATAACCTCACTTTGTCTTTAAGCTGAAGACGCAAAATAGAAACGCCGGCACAGTGTCGGTATCTCAATACAGGAATACCCCTACACCATAAGAATATATCTTTTTTGCCACTGTTGGTATGAAAAATCCGACCTTCTACCCATTATTTCACCCTCCACGACGATCGATCACAACTGTAAGCATCTGACCTTTAGACAGTGTAGTTTCTTCGTCAAGCTGGATGCTGAGCCTTCTATCTTTAAGCGAATGCGAGTTGGAGATTGTTTTGCCCATAACTTTGACAGTAACACCATCGACGTTAAAGCCCTTAGGCAATTCGAATGCCAAAGATTTCAAACGCAGGCGTCCCCATTTTAAGTCGATCTTTTCTCGTTGGGAACTGGCATTTCGCTTCTGCTCAAACGTACCCCACCCCTCAGCAGCCGTGAAAGCAGCACTGAAATTCGCTGGCGTAATCTTTGGCGCGAAGCCCAAATGCTCCTTTGGCCCGTGATATTCATAGCCTGCCAGAGCCGTATAGACGCCCCAGCTCGCAAAGGCACGCGCGTAGTGATCGCCGCACTCGACCTCGTTATAAGGATTGTGCCTGGCGGGATGATATCGTCGCTGAATGCCATCGCAAATCAAAAGCGCCTCATCCACCATCCCCTCAGCAACCATGTGGCCCGCAACCTGATACTCAATTCCTGTCCATATCTCGTTCTTGTAACGAACACCATCTGGTATATATGGGGTCTTGGGCCATGTGCATGTAAACAAGCCAGGCTCGCCCGGACGCGCAAACCAGCGTTCGGGTTTGTGATTTACATTATATGGACCAATATCGGTAGTCCAGTTGTACTTCCAGACTGATCCCAGTGCCTTAACAACATTTTCTTTTGGATAGATATAGCCCAGCCCGAGCAGGTGTGCCCAACCCTGCCCAAATAGCTGGTCGGACAGGCACCCTTTGTCATACTGGAACTTGGGATGCTTTTCCAGATCAACATCTTCGAAGAAATATTCACCATCCCAAAGCCGTTGGACCGTCAGCTTGCCGCCGCTTTCGAATATCTTCCGGCAGCGTTTGGCAAAATCATCATCACCCATTTCCTTCGCCATTTCCTCGCCCGCCCGAAGTGCGGCTAAATACAACGAACCTATAAATGTGTTAGCGCCTTCGAAATTAATATCGAAAGTATTGTGCTGGCTGTTCTCAATCAGACCATCGTCGTTGCCATCCTGGGCGATTGAGAATTCGAGGGTTTTCTTAACACGAGGCCAGATGCGTTTTAGAAAATTGCTGTTGCGTGACATCAGGTGTTCGCGATAGGCCTTTAGAACGGTGCCACATTGCCCATCCGCAGCGTAGGCATGATTGCTGCGAAAGCCAACCAATCCGCTATCAGGATGGAAGCCCTCACCAAAGTCCTGAAACTCGCGGGCGCTTCGCTCCAACTTGGGGAACAAACGAGCAGGCGCATGTGCATAGTTCCAGACATGCGTGCAGGTTCCCTCACAGCAACCTACGCCCTCCCATGCCCAGAATCGCCCGCTCTGCCACCACTGGCAGGTGCCCGTAGCAAGATTACATACCGTCGAGTGCAGGCGGAACAGAAGCCAGCGAGGCAACGTACTGTCTTCATAGAACGTCTTGTGCCAGTTCCGTGTGTCACCTGTAAGACGATCCTGATTATCGAGGACGTATTGGGCGACCTCGGTTGCACTATCGAAGCGATTGGAATATTCCCGACCATTCTGATGGTTGGGGAAGAACCATGTCAGAACGAATGGGAAGGTTTTTTGCTCATCAGGAGCAAGTTCGATCATATTCGTAGAAAGTGCAGCGCTTCTTTTTTCCATCGCAGGGTATGCAGTATCAGAGCCCGTGTTCAGGTTCGAGGCCCAATCTCCAGCCGATGCAACAATCTTCTTTGTGTTTTCGCTGGCGTTGGCTGGTCCGGGCAACGCGAGAACCATTGAGCCATAATCAGGCAACTGATCGATAGGACCGGAGAACATCTTCTGGGACTCGTCGGACAGCTCGATCTGGTCGATGTTAATATGTCCCCAGCCACTGCTGTTCCTGTCGACAATTTGAATTTGCGCAGTCTTTCCTTCATATTGCACGACATTCCAGAAATGCCATTCGAGCTTTTCGTTGTCTTTGCCAAAAGCCGTCCGCACCATCTTGCCGTCGACAAGCAGGTTGATACAAGTTTCGTCTGCGTGGCTGCCGCCGCCAATTAAGAAATTGATGAATTTGCGTGATATCTTAAATTCAGGCGAGGTAAGCGTGCCGCGCGGAGCGTCACCACCAAGAAATGTGTTCACCAGGCCCTTACCAAGAAAACCACTGACATTCTGCTGGCTGGCCAGCGTGCCACGAGCGGGTCCTTTACCGAATGCCTCACCGGTTACCTTCCAATCCCCATAGTCTTGGCCCTCGAAATCGGCAAATACGATTCTTTTCCTTGGCTCAGCAGCGCCGTCAGGAAGCGGGGCCTCCTCGGCGCTATGAACGATCATCCAACGACCCTTCTCACTGACAATCCTGCTCCGTCGCAGTGCGTTAATAGACGGCGCAGAATGAATACAAACACCGTTTTCGAGCCAGCCCAGAATCCCTGCTTTGACAGATTTGTCAGATGTGTTTTTCAGTGTGATGTTAAAAATAGTGGCCGGCAATGCGGAATCTTTTGCATTAAGGGGAATAAACGGGGAGAACGCCTCCATTGCCACAGTAACAGGCAGCTCATCAGAGGAATAGGACACGTTAGCAATCGGATATTCCCCGTTAAAGCGAACCATGCCAAAATCTCTATCCAGCCGTCTAGTAACTGTCTTATCACCCGAATCGAGAATTAAAGCAAAACCGGAATCAACCGGCGAGTCGGGACGATAAGTCGTATAGCAGGTGGCGCCGTAACCCGTGAAAACGTGCTTGTTGAATATTTGCCACAGCGCGAGCGTCCCGTCCCCTCGCAGATAGAGCTGCCCCGCCGCAATTCCACCTACAGGCATACCAATGGTCTCAAGATCCTTACCGCTATACACATCAGGCTCGCCACGTTCATAGAGCGCGCGTATCTTCGCCTCCGGTATCTTCTTGTCAACAGGAATCACGTGCCCCTCCCGCAGCTCAACAGAAAAAACACTGCCACAGAATCCAACAAAAAAGCAAAATACCAACACTAATCCGATTGCGCGTGACGTTTTCACTTTTTACCTCCTGTAAGCTGTATAGTCGCGGAAACATTTTCTTGAAGATGGAGCGCCAGCAACGTAGGCTCGACGATATGCAGATTGTTCAACAGCGGTTCGGTGTATTTGATATCACCGAATTCAACCTCGTCGAAGTGATGTTGCTTGCCGACATGATTGTTCCAGTCGACGCCCTCTGTCAAAAAGCCATATTGTCCGTGATGGTGCTTTGCCGCGGCCCGCAGGATTGTTAGAGCGTCGGACAAATACGCCTTGTTCATAGTGTCCTTATAGGCTTCGAGGTACGCCAGCGCAGCTTCCGCGTTTTCCCAAAGGTAAGACGTATCCCAGCTATCTTCCATGTATAGCAGGCCCTTTGTCGCCACGCCATTGCGATCCTCGGTCATCTTGAACCGATCCAGCCCAGCAAGGCACTTCTCATATGCGAATTTGCTTATCGCCTCGTCACCAAGCAGCTTTGCCGCCTGTCTCAACACTCTAAAGGCCACAGAATATGCAACGTTCTCATGTCTGTCGTACGTATCGTGATTGATGCTGCCAAAGATGCCGCCAGCCTGCATGAATACCGCGACTTTCTCTCGAATCGTCCCGGCGTAGTCGGCCAGTCCCCGCTGCGTCAGCTCTGTCATAAGCTGAACGATAAACAGGCCATCGGCACTATTGGCATACAAAATATCACTGTCCCCGTAAGCATTCAAAGGATATGGCTCGCCGCTGCGCTTGCACCGCCGTGGATACCACCCGTTGGGGGCCAACCCAAGCGTGTTGTGCATCCAGTCGGCGGTTTTCAGGGCAACTGCACGCATTTTCTGCTTTCTTGTATCGTCGAGGTGGTCGCTGAAAATTAGCAGTTGATATGCAATCTTCGCCATCGAACCAGGGCACAGCCAGTTGTCTTTGTGCTGATAGTTAAGGCAGAACTTGTTGGTTGAAGTATCGCGGTAAGGTGTGATGAAGCCGGAGTCGTAATCGATGAATCCATCCAGAAGAACATGGTCGAGCAGCTTTACAGCCTTGTCCATAATCGTTGGATCTCTGCCGCGCTTGCCAAATAGATATATTTCATAAGCCCCCCCCACAGCATTGGCGGCCCAGCCAGGACCTTCGAGATTACCGAAATCGTGCCAGCCCATGATCTCGCCGTTCTGGTCGACGAAACTGGACTTGCAGGCAAGATTGCCGTTATATTTGATCAAAGTGCGGTCCAAGGTGAACCGCACGGAATCGGCGACTGAATCAAAAATCGTATAGTCCGGATTCTCAGGCACATAGAAACTCGTCTTGACTTCTTCGAGCAGAATATAATCAAGCCCGAACATATACTGCTTCTTGGCCTTCTCATTAGCCCCCACGATTTCAACCCTCAGCATATGCTGAGCCTGGCTTAACTGATGGACACCCATATCCAGAACACCCGTTGGGACAACTCCGTTGTTAAAAAGATCGATAGGCTCGCCCAGTTTTTTGCCATCGAGGTAAAGTTGAACGATTCCGTAGTCAACCGCTTTAGTGAGTTGCATCTTAAGTCTATAGCTACCCGCCTTTTTCACAGGCAATGCCAAATCGAGCGTGTCACCGGGCTTGGAATTGATCCACCAGAGGTGTGCGTCACTACTCCAGTTAACGCCGAAGTTGAACAGGTCCTGGCGCGCCGGACTGCCTCCGCTCTTGGCGAGCACTTTCATTGACTCGCCCTCAATCGCTCCTTTGACCTTGAATATCTCGAGTTCAGTCCAATACCCCTTTCGCTGATCCAGTGGTACAGGCTCGTATGGATCTGCCTGGCCCGCAGCCTGATACCAATACGACGTAGCAGCGTACAGCGTAGGCTTGCTATTGGGATAATATTTCTCAATCGCCCCCTCGAAGGATTTCTGGAAAGGTATATTGTCGGTAATATGCCAGCGATTGACCGATACGTGTCCCCGATTGCCCATACTAATGGTCTGGTTGTGATAGCAGTTTGTGAACAGACTCGGATCGCACCAGGCGTAACCAAAGTAGTCCTCAGAGCCCGTCCCGATAGTCGATGGGAATTTCTCGCCATCTACGAAGAATTTCTCATCGCCCTCGCCCCACCATCCGCCGCGAGGATTCCAAACGTGCAGCATCACGCCGCAAAAACGCCCCCTGCCCTCGGTCTTGAGCATGGTCCAATCGATGCATTCGGTCGCAGCGCGTTCAGGCTCTTGGGGAAGCATCGCGTCACGGTGCCATTTTGCGTGGAACCTGCCCAGCGAATCTATCGGCTTGGTAATCGGAGCATGCGTGATCTCGAATGTAATCCTTCTCTGTTTCTCCCCATCGTTAGTCAGACTCACCACAGCCCCATCCTTGAAAGGCATATACCATTGCGAATAGAAGCCCTCCTCGCTCATACCAAGCGGCAAAGATTTGTATTCATTGACACCGGGAGCCGTTCCGAAGAAGTCACCCAAAGGAGCCCAGACGCTTGGCTTGCTCTCGCCGTCCCACTGTATGCTCAAAACAAGCTCTCTCAGCGCATCGTAGTCGTCTGCCGATACGGATGAATTCGTACTAACCTTGATGGCCGTGATTGCCCTGGCGCCCTTCAAGTTCGCCACTTCAACCGTCGCACCCGGCTCTGCTTTTACACTATTCTGAAATGTCAGAGCCCCCTGAGGTCTTTTGGCCGGATCGACTGAACAGCTCGTCAGAACCTCATTCGCCTTATCGAGCGCCTTCGATTCCGCCGATGTAAGTTTGCGTTTGAAAGTAGGCAGAATCGTTCCTTCGGGATAGGTGGTATATGTAAAATGAAAGTACCTGCCCCAATCGCCTTCACCTGTGATCTTGCATGATTTCTGAAACGGAATTGGGACATAACAGTTCTGGCCACGAGCCGTCTGATGGACAAGTGCCGAACGCGTGAATGGCTCGTTCCTGCGGTTGAAGTAGCCGATAAAGGGAAGATCGACAGCAGGCTCGGTAGCTCCATCAAGATATATCTTAACGTGTCCCTCGTTCGCCAGTGCCGACCATATCCGCCATATAACGCCAGGGCCCTTCATTTCCGCAAAAACCGATGTCTCGCCCTCCTTGCGAATAATCCCGTCGCCGTCGCCGTTGGCGAACCAGCCAACGTATTTCCCTGTCGAATCGTCGTACTTGCTCCTGCGATCGTAACTGGACCACTGCTGACACTGTTCCCCCACAGCAGGTAGTGTGGCTGGATACTCCAAGTCCGTCAGGCGGTTCACGAGATCGACATATGTGTACTCTTCAGCATAGGCTGCCATCCCAGAGACGGACACAACCAGATAAAACAATGCAATTGCGATAACGGAAGGAACCTTCTTCATGTCATTCTCCTAAAGTGCGTTCACCCAGTTGGATCTGCCATGTACGAATCTAACATTTTTTTCTCAAGGGCGTATCATTCTAATGCAAAAGAGTCGCACAGGCAATGTGTTTGCCGAAAAAGCCGTATTGGCACAGACGGGCCTTGAAGTGGATCAAAGATAGCAACGGGTAGAAAACGTCCGCTCAAGATTGTTCAATAACGACTGTCCTGATCAGTCGAAATAACGTGGAAAAACCGATCCTCAGGCACACACCCTAAGAAGCCTCAAGGGCTTTTATTAGCGGATATCTGTAATTCGCAAAGTCTCGACCTAACTGTATGGTTAGGGCAAAAAAATGGAACACGCCTGGCGTTAAACCAAACGTGCTCCGTGCAAAAAGTTGATACTATTGCAAAGTTTTCAAACATTCCACGACACAGTTTCCTGCACGATGGAATATCTGACTCTTACTAAAAATTCAATACATTAGCCTTAAATAGACTCAGACTGAAACCTACTGACCTTCTCTCGGCGCCCTGCGGGCCGGAGCATCGCCAGTCTGTCCTTGCCCTCTCGTTCTGCCTCTACGCATCGGTTGAATCTTATCGGCCAGCTTCTGCAGCCTTTCAGCCGTCTTCTCAGCCTTCTCCTCAACCGCTAATACCTGGATCGCCCTTAATTCCTGAACATCTTCTCTTGTAATCTGGGACGGTGCACTTCGACCTTGCAGAGCAATTACTTGCGCCTGGATTGCAGCCAGAATCTTCTGCTGCTCCTCGGCTGCGGTTCTCATCTTTTGCATCAAGGCGGCCCTGTCTTCCTGAGACATATCGCGCATTGCAGCGAAATCGGGACGCTCATAACCCTTGATCGCGGCTTTCAACTTGGCTGTCTGCTCCTCGATCGTCTTGATCGCCTCAAGCTGCCGCTCCTGATTCATCATACGCCCGCCGAAACCACCTCGCTGACCCATTTGCTGTCTAAACTGGGCCCTCTCCTCTTCAGACATATTCTGAAACCGATCTCTCATCGCCTGCCGCTGTTCCGCCGTCATATTCTGAAACCTATTCTGAGGCTGGGGCTGAGTATCCTGGGCAAGGGCTATGCTCAGGACCACCAAAATTACAAAGGCTACGATTCCATACTTCTTCATGGCAACTACCTCCAAAAACGCAATAGAACAATGTGATTTAGGCCAATCCCGATTCCGGGAATCCAATCCAAATATAGGGTCTCTGACATTCGGTAAGGACGGAGGCTCCGACGTTTTTATTGCGATAATCTGGGGAGAAGCCGTAAGTGTTAGTATTTGCAGGGGATTTCATCGAGACAGTCAGCAGGCAAATCCTCGCAAATACTCAACGAAACTACAAAATCCTGAGGCTATATCCGGCCCACACTCGCTCTGGATAGCCGTCAAATATTCCTCGGCTCGAGCACGCTGTGCACCTGCTTGATGAAGTCGGTAATCTCAGCGATCATCTTTCCCGTATCGCCCAGGTTGTTCTCAATCATCTTGACGATACGTGAGCCGATTATTACACCGTCGGCCCCCGCTGAGGCTACGGCAGCAGCATGTTCTGGCTTGCTAATCCCAAAACCAACACAAACTGGCACATCCGTAAGCTCTTTTAGCTTTCCAACGAGCCCTTCAACCGAATCCGAAAGATCATCCCTGCTACCCGTAACTCCAAGCAGGGAAACGGTATAGAGAAATCCCGTGGTCCTGGAAACTATCAACTCCATTCTCGCTTGAGGAGTATTTGGCGTCACCATAAAGACAGTATCCAAACCCACTGAAGCGGCTGCACCTACAATCTCATCGGCGTCATCAACGCTCAAATCAGCAATTAGAACGCTGTTGACCCCAGCCTCATGAAAATCATGGAAGAACTTCTCGGTGCCGTATTGGTAAATTAGGTTATAGTACATCAGCAGACCTATGGGGATGTCTTTGTGGGACTTGAGCTGCCGGATGAATTCCAGGGCTTTGGTTACAGTCATGCCACTTCTGAGCGATCTGATGTCAGCCTTCTGGATTGTGGGACCGTCAGCTATTGGATCGGAGAATGGTATACCCAATTCGAGGATGTCCGCCCCGGCATCCACCGCAGCCTTGACAACTGAAATACTGGTGTCAAAATCGGGGTCCCCAATGACAAAAAACGGTATCAAGGCGGTTCTGCCCACCTGAGATAGCTCTGAAAAAACCTCTTTGTATGTCTTCATGAATAGAATCCTATTGAGAATCAGTATCTAACGGTCCTGCAGACAGGCATAGACGAATCAATCGCTCAACGGCCTGTGCTTCTCCACGATTGAAACATCCTTATCACCTCGGCCAGAAAGGTTGACAACAACAACTGTTTCAGGCTCGAGTTTACCCTTCAGACTCAGCAAATACGCCAATGCGTGCGAACTCTCCAAAGCCGGTATAATGCCTTCAGATCGGGTAAGCTGCTCGAAAGCATCGAGCACCTGCTCATCCTCAGCCGCAACATATTCGGCTCTACCCACATCTTTCAAATAGCAGTGCTCTGGACCAACAGCAGGATAATCCAGGCCTGCACTAATGGACTCGGTGTCGAAAACCTGCCCCTCCTGGTTCTGCAGCAGATATGACCTGGCGCCGTGGAGAATTCCGGGCCGACCGGCCACAAGCGTAGCCGCGTGCCTGCCGCTGCTAACACTAACTCCACCTGCCTCCACTCCAATGAGCTTGACCTCCTTATCGTCCAGAAATCCAACGAAAATCCCGATCGCATTGCTGCCCCCGCCCACACACGCCATAACCATATCGGGCAAACGACCTATCTGATCGAGACACTGCTGTCGCGCTTCGATTCCTATACAGCTTTGAAAGTGCTTTACAATCGTCGGATAAGGATGGGGACCTGCTGCTGTGCCAAACAGATAGAAAGTATCGTCCACATGGGCCGTCCAATACCGAAGGGCGTCGTTGATTGCGTCTTTAAGCGTCCCGGTCCCTCCTTCGACGCCGATAACCTCAGCGCCGCAAAGCTTCATCTTGTGAACGTTGACACTCTGCCGTTCGATGTCGGTTACACCCATGAATATCTTCGTTTCCATCCCGAAAAGAGCGCCTATCATCGCAGTGCCCAGTCCATGCTGGCCCGCTCCAGTCTCCGCGATGAGCTTGGTCTTGCCCATGTATTTCGCCAGCAGGCCCTGACCGAGTGTGTTGTTGACCTTGTGCGCGCCGCCGTGCATAAGGTCCTCGCGTTTGAGATAGACTTTGCAGCCGACGATTTCGCTGAATCTCTTTGCGTGGTAGAGTGGGCTGGGCCTGCCTGCATAATTCTTCTGCAATTCTACTAACTCGGCCACAAACCGCTCGTCGTCGCGAAAACAATCGAACGCGCTTTCCAATGCTTCAAGCGCCGGTATCAAAACCTCCGGCACGTAAAAACCACCAAAACCACCGAATCTTCCATTGTGCTTCATAAACGTGTTCCTATGTCAATCAATATTGAATCGTCATCGCCACCGCAGATATGCTGTCAGGCTATATCCTGACGAATCTGATATTCTCAAATAATGCTTTCAGTTTATTAAGATCCTTCACTCCTGGCTCGGACTCCACACCGCTGCAAACATCTATACCGTACACTCCCAACTTGACTGCCTCCGCAGCGTTGTCGGGATTGATACCGCCGGCCAGAAAAACTCTCTTGCCTATATGCCCGATTATGTTCCAGTCAAAGGCCTGGCCTGTACCACCGTACTGATCGCTATTGAAGGCATCCAGCAAAATTGCATCAGTGAAGTAGTCTTCCGCCTTGGCGATGTCCTCAGTTGTTTTGACACGCAGGGCCTTCATAGTTTTGACGTTGATCGTAGAGAGAGACTGGCAAAACTGTGGACTCTCATCTCCGTGAAGCTGCACCCAGTTGAGCTGGCAATGATCGCTTATCTGCCTGATTTGCTCGACTGGCTCATTCACAAATATTCCTACAACATCGACGAAACCAGGCAGCTTGCGAATCATGTCCGTCGCCTGATCGGGAGTTACGTAGCGAGGGCTTTTCGGATAGAAGTTGAAGCCGAGCAGATCCGCGCCTGCATCCAGCGACGCCACTGCATCCCGGTGGTTTGTTATGCCGCAAATTTTTACCTTTGTTACCATCATACCGCTATACCATTCTCGGACATAAACGTCACGAGCCTTTATTCGATACCTTTATCAGTTTCTCAAGAGCCGCCGCCGCCGCACCATTCTGAATCGCCTCGGCGGCCTTGCCCATACCCGAAGCAAAATCATGAGCTATACCAGCAACGATCAAGGCCGCCGCTGCATTGAGCACTACAATATCCCTTCGTGGTCCCTTGTCCTTTCCGGATAGTATGTCTCTCACAATGGCCGCGTTTGCGATAGCGTCACCCGTTTTCAGTTGATCTAAAGACGCGCTTGGAATCCCGTATTCGGTCGGGTCCAGTTCGAAAGACTCAACTTTTCCCTCATCCAACCGCCGGACTTGCGTCTTTCCTAACGTGCTGATTTCGTCCATTCCCTGGCCGTGAATAACCATCGCCCGCTTGGCTCCGAGCAGCTTCAGCGTTTCGCATATCCTGTCGATCAACGCTTCTTCAGCAACTCCTATCACCTGTGCGTTTGCTCCGGCCGGATTAGCCAGCGGACCCAATATGTTGAATGCCGTTCTAAAATCGAGACTCTTGCGGATAGGCTGAACGAAACGCATAGCCGGGTGGAATTTCGGGGCAAACATAAAACCGATGTGGGCCTGGCGTATACACTCCGCCACCACCTCAGGCCCCGGATCGATATTTACTCCCAACTCATCGAGCACGTCAGCCGAACCGCACTGGCTCGTGATGGCGCGATTGCCATGCTTGGCGACGTAGGCGCCGGCGCCGGCGGCAACGATAGCCGCTGCGGTGGAGATATTGAACGTTTTAACAGTCGCCCCGCCTGTGCCACAGGTGTCGATCAGGTTATCGATGCCCGTTTTTACAGGCACCGCGTGATCCCGCAGCGACTGGGCCAAACCCGCAATCTCCGCCGGAACCGCCCGCTTCATCCGCATCGCGGCTAAGAACGCAGCGACCTGCACGTCCGTCACCTCCCCCTCGAAGATGGTGTCCTGCAGAGTTTTGGCCTGTTCGAATGTCAGGTCTCCACCGTTCAATATGATCTCTATGTATTCGGTAATCTTTGCCATCATGCGCTCCCTGATTCACATTTACTGGAACTTGCAATCGACAATATGTTTTCGATAATCCGACCGCCGGCCGGGGTTAGAATGCTTTCAGGGTGAAACTGCACGCCATATATGGGCAGATCCCTGTGCTTGACACCCATCACGACGTCCTCGAATCTCGCCGTCACTTCAAGGCAATCGGGCACAGCAGTCGCACACAGGCTGTGGTAGCGACCCGCCTGAAGGGGATTTTCGGCACCCACGAACACGCCTGTGCCATCGTGTGTCACGCGCGAAGGTTTGCCGTGCATTGGCTTGGGTGCATGGCCCACCGTGCCGCCGAAGTATTGGACTATCACCTGATGACCGAGACAGACGCCGAATATGGGCAGTTTGTCCTTGAAATAGTCCACAGCCCCAAGCGACACCCCCGCACTATCCGGAGTCCCTGGCCCGGGTGAGATTACCAACAAATCGGGCTCGAATTCAGTCGCAACACCCTTAAGCTCGTCAAGACCGGTATCCGCCCTGTATACCTTTGCCTGGCAGTCCCGCTTACAGAAATCGTCCACGAGGTTATATGTGAACGAATCGAAGTTATCGATAAATAGTACTTTTCTACTCATGGCTATACCGCCTTATATCATTTTGCCGTCGAACCAGCTCATTTTTAGTTCTCCACGTTCGCGCCGACCTCAACGTCAGCCCGGCCTTCTACACCACCCGCCCCACTGCCTCGGATTGCCCTCACACACGACATCGATTTATGCTTGGTCTCCTCGAATTCCGTCTTGGGAACGCTGTCATGAACGATCCCCGCGCCTACCCGAACGTAGGCCGTATGGTCCTTGACTTGCAGGCTCCTGATCGTGATGCAGCTATCGAACTGGCCGTCGACTGTGAGGTACATAACCGCACCGCCGTAATAACCGCGTTTGGTCTTCTCAAGCTGACGAATAATCTTCATCGCCTCGATCTTCGGCGCGCCGGTAAGTGTCCCCATATTCATAGTAGCCAGATACGCACTCAGAGCGTCGAGGTCTTTGGGGAGAGATCCCTTTACATTACTGACCAGATGCTGAACCGATGCATACTTTTCCGTTATCAGCAGTTCAGTAACCACCCTGCTGCCAGGCTCCGACACTCGTGCAATATCATTACGCGCCAGATCGACCAGCATAATATGTTCAGCAAGTTCTTTTCGATCCAGCTTCAGCTCAGCTTCGTACCGAAAATCAGTATCGTGATCGATCTTGTCGCCCACGCGTCCCCTGGGCTTTGTCCCCGCAATCGGCCTGATCTCAACTTTCCGCTGCTCGGTTCCGCTAACCCTTAAATTCAACTCAGGGCTCGAACCCATCAGCACCGTATTAGGCGTGTTAAGATAGAACATATAAGGCGATGGATTCAGCACCCGCAGCCTCTTATAAACATCCAATGGCTCATCAGGGCAAGGCTCAGTCACTGTCCTGCTCAGCACCACCTGAAAAATATCGCCATCGATGATATGCTCCTTGGCCGTACGAACCATCTGCTCGTACTCACCCTGCTCGGTATCGCTGCCCGCCGCAGGCAATTCGCCAGCATATCTGTTACCTTTAGGAGCGTCGAAACGCGCCATATTGAAGTAATAGTCGAAAGCATCCTGCGCTTCGTTTATGACCTCCTGACGGTCGCCATCGGTGATTATGCAGTTCACCACCAGGTAGCCCTTATTGTGCTCGTGGTCCATCAGGAATATGTTATCCGCAAAATACAGCTCGTAGTCGGGATTGCCTAAGAGGTCCTGCTCGTTGGCGGGCAGCTTCTCGAACTGGTCGATGAAATCGTAGCTCATGGCGCCAAGCAGCCCGCAGGTAATACGAAAAGGCTTGCTGGCCAGCTTGAAGGAGAACGCTACGGCACGAAGCACGTCCATCTGGTTCCTGCTCTTGAGCCTGGTTTGCTCGTCAACTCCTGTCTCGGCACTCTTGATTCGCCCGACAATTGTCTCGTCGCCGAACTCGACTGATTCGCAGAAGCCGAACCTGTGTTCATCGCTCGCTAAGTAGCCGATCATGCGTTTACCCGTCTTGTTCAGGGCCTTGATCGTGAAATCCTGTCCCGTACCTGTCACGTACAAAGCGGGCCTGGTCGTCCCGAAGCTCAAAGCCCCGCTGCCCGTCAGGTACTCGCGCGATTCGAACAGGCAGGAATTCTCCGCCCGGCCGTAATCGCTTATCTTGGCGAAGAAGTCCATCGGATCGTCCATCTCGATCTGCTTAACGATGGGAACGATCTGGCCCGGCGCCGCACTGTGTATAATTTGCCTGTAATCGTCCATATTATTAGCCCTCAATTTCCTGTTTTCTATTGCCAAAATGCAAAAAATACAAACAAAAAAAGCAGCCTGCCGGATTTGTTCCAACAGGCTGCTTAAAAAGTCTCTCTATCTTCGGGTTTTTTAGTCTAACAAACTACCGCCCGCCTGCCGGAATTATCCTGCAGGCCACCACCAACCAAACACGTTGTTGCGGTTCATTTGCCTCATAATCCAACTATCATACCACGAATCACCGAATTTGTCAAGTACAATTGCCTACGAATTTACTTAATTTTCCCTATATTATCATTGCAAGGAAACCCAAATCGTCCACCAATAGGAGGGTGCCATGCCTACGCCGACGTCGCGTAGGCATGTTACTTGCAACACTTTGTGAACCATTCTATACACTCTATTGTTCATTCATAGACTTCTGGAGCTGCTCGTGTTTTTCTCTGTATTCCTCAACCTTTCGTGTGAGGCAGCATAGGGGTTCGTAAACCGCGCATCATGTACACTTGACGGATAGCTCGTTATTAGCGTCGCAGGTTATTCTTCAATCGACTGAATTTATTCACAAAAGCCCTGAGTCTCTTGGCCTGTGGCGCTTCAAGATGAAAGAGTCCTTGATCTGCTGTGTTCAGAGCCTCCTCAGCGTAATCCAAGTAATCGGGCATTTTAGCCGCGACATACTCACGAAACTCTCCTATGCTCATGCCATCCCAGTCAATGCTTTCTACCGTCGTCAGAAATTCGTCCACCTTAATCGTTTGCCTCTGTTGTAACTGCTCGAAATGCTTCACAAAATTTCGGAGCCTCTGCACCTGTAAGTCCTTTAGATGGTACTTGTTTTGCTCTTCTTTTAGCAGACAATCCTTAGCTTCCTGCAACTCGTCAAGATAGTGCCGACCATAACCAAGGAAGTATTGCTCGGTCATGCCGTCCCAGTCCAAACTCTCCACTCCCGCCAGCAATTGATCCACTGTCATCTCCTGTAACTTCTTCTCGATGTTTTTGAGTCTATTGAGGATTGATTGTTCAATAAGCAGGTGTCCTTCAGCCACCATTTGCAAGTATTTCTCGGCGGAGTGCAGAAAACTATCGACACGTATATTTGCACCGCCGGCAAACAACTCCTCTACACGCTTTACGTAATCTTCCACATCTTCAGGCGCTGTTGAACCTTCAATGCGATGGATGATGATCTTGTTTTGATAGACTTTGGGCGGCAACATACCATACGACGGATTCTCAAGCCACTCTTGTATTTTGGTAATCCTATCCTGCGCAGATTCAATCCAACTCTTGTGGGTTTTGACTTCTTGCTCAAGCTGATCACGTTCGGTCAATAGAGCGAGAAAACGCTGTTCTTTGGCGCGTATGTTCTCAGCCGTTCGCCTTCTTGCTTCGAGGCCGCTCAGTTCGATCATCTGCTCAATGTACATCTGGTCGAGCTTGAGACGCACTTGGTCGGACAGTTGTTCTTTGTCTTTCCCCTGCCTGAATTTCTCAATGGTCGCGAGTTTCTCACGAATGCCAGTCAGTTCAACCTCCAGCGAATCCAGCGTTTTATCCATCTCCTGCATGGTCTGCTTAGCATTCTCTTTGGCTTCAGCGTCACCTTCGAACTCGTGTCTGTCCTTCTTAACCGGACCGTACAGGTCTATGCAAGCCTTGAGTTGATCTTCCTTCTTTGGGAGAGCTTTCTGCCAAGTGTTAATTTTCTCCTGTTCTTGTGCCAACCTCTGCTCATACTCAGCGGTATTGTTCCTGGCAAACCTGCTTAGCCCATCCAAAAACGCCTCTGTCATAATTTTAGCATCCGCTTCACTTTTTGCGTAAAGCCAATTGGGAAAACAGTGATAGTAAGGACAGACACGTACGTTCTCATCGTCTGCCCACGCGGCAAATCCCGTCTTAAGAAATTCCTGCTGTGCCTTTGATAATTTTTTAGCGAGAGGGCTTGCCTGTATCGCTTCTACTACCGTTCGTGATCCACGTAACCAGATGGCGTCCTTGCTTAAGATTACCTGTGTAACATAGGTGGGCATATCAGATCCAGGGTTGTCAAAATATGATTGTTCCTTAGAGCTCTCATCTTTTATTGTCCAACTCTGGCGTTCCTGGCTGCGTTCGAACTTTAATGCAGAGTTGGGATCGTTTGGTTCTGATTCTGCTTGTGCAAAGGTTAAACCTGCAATCAGATTTACAAGTAACAAAAATATAACCAGGCGTTTCATTTTCATATCTCCTTATTAATTATTGCACTTTCGTTCTCGCTTGTGCTGCTGCCTCTGTGTCAGGGTAATAATCCAGGATATACTTGTACTGGGCTTTGGCTAAGGATTGGGAGCTTGGTTTTCGAGCGAGCAAGTCGCCCGCGGCAAGGAGCCTGGCGGCGCTGCCTTCAGCCATAATCCTCTGCTCGATCTGCTCTATTGTCAGTTGCTCAGGTGCTGTGCTGACTGGAAAGTTATGATGCAATACAATTGCTGTGGCAAACAGAATCACAGCCGCAGCGGCAACACAGGGCCAACTTCTCGACCTGAGTGCAAGCTTGAAACAAAATCTACCCTTTTGCCCTGTCTGCCCCAGATTATCTTGCCAGATTACCTGAGCCAATCCAAGCGACCTTTGCAGGGCTTCGATCCTTGCACGGCACTGCTCGCATTGCTGTAGATGTGCTGCAATCTTCCCAGCCTGTTCGGCTTCCAGAACGCCATCGGCGTAATCGACCAACAGTTCATCGAATTGTTCACATTGTTGTTTACTCATGGTTTTACACCTTTTTGCACCAGCTTGCCTGCAAGAATCATTCGAGCTTTCCGCAAATGGCTTCGCACTGTAGACGCATTCAAATCCAGCACACGAGCTATCTCTGTCGAATCCAGCTCACAAAAATACTTCAGAACCAGAGGCGCCAGCATTGAGCCATCCAATTCTTTGAGACCCAGCCTGACAATCTCAAGCTCTTCAGCCTTAACGGCCCTGCCAGCCGGGGAAGCATTTGGCGGCTTACCCATGCGTTTTAGAACCTCAGAGGCCCTTTTGAGAAAACTCTTGCGACGTCGATGCATTGTCAGACAACGATTGATAGTCACCCTGGCAAGCCAGCTTAGGCAATTGCCATCGCTGTCGAACTGACCTGTATTTTCGAGAGCTTTTACTGAAACATCCTGCAAACAATCTTCAATATCCACTCCAGACAGCCCCATACCGGCTGCGATACACCTGAGCCTATCCCGATGGGCTAAAAAGACATCGACCGGCCGTACTTTCGATGAACGCACCGGGGCCAACCGATCTCCTGCCCCCTTCAAATCACGTTGCGACTCACTCAATGTTTCAGCCCATATCAGTTCCATTTTGCGCCCATCTACAAGTATAATGCG
>CAZYMD010000071.1:0-23329 GCA_964649005.1 uncultured Pirellulales bacterium
AGGAGGGGGTCGATTTGGGAGGAGTCGGGGCCTCTTTTGTTGAAGAGGACTACGCAGTCGATGCCATCGGACCATCTGGCCATGAAGGTGTATGTTCCGGGGAGGCTTCCTGTGTGCCAAGTGTTTCGGGAGCCTTGGCCGGAATTTCTGACGGACCAGCCACAGGCGTAGTAGGAGTCGCCTGGTTTGTACTGATCGGGGGGAATGTTTTCGGGCAGTGCGAACATCGTCTCAATCGAGGCGGGCGAGAGGATCGGACAGGTATTGGGATCATCGAATGCGGCTGCGAAGCGGACCAGTTCGGGAGCAGAGGCGAGCCAGCCGCCATGCGAGTCCATGTTCTTTAGATTGAACGAGTCATAGGCAGATTTAGAGTCGTACTTCACCTCTCCCGGCGCGCGGCATTGGGAGTTCGCAGAGCCTATTTGCATATCGGTTATACCGATGGGCGAGAGCACGGCTTGTTTGACGTAGTCCTCGTAGCTTGCGCCGGTCTTTTGCTCTATCACACGGCCAAGAAGGCAGTATCCATAATTGCTGTAGGCGTATTTCGTGCCGGGCGCGTGCTGGAGGGGCTGGCCATTCATGAATGTGATGATGTCGGCCTGGGAGATAGGCAGAGGGCGGTGGAGGGCTTTGCTGATTCGCTTGTCGATGAACATCGGGTCGAAGGCGGTGCCGCGGTCCCAGCCGCCAAGGTGCTGGAGCAGGTGGCGGATTGTAACTTTGTGCAGGTTGGGGTCGGAGCTCTGGCCTTCGGGTGAGCCGTAAGGGAGTATGTCGAGGACTTTGTCGTCGAGGCTGAGCTTTTTGTCTTCGACGAGCTTCATTACCGCGGCCGATGTGATCGGTTTGGAGAGGCTCGCTATACGAAAGAGCGAGATGGGTTCGGTCGGTGGCCTGTCGGGATTCGACCAGGTATAGGCGCGGGCGAAGACGAGCCTGCCTTTATACGTTACGGCGAGCGAGCCGGCGGAGACATCGCGTGAGACCATGAAGTCGTGCATCGTCTCGTCCAGTACCGACAATTCGGGGACTTCCGGCCCTGTTTCGCGCCAGACTTTGTCGCCAGCCAGGGTCGAGCAGCCTGTCAGAGCGGGAAACAGGCTCAGTATTACAAGCAGCTTTATAACATTAGCGACGCGATTTTGTCCGTTCGAGTAGTACATCCAAATTTCCTTTGTTTCAATGTGGCTCGTGAGCTTACGATGTATCGTAGCATTAGACGCTCGACTGGGCCGGGAATTTCCGTCCGACGCAACTTTTGCACATTTTAGCGATTCAGGGGCGTTTGTCACCGATCTTCGCGA
Organism: uncultured Pirellulales bacterium; assembly: GCA_964649005.1. Lineage (GTDB taxonomy): Bacteria > Planctomycetota > Phycisphaerae > Sedimentisphaerales > Anaerobacaceae > CAZGMJ01. Next base: position 1,311 of record CAZYMD010000071.1, read on the forward strand.
TAAAGTCACAAGAAACGGGAAATCCGGCTGCTGTCGCGAATGAAGGTGAACCATGATGGCCCTTGTGATATACTTCGAGCAAGAAATTTAGTGTATGACTGGGAGCGAACAGATGAAAACGACGTCGGCATTACTTAGACGAGCATTCTTGATAGTGGCTGTCAGCTTTTTTACGTGGCATGGAGTATGCATCGCTTACGGCCAGGCTGGGCAAGAGAGTGAGGTTTCGCTTATCGCAGGATTTCAGGACCCACCAAATGCGGCGAGGCCTTCGGCTTACTATCTAATGCTCAACGGATACGTCAATCGGGACTATATCGAGAAGGAACTTACGCAACTGCACGATGTTGGTATAAGCGGTCTTTGCGTGTTCGATATGGGGGCACGGGGTTCAAAGGAGGCGTTGCCGCCAAACGGCCCGGTTTTTATGAGCGATGCGTGGCTCGATAATTTCGCGCATATCGTCCGAGTGGCGGGAAAGCTGGGTATGGACGTCCAGCTCGCTGTGAGCAGCAGTTGGGATATGGGGGCATCGTGGGTAGAGCCTAAGGATGCGAGTATGGCCCTTTATCATTCATTGGTCTTTGTTGAGGGGCCGAAAGAACTGAACGAAGCACTACCCCTTCCGGCGATTCCCGCCAAAGCGCCAAGAGACGAGCAAGGCAAGCCTCTGTTCCTGCGAGATGTTGCGGCATTGGCGTTTCCGGCAAGCGACGACAAACCTTCTGAGAAAACAAAACCGGTTGTTGGGAAGGATTCGATAGTTGACTTGACAAAGAAGCTCCGAGCCGACGGCCATCTGCAGTGGAAGGTTCCACCTGGAAAGTGGACCATCGTTCGGTTCGTCTGCGCGAACACGGGAGAAAAGCTAAAGGTGCCCAGTCCTTTGTCGGACGGCCTGGCTACCGATCATTTCAGCGAACGTGCCACTCGCGGGTATATTGAATACCTTAACGAGCGACTGGAGAAACGACTTGGCGATCTGAGGGACACGCCATTGAAGCAGTTGTATCTGCCAAGCTATGAAGTTCGCGGGGCGGTTTGGACGCCTGGGTTCGTCGAGAGGTTTCGAGAATATCGCGGCTACGATCCTACGGGGTACCTGCCTGCTTTGATTGGCTACATGATCGAGAACAAGGACATTACCGAGCGATTCATCTACGACTTCCATAAGACTCAGGGGGATTTGTTAGTGGATGCCTACTACAGGACGGCCAGCGAATCCGCCAGGCGTGTCGGGCTCGGGATCGAAGCGGAATCGGGAGGTCCGGGCCCGCCGGTCCATCAGGTCCCTGTTGATGCGCTTAAGGCGCTTGGGGCGATAGACGAGATTCGCGGCGAGTTCTGGCCCTGGAGGATGGAGCGCGACCCGCTCTGGGTGGTTAAGGAGACAGCCTGCGCCGCTCATGTCTATGGTCGCCAACGCGTTCACATGGAGTCATTTACGGGATTTTACCATTGGGAGGCCGGGCCTTTCGAACTTAAACCTGCTGCGGATAGGGCGTTTTGCGAAGGGATGAATCACGTTGTCTGGCATACATCGAGCCATCAGCCTCCCGAGGCGGGAAAGCCAGGCTGGGTTTATGGCGCTGGGACGCACCTGACGCCCAATATTGTCTGGTGGTCCAAGGCGAAGCCTTTCATCGATTATCTTTCGCGATGCTCGTTCATGTTGCAGCAGGGTCACTTCATCGCGGATGTGTGCTACTACTATGGGGATCAGGGTTTCAACTTCATACCTCCCAAACATATCGATCCATCGCTCGGATATGGCTACGATTACGATGTCGTCAATCCTGAGGTGATTCTAAATAGGATGAGTGTCGAGGACGGTCGGATCGCCCTCCGCAAGGAGTCCCCAGGACTGCCTGGGGATATGCGATATGAGTTGCTGGTCCTGCCGGATCGGGAGTATTTTGATCTGGCGGTTCTGCAAAAAATTGCGGAACTGGTAAAGGCGGGCGCGACCATCGTCGGCCCCAAGCCGACACGTTCGACAGGTCTTGTCGGCTATCCTGATTATGATGATAAGGTCCGGCGGCTTGCTGATTCAATGTGGGGCGACTGCGACGGCAAGGCGGTCCTTGAGCATCGGTTTGGCAAGGGGACAATCATCTGGGGCAAATCACTACGAGAAATTTTGCACCAGCGTGGTGTCAATCCCGATTTCCAGTACACTAACAAGAAGGAAGACACAGACATCGATTATATTCATCGTCGCACCAACGAGGCGGATATATATTTCGTTAGTAATAAAACGATGCAACAGAAGTCGGTTGATGGATGTTTTCGTGTTTTTGACAGGGCACCAGAGTTTTGGTCCGCTGAGACAGGGAAAATAGAGAAACAGATCGTTTACGAACAGACAGATCGAGGTATTTGCCTTCCGCTGAAACTTGGCCCGGCTGGATCTGTGTTTGTTGTTTTTCGCAAGCCTATTAACAAGCAACATCTTGTTTCGGCTGATCCTGAACTTGAAGTTATGCAAATCGCTGATGACAATGTTCTCGTCGCTACACACAGTAATGGATCGTATAGAATCAAGACTTCTAATGGAAATGTCGCACAGTTTAAGATTGATGGGATTGCATCAGATATAAAATTGGATGGACCTTGGAAAGTCTTCTTCCAGTCGGGATTGGGGACACCCGATTCGGTTGTATTCGAAGAGCTTAAATCATGGACCGAAAGTGACGATTTGGCAATTCGCTACTACTCAGGCTCTGCACGCTATGAGAAGGAGTTCGATCTTGAGCGAGACTGGATTGGGGGCAACAGGAAAATTTATCTCGATCTGGGGCGGCTCTGGTGCGTTGCTGAAGTGTTTGTTAACGGTCAATCACTGGGGGTTGTCTGGAAGCCTCCTTATCGTGTTGATATCAGTGAGGTGGTGAAAGCGGGTGTCAACAAGCTTGAAGTGGAGATTGCCAATACGTGGGCGAACAGGCTGGTAGGTGACGCTTTGGGGTCTGATGGCGAGCGTTATTGTCGTACGAATATTACGAGATCGGGCACTCCAGGCAAAGCCTGGAAGGATGTGCCTTTGCACCAGTCAGGATTATTGGGTCCTGTCAAGCTGACTATGGTTGTGGAGAAAACGGTTGCTCTACCCGGCACAGGTCCCTAAAGTGCCTGCTTTCGCCTTTACAGACCTGGGACCTTTGCGTGATTGTTGAGTTCGTAAATTTCGTCGATCCGCTCGTTCGGGTCCAACACTATCGTCAGATGGGGGTTAGTGTCGATATTGGTAAACTCGATATTAACGAGAGACGATTTGAAGTTTTTAGATGCTGGCAAGTTGATTGAATTTTGTGCAACGAGCAAGAAATTGTCCTGATTTTTCTTCATCAAGGCGACGGTCAGGTTTTCCGCCTGGACGTTTCCAAGATTATGCACAGTTGCTTTGATTGTGAGCTTGCCCGACTGATTTTTTGAAACGGTAATGTCACGCGGCATGATTGCGGGGTCGGGCAGAACATTGGGACGGTTGAGTTTCTCGGTTAGGCGAAAATCCACTGCGAACTGCTGTTTGGATGGTACGTCGATCCAGCATATATCAGCTTTGTGACGCACGATAAGAGTCTTTGAGGTGCTCCACTTGTATTTCCTTGTGTAGTCTTTGCCATCGTCGAATGTACCAGTGCGCAGTTCGTATTTACCAGGCTCCAACTGCCACAGTTGCATGCCCATACGCGTGGTATGATCAGCGAAATTATATATCCAGACGCGAAGGTGGTCGAGGCCGGTATAGGGAACAATTGCGGCGAAGTTGGGATCTGTAATATGCCATGTCACCGCCATTGTAGGAACACCTGCATCACCCCACTCTCGTACGGCGCCTGTATATGCGGAAAAGGCAAAATCCGAGCCGGGCAGGCTAGCTCTGTCGGTTTGGAGCACTTCTCGCGTGTAGAGATCGAAATTAACGCGAAGTCGTTTGACTGTTGACTCGATCCTATTTACAAAATCCTCAAATGTCCCAGGCATGTGCAAACGTTGCGGCAGGTATTGTTTGCCAAACAGCTCATCGTAAGAGCAATCGCCTGTCAGCCAGCGGTATTGAGCAAATATTTCGGCGCTTTTCCAGGTATCCCTGCTGTTGCGGATCGACCAGGCTGTTGGATCGTCGTCGACGTTTGGGTTCGCGGGCGAGTTAGTGGGGATTTCAGTTTCGTACAAGCGCATCCATGCGTGCAGAGGCTGCAAGAAAAAGGCTTGTCGTGACAAAGCATATCCTGCCAGGAAAATATCCTGTGTTCGAAAGCAGCCGACTGAGGGGTTTCCATAGATGTTATAGATCGGATCGTTCCACGGAGCGCCGTTGGATGGAGCAATGTCACCTGATGGATACCAGATACTGGATGGAGGAACGCCTGCGGGCTTGGTGTATTTGGCGGTCATGGTCGCCTGGACCCAGCCACGGACCCAGCTCAGGTAGAAGTCTTGGGCGTCATTGTTACCATACCATGCTGGCCAGAGGAAATGTTTCATGGGCCTGCTGCAATAGAAATTATCCCCCCCATGCTGGAGGTGTGGGCTGGCTTTTTTGCCGCCGAAATGGCCCGACTTGAAACGGATGAATCCGCTTTTATCGATTCCGGTGTAGTAGTCGCGAATCCGACGGCAGCTTGCGAGATTGCGCTGGTACCAAAGAGGGTCGCCGAAGCGAATCGCCAGCATAGTCGGAATGCTGTCGGCGGATGGCTCGGAGGAATGTTCGACGTCGCCGAGGCCCGGATCGAAACCATCTTCGAGAACATACTCCCAAACACCCTGGCATAGCCTCTCGATACCATCTCGAACGGCCGGCTCGGCATCCGATATCATAGCGAATGGCCCCCACGATCTGAGGATTTCGACGTCGTCACCCCAGCCTCCGCCCAACTGCCCATCGGGGAGCTGCTTTTCGCTAAACCACCATCGCATGATCGCCAACTGCCTTAGGTACATTTCATTAAGCAGCGAAGCCCAACGCGGGGCATCGTGATACTGCCCCGTCAGTTCCTGTCCCCAGGGGATAGATTCGCCTGTCAACTGGCGGAGCACAGCGTTTTGTGGGGCTTTGGCTTTCAACTGCTTAAACATTTTCTGCGCCGTCGCCAGGACTTCTCTCTTTCCACCTTCCTGGCCGTTGGCTCGAAGAAAGCGAGCACGATACAGCATGGCTTTGTCATAGAAAGGATTGTTTTCGGGGTCAAGTGACATTATAAGGCTGCACTGCTGATCGCTGCGAGGAAACAGTCGAATTTCACCAAACAGCGATGCGGCCCATGCATAATTCGCCAGCCTTTGATCCGTTGGCTTGGATTTTGAAATATCTGAAAAGAGATGCGCAACGAACGGAAAATCTTTAGGGGCTTCATCGTGATTTAGATTCCCATATACATAAGCCAGCCCTGCGGCTTTTATTTCTCCATCGAGAGATTTGAAGAGTTTCTCGGCGGTTTGCATGTCACCATGGTTGTAGGCTGCAACAGCCTCTTTCACCTCAGGTGACAAAGAGGATGGGCCAGACATGCGGCCTTTCTCGTCCAGTGACAAAATCAAACCATCGAGATGGATGACATATCTCGGGGTGTCAGGGTGTGGGACTTTTCGTTCGTAGACTCTGACATTATCCACATACATCCCATTCCAGGTGACAAGCCCGACTGCATCGAAGCCAGGCCCCCCCATAACCTGCTGGTCTTGTGCCTCAAGCAAAAGCTTATCGTCCACTATCATCGACAATCGTTTGCCTTCTTTGATTGCCACAATCTTATAGATTCGACCAGGTTCGATGAGGCGTTCGGGATTTTCGTCCCTTACAGCCTTTAGCTGGCGACCACCTGTCAGCTTATTGACCGTGTTGTTGACACCGCCGAAAGCAAGCAGGTAGTTCCAGCTCATGAGACGGAATCTCTCAGCCGCGATGGTTACCGACAAATCGCACGGCGGTCGTTTTTCGTAGGCCTGGGCGGTGAATTCGATTCGCACATCGGAGGGGAAGGGGCGAGCAACTTTTGCACATGCGGGGCCTTTGAGACCAAGCAGCATTCGCCCATCTTTAATAATCGCATCGTTGGTTGTCCATTGGTCTCCAAGCTGATCATGCTGAAAATCATCTTCGAAACGCAGGACCCACGTATCGTCAAGCTTCTTAACCTCCCCGAAAAGTACTGGTGACAGACAAAGCGATATGATAATTGCAAGACAAACTGCAATTCGTGGGGATCGCTGTGTATTTTGTGATTTTCGATATGTAGATTGTTTCATTGGAATCTCTCCACTAAAGGCAAACTTATCATCGAAAGATAGAATCAAGTGCCTTTGAACTTTACTGCTAAAGCTGCTATGCGCCGGCCAAGCTTTTTTGCGCCGTCAAGCTCTTTTTCGCCGACACCCTGATCGAGGGGACCTGTAATAGCCGCAGCGCCAGATTCGGCCCAGACGCTTCCAGTTTTTTCGTTACGATAGAGTGGGCCTGCAACCACCATTCTGTTGTGCAGCATGAACATAAGCAGCGAGACGACGACATGCTCCTGGCCTCCCACCTGACCACCTGCGGTGGCGAAGGCGCCGCCGACCTTATCCGTGAAGTCCACCTTCATTTTCCAGTTCCAGTCGTCGATGATCGTTTTCATCTCGCCTGGTATATTGGCGAAATAGGTGGGACAGCCCAGGATGATCCCATCGGCGGCTTCGAGATCTTCCTTCGATACGTCGGCGACTTTCTTGAGAATGACAATCACCCCCGGTATGCCTTTGGCCCCTCCGACAACGCCCTGGGCCATCTGTTCTGTGTTGCCTGTGCGCGAGTAATAGGCAACGAGGATGCGGGCGCTTGGCCCTGTCTGCGACTCTGTCGGCGATGAAGCTGCTGCTCTGGATGTTCCAGGCGATTCTATCGCTATCAGCCAGTACAACAGAAGAAACAAGCCACCAAAGGCGAACAGACAATGTCGGCGATAATTATGTTTTGTCGTCATAGCAAATCCCCCTGCTTATTTTGGAGCTTCGCTTTACTTCCTGAGAAACCTGATGCAGACAGGCCTGCCAACTGAGATGCTCTGACCGGTCGGATCAAGCGCACCTGTTTGCTGGTCGATATTGAAAACGACCACGGTATTGCCATCTTGGTTGGCGACGAGACAATATTTGCCCATCGGATCGATATTGAAGTTTCGGGGCGTTTTAATGTTCGCTGTCTCATGCTCCACGAAAGTCAGAATCCCTTTGGCCGAATCGATCTTATAAACTGCAATGCTGTTGTGTCCCCGGTTCGAGCCATAGAGAAACTTGCCACTGGGATGCACTCGCACTTCGGCACATGAATTGTTTCCCTCGAAATCTTTGGGAAGCGTAGTAATGGTTTGCCTCTCAGTTAGGACACCTGTGGTCGGCTCGTAAGTGAAAGCGGTTATTGTGCAACTTAGTTCGTTGATTACGTAGGCATATTCGCCATTGGGATGAAATGTAAAGTGACGCGGGCCGGAGCCTGGTTTTAACTTCGTAAAGGGAGGATTGGATGGGACGATAGTTCCATTATCAACATTGAGCTTGTAGGTCATGATCTCGTCGATCCCAAGATCGGCGACGAAGGCGAAACGGTCGTCGGGGCTGACGTTGATCGAATGTGCGTGCGGCTCTTTCTGTCGCCCGGGATTTACGCTGGAGCCTTCATGCTGCACGAGGCCGGTCGGCTCGCCTAACTTGCCATCTGGCTGGATTGGGATTACCGATGCGGTGCCACTGCTGTAGTTGGCGACGAGAGCGTTTTTACCTGCATGGTCGATGCTGACGTGACATGGCGCTGAGCCGCCTGATGGCTGTTTGTTTAGAAACTCAAGGCTCCCATCAGCTGGATCTATGGCAAACGCACTTACGCTACCTGCCCGGCCGGCTTCGCTGACTGCATATAGAAACTTGCCGGTCGGATGTATCTCCAGAAACGAGGGACTGGTTATCTCTGCTGCAAGGACAGGGGCGGAAAGTTTGCCTGTATCGAGGTCGAGCGTGCTGTAGTAGATTCCCTTACTCGCATTGCCCCGGCCAGTGTAGGTTCCGAAGTATACGCCAAGCGATTCGGCGGACACTGTCGATATTGCCACGAGTAGCACGATTGTTGTTATGACAGCTCTTTTACACATACGCAAAACATCCCCTTGAATGAATCCTTAATCACAACCAATCCACATAGTTCTCACAAGCCACGACAAGCGAGCTTTCTATATCGAACGCAGTTCGTCACGGTTCTCGTACACTTTGATGATGGCGTTAGCGACATCGTCCATGTCGCTCTTTGTGCCAAGAAGCGGCCCTGATGCCCAGAGCATCGCCATCTCCCGGCACACCTGGTCGCACTTCGGACACGCAAGCTCTTCGCGGTATTGCTTCAACCTCTCTGCTGAGAACATCTTCTTGTAAAGCTTCGAATTCAAAATGTTCTCTACCCAAGGCTCTCTGTGCAATCCCTGCCTGATATAAGGACTGAGACTGACGCCTTCGGCGCTGAGGGCCTTGAAAAACGTGCCGCGATCCACACCGTCGAAGTGCTCCTTCCGATATGTTGCGGTGTAGAGATAAAAGGAGCCGCTCTTGGTTCCTTCGTACAGCTTTTGCGGAACGATGCCAGGGACATCTTTGAGCCTAACGGTCAGGTAGGCGGCGTTTTCGTTTCGACGGGCGAATCGTTCCTTAACGCCCGACAACTGCCCTAAAAGAACCGCCGCCTCGAACTCATTCATACGATATTTTGGCCCGGCCACTTCCGTCCGTCCCCTGCGGGATGTGCCATGATTGTGGACGGTGTAGCATTTATCCATAAGCTCTTCATTATCGCCGATTATCCCGCCGCCTTCACCACAGGCGATAGTCTTGCTCGACTGAAAGCTGAAACAGCCTACATCGCCAATCGTCCCCAATTGCTTGCCCTGATACTCGGCCAGATGTCCCTGGCACGCGTCTTCGATCACCTTGAGATTGTGCTTTTTGGCGATCTGCATGATCCTTTCCATATTACAGGGCTGGCCCATCATGTGGACAGGCATTATCGCTTTGGTATTTTCTGTGATCCTCCTTTCAACGTCTTCGGGATCGAGCTGATAGGATTCGGTATCAAGATCAGCAAGCACAGGCAACGCCCTCGCTGACAGAATCGAAGCTATCGTCCCCGGGTCGGTATAGGGCGAAGTGATAACTTCGTCTCCCGCGCCGATACCCAGCGCCTCCACACAAGTGTGAAGAGCCTGAGTACCCGAACCGGTCGCAACGCAGAACTTCGCCCCAATCAGCTCAGCAAACCTCTTCTCGAACGTGGGGACGGCGCCCGACTTCGACTGGATTCTGCACCAAATCCTGCTCTTCGTCGTCTTCACAACCGACTCTATTACTTCATCATCACAGTAAGGCCACTTGGGCCAGCTTTTATTCTTCCTCACAGGCTCGCCGCCGAGAATTGCGAGCTTGCCTGCTTTCTTAACGACGTCGCCATACGCAGGAATACTTCGTGATACCGCGGCAATCGTACCGACCGACGCTGTAGCCAGAAGCTGCCGTCTGGTTAGATTCTTCCCGTTCATTTCGATATCCTTTCACCTGTAAGAAACCTTTTTAAGATATGCCAATCTCCTCAAAGTCACTGCCTGACTACCACTTATCATCGTTTTTGCTGCTTCTGCGAGCCCACTTCTCCGGTCGAAACCAGCACAGCATCAAGATGTACCTTCGAGTCGCTCATTTATAGTACATCCCCGGCCAAATACGCAATGGAAATCTCCCATGCCGGCCGGCTCATAATTAAGCCTATGCAGGTTGCACGCACCAAATGATCCGATTGTCCTGGATTCCACACAGCAGGCGAATTAGAATATCTCGAAAATATATGATTGAACACGGAGTGATAGCTGTGGGACGATATGTGGGCCTGAAATCAACGGTGCTAATTGTTACTATCTTTCTGTCCAGCCATGTATTTTGCCCGGCTGGCCTGGCTGCACTCAAAGGGGGCTGTGCAAAAGTCAATATAACCCCACCTGTTGGAATTCCACTTATCGGCTCGTATGGCAAACCGAGCGAGAGTGTTCTCGATGAGCTTCACGCCAAAGCATTAGTCCTCAATGATGGTCTCACCACAATCGCAATCGTCTCAGCCGATCTGTTATACACACCATTGGAAGAAATAGCCGAGCCGGCACGACGGATAATTGAAGAAAAAACGGGTATCCCACAGCAGAACATCCTTATCTGCGCGACCCACACCCACTCCGGCCCAGAAGTATTCACGCGCTCCAAGCTCAGGCCCGACCAGGAGATTCCTGCCTCCGAAATCGACCAGGCTTATTTGCAAACGCTCGTCAGAAAGCTCGCCGACACCGTGTTTATTGCGAGCAGGAATATGCGAGATGTGAAAATTGGCGCTGCGAAAGGCTGCATACCTGAAATAGTATTCAATCGCAGGACGCAAAAACCTGATGGCTCGGTTGTAAATACCTTCAGCATTAATGCTGATGTCGCTTCAACAAGAAAAATACAAACCAGTTCCGATGGTTCGACTATCATATCATTCACGTTCGACCCCAATAAGCCTCCTTTGACGTTTGGCCCTGTCGATCCCGCACTGTGCGTGCTGAGAGTCGAAGACGCCAACGATAACATTGTCGGCTCGGTTATCAATTTTGCGTGTCACCCAGTCTGCGTTTATCCATATCAGGCCACTGCAATCTCCGCCGATTTCCCCGCAGATGCCACAGCTCTCGTCGAACGGGCCGAAGGCGGTATTTGCCTTTTCACACTTGGAACCGCAGGCGATATCGTCCCCTACCAGAGAGGAGTTAAAGCCCACCAGCAGATCGGCAAAGCCCTCGGCGCCGAAGCTCTGCGAAGACTCCAATTCGTCAGCACATCCGACGAGGTTACATTAGACGCCATAAAGAAGGATATAAAATTTCCTGTAAAGAAACCTGCCTCTGCTGATGAAGAAAAAAAACCGGATAAGAGCGACGAATACATAACCACGGAAATGCAGATTTTGCGACTGGGCGATATTTACATCCTCGGGCTGCCAGGCGAGGTCCTGGTGGAAATGGGCCTGGAGATAAAAAAACGCGCTGGGATTGATAAGCTGTTCATTTTCTCGCTAAGCAACGATGCGATAGGCTACGTGTGCCACAGTCAGGCCTACGAAGAGGGAGGATATGAATCAGGCCCGGCAACGCATCTGGCCAAGGGCGCAGGCGAGATCATGATCGAAGAGGCACTCGATCTCATCAGCCGGATCAGACAAGATTGATAGAACAGTCGGCAAGCGTAATCTGTCTTTCTCAGTTTTCTTTCAGCGTCCGCACTTCGCGCACCAGCTCGTGCACTTTATCGATAACGAGCTTTTCAACCGAAGGGGCAAAAGGGCCAGGCAGCGGTGTATAGAGCATCGCCCCGCCGCTTTCATAGCCGCCTTCCTGCAGGACACGCAACGAGGGCAGATACCCGAATACATCGTTACAATAGCCCGCCACCCAGACAGGCCGACCCGCCAGTTCAGCTTTCAATCGCAGCGAATAATCAACCACCACCTCGCCCGCCAATGCAATCATAGTCAAATCATCGCCGAAATCGATGACCTGAACGAGGTATGGATACGTCGTTTTGATTTTGCCTGTCTGCTCAAGCTCATCCAACAAGGTCTGTGCATGGGCGCGCTGGTATTTATTTTCTGACTTGATCTGCTCTTCTAACTGCTCTCGGCTGGGAGGCTCAGCGAATTCGAGCGTCACCGTATCGATCGCGGCACGGATCGGCCCGGCGACGGGTCTCGCTCGCGGAGTTAGCGCCGTTTCGACGCCGTTAGCCAATGCACGCCCATGCTCCCTGCAATACTCCAGCGTACGCGGCCCGCCGCGTGGATACGGATTTTGATCGCCACCACAGCCTGCTACGTATAAGGCGGTCACGCCTGGATGCGCCTGCTCTATGTACTGCTGGGCAAAACCCGCATGGTCGCCGCAAAACTCGTAGAAGCTCATCGTCGTGCAGTGACAAGCATACCCAAATACTACAGCGCGTAATTTTCCATCGGGACTATCGATTCGCAAAACAGGGACATCATGATCGACCGGACCATCGGGATTAGGCTGAATCTGATAGCCTCGTTCGGTATTCGACCGCCGATTCATGGCAAATCCCGCCCGCGCGTGGGAATACGACAGCCTCGCGGGGGCCAGATCTTCCATCGCACTGCCTATTAGTTGCAGTAGTTTCTGATGTAGGTCATCGAGATATTGCACGCTTTGCTGCTTCTGCTCAGGCGTCTGATCGCACAAGCTGTCCCCATAAATGGAATATCGCGTCACGTGCAATGCCGGGCCGCAATGCGTATGTGATGCATTCAGCAGCAGCCATTCAGGAGGCAGGTTATATAACTTGCCAGCCTCCTTCTCCAACCAGTCACGAGAAGACCTGGACAGACCAAGCAGATCGACAGTAACAATAACCAGTCTTGTCCCCTGAGCATCTTCCATCGCAATGGCCTTGGCCCGCAAATCGTGGACCTTGCCTTCGGATGGCTTGTTCCTCGCGGCGTATCCCGCCATCCACATAGGCTGCTCGGGTGTTATAACCGTCGATGCGACGCCGGCTTTCCAATCCATCCGCTGCTCAGTTGCAGCTTCAACTTTTCCAGATACGCATTGGCAGTAGATGAAAAATGCCACAACAAAGGAAAATAACATTCGTTCGAACATTGCTGTTTTACGCTGAGATATGAATGTCAATTGCCTGTTCATAACTGAATTCTCCAATGCAAAGTAGCACTACAAAACACGCTCACTTGCCGCTGAATGGCCCTTTAATAGCAACAAGGTCCGTTCGCGTGTGGCCATTCTCCGTGATTCTCGAAAGCGTATAGACAGTCCCATCCTTGCCCACTGCAATCGAATTCACGTAGGCGGGTCTGTCGCCATTACTGAAAAAGATCACGCCGTGGTCTGTATATTTACCATTTTTTATATCGTAGGTAATCAAGTGAAGATTCTCGATGCCCTTCGATTCCCCCATGGCCGTCTCGCTCTTGCCAGCCACCCTTTTGCCGTCAATATAGACCGGTCCGCCTGTAAGATAGTGCAGTGTATGTCCATCAGGCCCCAAAGCGAAACCCAGATAGCCGTAACTGAACTGGTCGTACATCCCGCTTCGCTTCGATGGCAGAGAGGTAATTCGTTCCAGTACTTCCACCCTTGGAGTCTGAGGATCGAATCGGAAAAGATAACCCGAATTGCCATGCACTCCATAGACAGCCCTCTCCCGCTCGCACCAGACCGTCTGCCTCCAGTTGTATCCCATATGACCGGGCGAGGTCGGATCGTAGAGCCCGAAGTAGTCCTTCCTCATATCCTCGCCCTCAACTGCTTCTATGGAATCCGATGCATATTTGTATCGAAAGATGCCACCATCACCGGTCGTGAAATACACCGAACCATCGTGCGGATCGGCAACGAGCGACCTGCAAAGCGTGCGATAGTTTTCGCCTTTGCCATCCTCGCCCTGCTTCGATATCTGCCCGAAATCTTTGCTATTCTTTTTATCCAGATCATAATAAATGAAGCGCCCAGTCGGCCATGTAATGGCGTAGAGACGTCCGCGATTAGTGTCCATGGTCATAGAAAGTATGCCTTCGCCCAATGGCGCCTTCGCCAGCTCTTCGAATTTACCGGTAGCTATCTCGTAGCTGAGGAAATGACCTCCAGGATAAGGTTTGTAACCGGCTGGCGGCACTCCAATCTTCTCCATGCCATCGATTATGCTGTAGTAGCCTACGTGCGTTGAAAAATAGAGCTTGCCGGCACTTTCCACGAAATTCACATGAGACTTGCCCTGAGCAATTGTCTTTAATCCCTTTTCGCCACAGGCTTCGGTAATATCGCCCAGGTGAGTGATTTGGTCGGTAGCTGGATCGTAACAGTACATCTGCGCGCCGATCTTGTACGATTCCGAACAGAGAACGTAATATATCTTCCCATCGCTGCCTGTGCCCATTCCGTTGTAAGTGTCATGCGCCAAATCGAAACCAGAATTGTAGGTTCGCGCAATCAATTTAGCTGAAGGGCTTAGAAGTCCCGTACTTCCATCGGATTCATCCGTAATGCAACCACATAAACCAAACAGAATAACTGCCAGAACAACAAATACACAAATTCGGCTTCTCTTTACTACATCCTTCATTGAACGACCTCCCGTTGTCTGTTGCATTCCCAGTTCTAATGATATGGTCAATTGAACCCGCCAAGCGATCTTATATATTCCGCTGAATCAGCGATTTCCTTCTTGATTTGATCCTCGTTCCTCTCGACTCCTCGAACACCCTCGATCTCCATTGTCATCGGGCCACAAAAGCCATGTTCTTTGAGTATTTTTACCACTCCCGCCAGATCAACAATCCCCTTGCCCAAAGGCGGAAAGTTCCACGTCTCGAATTGGCCATTATGATCCTTCAGCTCGACCGTTGCCACGTATTCGATAATTTTCTTCAATTCCATGCAGGCATCTTTGTTCCTGTTGTAATAATGGATATTGCCTGTATCGAAGTTGACTCGAACGTTTGGGTGATTGACCTGCCTCATGGTTTCCAGATGAACATCTCCGTTCGTTCCGAGGTCGGGATGTGTTTCCAGAGCGATTGTCACGCCATGCTTCTTTGCGACCTCACCCGCCCGCCGCAGTCGCTCATAGACTACCTGCTTATCAGCCCCCTGCCGCTTGGCTGACAGAAACATATATTTGACACCCATCTTCTCGCATATCGCCAATTGTACGCCCAGCTCGTCAACACAGGCTGGCTTAGACAAATCGGCATGACCTCGCATCACAACAACCGTTAGCCCATGCTCGGCAAGGCGTTCCATTGTATCCTCAACCCGCTGGGGCTCAGGGATATTGATGAACACATATTTTATCCCTATCGAAGGCAGATGCTCCCATGCAGCATCCTGATACTCGCCATAATTTGACAGCCGACACGCAAGAACATTGGAAGGCTCAGATCCTTCTTGGCCGCCAGTAGCACAACCCCCGCTCGCCACACTGAAAATCAGGCCCATGAGCATTAACGTCAGTGCCCTTAAGACCACGCGTTTCATCTCATATCTCATTGCCGCAATCTTCCACTGTGCAGTCATGTCGCTTGCCATTCTCACACTCAGACCTTGAAAATTGCCACATTCCATACACCAGCTTTTATCAGTCGGTGTCACTCTGATCCCGGACCGGCTCGATTCAGACAATACCTGCACCATGTACATCACAGCAAATGCCGCAGGCACAGAGCAGTCCGAACCGCTATGCCATCGGCGCCGATTATAATCCATCGGCCAGAGATCGACAACATATCTTGCCCCACCTCTTCTGATGCTTTATTTATAGAGATTACCTTTACGTTTGCACCATCGCAGAGAGTCCTTTATGATGATCGAAGAGTATTGACCGGATTAGGCTCGATACACGTGAATCTGTGTTTTTATTGATAAGGAGTTGATCCATGAACGAGTCGATGAACCGACGCAACTTTCTACGAGCGGTTGGTTT
Source organism: uncultured Pirellulales bacterium (assembly GCA_964649005.1). Lineage (GTDB taxonomy): Bacteria > Planctomycetota > Phycisphaerae > Sedimentisphaerales > Anaerobacaceae > CAZGMJ01. Next base: position 16,863 of record CAZYMD010000071.1, read on the forward strand.
TTCCGGCCTGACCGCCGGCCTTGGTGCAATCAGTTCCAAGCAGCTCTTCGCTGATATTAAAGAAAACAGTGGTTTTCAAAGCTCGATTATCGCAAGCCATAAGGTGCAGGATAATCGCGGCAACGCAGCACTTATCGATGGCAAGGTGATTCAACCCCGCCGCGAATTGCCGATCCTGGATAAGACCGATGTCCTGGTTGTCGGAGGCGGTGCGGCGGGCGTAGTGGCCGCTATCGCTGCGAAGCGGACAGGCGCCAGTGTAACACTTGTCGAGCGATACGGCCACTTCGGCGGGCTCTGGTCGGGCGGCCTTGTTCTACTCGTCATCGGACACATAGCAACCGGTAACAAGCAGGTCTGCCAGGGAATCGGCGAAGAAATGATGTGTCGTCTGGACAAGCTGGATGGAGCAATTGTCAACCACAGACAAGGTTTCAATCCAACAGTGGACGCCGAAGCCGTTAAATATATGATGGTGGAGATGGTGGAAGAAGAATCGATAAATGTCTTCCTGCACTGCTGGGGAGTCGATGCCATCGTCGACGACAATACCGTCAAAGGCGTCGTCTTCGAGAGCAAGTCGGGGCGTCAGGCCATACTGGCCAAAGTAGTTATTGACGCCACAGGTGATGGAGATATCTTCGCCGCCGCAGGTGCTTCGTTCGAACACCGTTCGCACAACATCGGTCTGGTCTATCGTATCGGCAATCTGGATCGAGTGGACAAGGAGAAAGCCTCAGGCTCACCAAAACCAAGACGCTTGGGAAGTATTACCCCCGTTCCCGGAGTGAACTGGGTAAACCTGCAGGGGCCTCAAGGCGACGGCATAGACTTGGCCACGCTCACGCGTATGGAAATGAACCACCGCAAATTTATCTGGAATAACACCCAAAAAACCAGGCAAGCCCCCGGCTACGAGCGCGTGTATCTGATGGAAACGGCCCCGCAATTGGGCGTTCGCATAACCCGCGTTCTCGATGGCCTCAATGCAGTTACTTTTGCAAACCTGAAGGCAAAGAAAAAGTTCCCGGATGTGATCGGCGTAGGCGGCGCAGAAAGCGGTGAACACCATGAATGGCAAATACCATACGGCGCTCTTGTACCCGTCAAAACCGAAAACGTCCTGGCAGCAGGCCGCTGCATCAATACGGATATCCGCATGGCGGACCTCGTTCGTCTTATTCCGAACTGCTTTGTCACAGGCCACGCCGCAGGCGTCGCTGCCGCTGTTGCCGCCAAAGATTCGTGTCGCCCTCGTGATGTGGATATAGCCAAGGTTCAAAAGATTCTCAGGCAGCAGGAGGCCTATCTCGGTTGAGCCGGCAAGCAGAATCGAAGATGATTTCCGATCCCGTGACTTCAAACAGGAAAAGTCGCATCCGCCTGCTTGTCAGGGCAACGTGTCTTGTTCTGGCTGTCGCAGCGCTCTGGCCTGCCGCGCCAAATGCCCGGTCGCTTCTTCTTGTCCCCGCCCTCAGCCCCTTTGTCGCCATCTCGTCACTGATAGCAACCCGAACGTTTCACTCTGTTGCATGGTTTGGACTCTTTGTAAGTGTGGTTGTAATATTGCGCCATCGTCTGTTCTGTCGATGGATTTGCCCTATGGGAACGTGCGCCGACGGCGCGAGCAGGCTTGGCGAGCGATTGGGTCGCAAGAGCATTCGAATACCTCTAATAGGCCGATGGATCGTCTGGCTCACGCTGGGCGGCGCTATATTGGGCTATCCGATTCTGTTGTGGCTTGACCCACTGTCAATTTTCTCAAGCGTCTTCTCTCTTGGTCATAGCTCCGAACCGATACAATGGCTGCCCGCAACAGGTTTTTTTATCATCTTGATTCTCAGTCTTGTGTGGCCTCGAATATGGTGCAGGCGTGTATGTCCCCTTGGGGCTTTTCAAGATATGTTGTTTTTGTTACGCAAGTCCGCACATTCCACGATTGTACGCAAAAACCACACCAATAAGACAAGTGGCGCCGATCCTCGCTTCGCCAGGCGAACAATCCTCGGCCTCTCCGTTGGTGCCGCCTGGGTCTGGATAATGAGGCCCTTCCGCGCGAAAGCGTCACCGCACCTTCGCCCGCCCGGCGCCCTGAATGAATCCCAATTTGCCGGACTTTGCACCCGTTGTGGCAATTGCATTCGAGCCTGCCCCAACGGGATCATCGAGCGCGACGCCAACCCAAACGGACTGACGGGACTGTTCACCCCAGTTCTGAATTTCGAGAAGAACTATTGCAAGGAAGATTGCGTTAGGTGTACCCAGGTATGCCCAAGCGGAGCCATCACGCGACTCTCCCTTAAAGAAAAACCCAAAACCAACATAGGCCTTGCTTGCGTGGACATGAACCTGTGCCTTCTGGGCAACGATCGGGATTGCTCGGCCTGCAAACGATGGTGTCCCTACGATGCGATTCGCTACGTCTTTTCCGAGACTGAATACACGCTCACACCGCAAATCGACCCACAAAAATGTAATGGTTGCGGCGCCTGCGAGGTCGCCTGCCCCACAAAACCTCGAAAAGCTATCGTCGTGACGGCTCGAACGACACCGTCTTGAAACTCCTCTAAAGCAGACCTGCCTATAGCGTAACATGATTGGCTTGCTAATTTCTTTCCCGATCACTTCCTCTACGTTACAATGATTCCGCTATATCATGGAACATTAACACAAGGACAGGCGCCGCAAATGAAACATCGCATATTTACTCTTTCTACTATCGTATTAGTGACTTTCAGCTCATTCATCTGTGCGGAAGAGATTTCCGATCTTCAGGAAGGCTTTCTCAATCCGCCTCGCCAGGAAGGTGTGCGATGCTGGTGGTGGTGGCTCAACAGCAACGTCACCAAAGAAGCCATAACACGCGATCTGACGCAGATGAAGGCCAAGGGCTTCAGTGGAGCGATGATCTTCGACGCAGGCGGCGCCGAGCAAAGAGGCAACGCTCAGGTCCCTGAGGGCCCGCTCTTTGCCGGCCCCCAGTGGAGGGAGCTTTACAAACACGCTTTGAAGGAAGGCGAACGCCTTGGCTTGGAATTGGGGCTTTCCATTCAAAGCGGCTGGAATCTCGGCGGACCCAATGTCACGCCTGACTTCGCAGCAAAGCAAATTACGTTTTCGCAAATAAAGATCACAGGGCCTGTGCTGTACGACAAGGAATTGACTGCGCCTAAAAACAGGGATGGATTCTACAGGGATATCTGCGTTCTGGCGTACCCTGAAAAGGAGAATGACACAGGCGGTGTCGAATGTGAAATCAAGGCAAGCTCCAGCCAGAATGGGTTTCCCGTGAAGAACGTAACTGATTCACAACCAGACAGTTTCTGGGTAAGCTCGAACACAACGCCTGGAAAAGGACCGACTAAAGACACTCCTGAATGGCTTGAGTTTTCGTTCAAGGAATCTGTGAAATTATCTGCTCTTCGAATACTTGGCAGGAAGGGATATGGCCCCAGGAATTGTGCTATCAGCATCATCTCTGATAGCGGCGCGCGAATGATTGGCGCATATCCAATGAAGGATGGCGAGCTTAATACAGTTCAATTAGCAGCGGTTTCAGGCAAAAAGTTCCGTATATCTTTTGATGATGCCTACGATCCGCGTTATCCTAATCAGCCCCGAAACGTCCAAGTGGCGGAAATTTCATTGTTGGACGAAAAAGGCAACGCCATATCGCCGCCTCGATCTCGCCCGCCTATTGAAAATCTCAATCTCAAGTCGATGTATCGCGAGCTTGGCGGCTCGGCGCCTGATTGTCGTTTCCTTTTGAACGACCGCCCCGCTCTCGCCAATGAAGAGGACACTCGATTGGAGGATATTCTAAATATCACAGACAAGATGTCACCCGATGGCGTGCTTACGTGGCAGGTTCCAGAAGGTGAGTGGACTGTTCTTCGCTTTGGCTACACTATCACGAACGCCCACGTCTCAACCTATAGCGGACAGTGGAAAGGTCTCGTGATTGATTATCTGAGCCGGGATGCGTTCGAGCGTTACTGGAACGAAGTGGTAGCCCCACTGATCGAAGATGCAGGTCCGCTGGCGGGAACCACTCTCAAACAGCTCGAAACGGACAGTTGGGAATGCGGCGGCATGAACTGGACGCCAAATTTCCCCGCTGAATTCAAGGCAAGGCGGCTCTATGATCCTCTGCCTTACCTTCCCGTAATTGCGGGCAAAATCGTCGAGAACCGTGATGTCACTAACTGTTTCCTTGCCGACTTTCGCAAGACCATAGGAGACTGCGTCACAGAAAACCATTATCAGGTCTTTGCAGAGCTGGCCCACAAGCACAACCTGGAGATTCAGCCCGAATCGGGCGGCCCTCATGCAGGCCCCATGGACGCCATCCGGAACCTCGGACGAAACGACATTGTAATGAGCGAGTTCTGGGCCCCTTCCCCACATCGACCCCAACCGGTAAATCGCTTTTTCGTGAAACAGGCGTCTTCAGTTGCGCACATCTATGGCAAAAAGTACGTCGGCGCGGAATCGTTTACTACGATAGGCCCACACTGGAACGATGTGCTCTGGAAATCCCAGAAGCCAAGCTCTGACCACGAATTCTGCTCCGGCCTGAACATGGTCTTTTTTCACACATTCACATGCAGCCCAAAGGAAATGGGACTACCCGGCCAGGAATACTTTGCAGGCACCCACGTCAATCCACAGGTCACCTGGTGGGAGTACTCCGATGCGTTTATCGACTACTTGAACCGCTGCCAGTACATCCTGCAGCAGGGCAAATTCATCGCCGATGTCCTCTACTACTATGGCGATCACGTACCCAACCTCGTGCAGTTGAAAGAAGCAGATCCCGCCAAGGTCCTGCCTGGCTACGACTACGATGTGACCAACGAAGAGATTCTGCTGCAACTCAAGGTTGATGACAACCGTATCGAAGTCCCTGGCGGTGTTCGATACCGGTTGCTCGTCCTGCCGGACCACAAGGTCCTGTCGCTGGCTGCTTTGGAGAAGGTACAGAAGCTCTTGCAGCAAGGCGCCACGATTCTCGGCCCCAAGCCCCAAAGACTTGTCAGTCTCGTAGGAGGCGCCAAGAGCCAGGAGCGATTCAAGGAGATTTCCAATCAACTCTGGGGGCCTGAACCTGATCCGGCTGGGCACAAGCAGATTGGCAAGGGCAGATTGATATGGGGTAAAACGGCACGAGAAGTCCTACAGGAAGATGGTGTCGAACCTGATTTTGCAGTTAATGATGCTGACTTCGACTACATTCACTACACGATTGGCGATGTTGATGTGTACTACGTCTGCAATCAGAGCGAACAGCAGCGTTATGCAGCCTGCTCATTTCGAGTAAGCAACAAAGACACTCAATTGTGGGATCCCATCACTGGTCTGATTTATAAAACGCAAATCGAACAGGAAGGGAGAATCACAGAAGTTCCCATTCACTTTACTACTTATGGTTCATGGTTTGTTGTATTCAGCAAGGATTTCGAGACAGATCGACAAAAATACCAGCCTGTTTTCACCGACCAAAAGAAAGTTCAGGCAATTACCGGCCCATGGCAGGTGACCTTCGAACCCAAATGGGGAGGACCTGAGTCGATTCAGTTCCAGGAACTGACAGACTGGACAAAGCGTCCAGAGCCAGGTATCAAGTTCTATTCGGGCAAGGCTGTCTACACCAAAGACTTCTATTTGGATGCTTCGCTTCAAAACGATATTCAATACTGGCTCGACTTGGGATCGGTCGAAGATGTAGGCATTGCACGCGCCAGACTAAATGGCCGTGATCTTGGCATACTTTGGACCAAGCCATTTAGAGTCGAAATCACAGGCTCGCTGAAGTCGGGGCAAAACCACCTGGAAATTGATGTGATCAATTCGTGGCGAAATCGTCTGGTGGGTGATCGAGGTTTGCCGGAAGATACGAGATTCACGAAAACAAACATTACCATCCGCCGGGAATGGAATACGCTAAGCTCAGGATTGCTCGGACCGGTTCATATCCTTTCCGATTAGCATTTCATCGTGAGGACATTTTCAGATTCCGACATGTAATAGTCATAAACCGCAAAATCATTGAAACTCAATACAGCATTCTGGTACTGTCAGAAGGAATCGAATGCCCGTACAATACACTGTGTTCGACCGGACAGCGCGTGTAGGACATATCGGGCAGATTGGACCTATGAACATCCGGCAATCTGTTATTTAATACAGCCGAATTGAGCATTGGTGTTCCGCCCCGATTGGAAAGCTATCAAGTCTATGATTTATTAGATACAAGTTACTATTTGATTTTGAATTGTCAGGTTAATGATTTGATAGTTTGAAATGCATTATTATGTTTAGATGTATATTAAACAAAGTGCGATATGTCAAGCCGAGGAAATAATGCTTTAGGTTTAATTCGATATGGCGAAGTTGAGATATGGGCGAGAGTTATATTTTTAAGAGGGGGAAAAATATTTGGTCAGAAAGAGGCCTGGAGAAATGAA
>CAZYMD010000072.1:0-9423 GCA_964649005.1 uncultured Pirellulales bacterium
ATCCAGAGGTGGTACTTCCCGTTAGCGGGGACGTTTATTCGCCATGCGAGAGTTGTGCCTTTGTCGTGGATGTTGCCGACGCCGCTGCCGAATGAGCCTCGCTCGACTGCCGGACCACCTGGCTCGAAGTAGAGGATGTTGCGTATGTACGTGTGGTGGTCGCAACGTTCGTCGGCCATGAAGAACGAGCGGATGCCGGTGTCGCAGATGGTGTTGCCGATGAGGATGTTGTTCTCTATGCGATTGCCGATTCCTTTGGCGTAGATGCACTGGTTGTTGTTGGTGCCGACGACGCCATAGATGATGTTGTTGGTGACATTGAAATAGTCAGCCTGGTCGTCCAGGTAAATGCCGCTCTGGAGGTTGAATTCAGTGTTACCAGTGTCGTGGATGAGGTTATGGTCGTAGGTGTTGTCACGGCCTGCGCCCCAGCTTTCCATTGCGCCGGTGTCCTGGCTGTCGAGGTTTGTGTGGTGGATGTCGTTATAGGCGATGAGGTTGTTGCGGCCCGGCATGAAGTCGTAGCGGTTTTCCCAGGTCATGCCAGGGATTTTGTCTTTGATAGTGCCATAGCGGGCGCCTTTTATGGTGGTTCCGTATCTGGGCGTATGGTGGATGTGGTTGTGGGTGATTTGGTTGTAACCGCTTTGCGAGATTCTCACGCCGTAACCGTGGCCGATGAGCCGACCGCAGTGGTGGATGTGGTTGTTGGTTACGATGTTGTGATGGTTGATATCGCTGCGGTCTGGTCCGCGGCCCTGCAGCGAGACTCCGTGCTGGCCATGCCGGCGGATGAGATTGCCTTCTATTACAATTCGCTGGGCGTGGTCGCTGATCATAATTCCGGTGACGCCTGCGTTTTCGATTTTACAGTTGCGAATAGAGCAATTCCCTGCGCGAGTGATATTGACGGCGTTGTCTTCGCAAATTCCTATATCCAAGCCCTGGAAGTGAAGGTTTTGGACGATTTTGTCTCCATTGCCTTTAATGCTTAAAACGCTGTGGGCAGTGGAGAGCACTATGTTGTCGAGGCCTGCTCGGCCTGATTTGGGCCAGGCATAGACCTTTCTTTTGTCGAGCGATATGAAACACTCGCCAGGTTGGTTAAGCAAGGCGAGTACGTTTTTGATGTAGAAGCGGTTGCCTGGCCTTAAAGTAGTCTGGCGAGCTTCCAATGTGATGACGTGCTTGTCGCTGTCGATGCTTTGAATGCGATAGTTGTTGTTGAACCAGTCGTGGTTGGGCCAGATGTTGACCTGGGCTTCGGATGTTTCCCAGCTTGTGGGGTCGAAATCGGTTGGGCGATATTCGAATGCGAGCCTGCCATCGGCATCGGCGCCTTTGACGAGTTTGAAGTAGCCAGTCTGGGGGGTGCGGGCTGCTGTCATTCTCTGGTCACCTTCGAAGAGCTGCGAGCTTTTAACGCCATCGGGCAGCTCGGCGACATAAATGTTTGGTTTGAACTGTTTCCAGGCTGTGATTTTTGTCCCGCCGATTAAAACGGGGACTTCATTGGGGTATGCTGCGTAGGTGATGCTGTGCTGATCTGTTCCTGAATCCTCAGGCTCGAATGTCAGGCCTTCGGGTGCGTAATATACTCCACTTCGGATTAGAACGGCGATGTCTTCATTGAGGCCCGCTTTAACGAGTTGCCTCACGGCATCGCGGGCACGCAGCAGCGAGGCAAACGGCTTGTCGGGCGTTCCTGGATTTGCGTCGCTTCCATTAGGTGAAACGTGGAAATGAGCCTTAATAATGACGCCATTGCCAGCATTAGTTATCACAGCAAGCAGCAGGCACGCAAGCGTAAATGTGAGCGGGCGGGACAAGCGCGCATAATTGTATTGTTTATTCATTGTCTGTATGTCCCTTCTGTGCGATCTGATACATCTTACCACTATGTGGGATTTTTTTCTTCTACTTACCGGCTGCGGCCTGCACTACGAATCGAAGAGCCTGGTTTACTTTTTCGTGTCCTTCGATGCGCGTGTCATTCCAGCAGACGACCATATCGAGGCTTGGCAATACTACACAGGCGCGAATGTCACCATGACCTAAGCAACTGAATACATCGGAGGGGACATCGGGCCAGTTTCGTTTGCCATCTCTTCTGACGCCGTTGATCCACCAGGCGAAACTGTAGCTGCCGCAATGATCGCATTGGTTGCTGCCTCCCCCGATCGACCTTTGGTCTGGAATCATCTCGGCTTTTTTGCCCTCGGTTCTTGGGACCGAAAGTGGCAGGGGGGTGGTGGTAGCCAGCTTGACGAGCTTTGGATCGATCAATTGCTTGTCGTTCCATTTGCCTTTTCGCAGGTATAGCAGTCCGAATCGGGCGAAGTCACGGGGGCTGATTCCGAGTCTGCCCGGTCGATTGCCTGTTCCGAAGGCCATGAACGTCGGATTGTCCTGGCATTGGAGGATATCGGTCAGCATCGGATGGAAGACATCCTGATCCACCTTGTCCCAGGTTGTTCTGTATACCTTGAGCATTAGCGTGTCGAAGAACAACGCCATGTTATAGTCGCTGTAATCGTAGGCAGATCCCGGTTTATCAGTGACACCATAGCAGGATATCTGGTTGCATAGGTGACGCCATGTGATGTTGCGATCTTTATAATCGAGCTCAGAATTGAGATTTTGAAGTTTCGGCTCGTATTTTTTGATTGGCTCGTCGAAGCCTCTAAGTTTTTTGTCCTGTATGGCTTTGAGCAGGAAATGGGTATACAGCGGCTTGACTGCCGAGGCTACGTCCATTCGGCGGGCGGGATTACCCCAGGTGTACACCATGTAGCCATGGCGGACGATACAGCCGAATCCCCCGGCGAAGTCACTGAGCGCCTTGAGCTTGTCCGGATCGAGGGCCACTTGTTGAGGTGTGCGAATTTGCCACTCTTTTGTTGGGTAAACGACCTTTTGATCCGCCGCATTCGCCAAGGCAATCAGCGAAAAGACACCAGGCACGATAATAAGGAAAACGATTTTTGCCTGTCGCATATGCACACTCCTTCATAGGATATAATTTGATGATTTAGCCACTGTCTTTGCTTAATAAACAAGAGTTTAGTTAACAAAGTTACATCTGCAAGACAATCGTAAGGAGCATTTCGGCGTGTTCCGGTCAATCGTCATTCATCGTCTGGTTATCGTATTCGAGCTCGAATCGCAGTTTATGCTTTGCTTCCTCGTTAGCGAGGGCGAGGAACAGGTTGGTAAGATCTTCAGTCTGTACGACGGAGGCAAGGTCCAGATAAAGTTTGTATGCAGCCTTTTCTCTTTTCATCGCCAGGACGAGAGCTTCGGCATAGCTCATATGGGCGCCAGGCTCAACGTCTTCTACATAATCGGCAACGTTGAGACTTGGGATGTCGTCTTTGGGATCGAGTTCCAGTTCGCCGGCCTCAATAGCCTGGAGCTTCAGCTTGTGTCCAAACTCCTCGGCGGCAAAACTTTCGAAGACATCTCGCATAACCGGGCTGGCGGCTTTTTTGGCGAGGTCCAGATAGAAATCATGCGCCTGATCTTCATTGGCAATTGCGAAATCCAGGATTTCCTGTATTGAGCTGAAAGTTTTATCCATAAAAGGGCTCCACAGAACGATAATGTATTGTTCCGCCGATGGCGAAAATAGGCACCACATAGCAGACACTGATCCACGTAAAGAGAGATTCTACTCGCAGCCCCCCTCGAAAGAAAGTTGAAAACCCCAGTGTGTTGAAATGCAGCAGTCAGCTATCTGTAATACCGAATCAGGTCAATTCTTGCGCTAAGTAGAGAGTTGGCGAGGGCTTAAATAATTTCATAACAACCTCTTACAAAGCCAACATTGTTGCTTGAGGCGCATTTCTTAATCTGGATTGGTATAAATGGCTATATGCGCATATAGCGCAAGGTTGATGGCGGTGATACAGATTGTTCTGAAGAGGCCAACCTCAGAAGCCCTGTGGATATTCAGATTCGTCTGTCGCCTATCGCTCGAAGGATTTTCTGCTTGCCGTTTTCAAAGGCGAGTTTGTTGATACTTCCAAGGATAGCGCTTCTGCCTGCACCGTTGAAGCCCGGGTTCCTGATGATTGTGATTAGGACGTCCTCTTTAGCCGATTCGAAAGCCAGATGATCGAAAACCGCCTGTACCAGATATGCTTGTACGGTTTCATCGAGAGCAGCGCGTAAGGCGATTTCTTTGTAGGCCTTCTGCCTGTCCTCATCAAACGACATTCTGGATGCCGCGTCTATCTCGGATATAGTCCAGTCAATGGTTTTGGCTATAACCGTTTCATTTTCCGACTGGGCAGTCTCTTTGGAGATAGAAACACACCCCCCCATCAATAATACCAAAACACCCAGCACCAAAATCAATAGCGATTTCTTCATCCATGGTCCCTTTACTCTACTTGTACTCAACAACTCAGCTGTAAAGTAGCAAATTATAAGACGTTTGTCAACAATTATAAGTTCTGAGTTTCTTTTTAGCTTCTTATAGGGCGAAAACATTGTTGTTAAAACAGAGCCAAGCCGTAACTATCCTATTATCTGTTATAATATCGGACTTGTATGTTGGTATTCCGTCATCACAGACGGTGAAACGTACTGCCTATATGGTCCGTCGATTTGCATGCTGTGGGTGGCCAAGCGGCGAAAGCAAGGTAGAGATTGTGCTTGACTGTCGTAATTAATACCGGTACGTTTTTGACAGAATCATCAGTCTCGCATGTAAAGACGGCAGCTATTGGTTGCTTGCGAGGTTTGTGGGTGTTGGTAGTACATTCGGAGGTGGATTCAGCAATTCGAAAGGGAATGTGTATGAAAGAGCAGTCAAAGAACCAAACAATTAGTGGGATTACTCGCAGAGACTTTGTTAAAAGTTCGGCTGTTGGAATTGCAGCTCTTGCCGCGGGTGCGAGTCGTATGTACGCTCAGGGATCGGATAAGATACGCATTGCTGTCATCGGTTGTGGCGGTAGAGGGACATACGATACGACGAACTGTCTCAATGCGGCCGAGGGGGTCGAGCTTGTGGCGATGGGCGATCTTTTCAAGGACCGGCTCGATAACGCACGGCAGACTTTGACGAAGAATTTGCCTGACAAGGTCAAAGTGACGGATGAGAAGTGTTTTGTTGGTTGGGATGCTTATAAGAAGGTGGTCCAACTCGATGATGTTGACATGGTTATATTGACGACGCCACCGCACTTTCGGCATATCCATATAGCTGCGGCGATCAATGCAGGCAAGCATGTATTTGCGGAAAAGCCCGTGGCCGTTGATCCGGCCGGAGTTCGCTCCGTAATCGCCTCGTCTGAACTGGCGGATCAGAAGGGCCTGACGTTTGTAGCCGGGACGCAAATGCGCAGAATCGCACACCTTGTGGCGGGGATGCAGAAAATACACGATGGCGCCATAGGGGAGGTTGTATCGGGTCAGTGTGTCAGGATTGGTGGTGGCATGATGGGGTGGGGCTCGGAACCGCAGCCGGGCTGGTCGGAGATGGAATGGCAGCTCAGGCGGTGGCTTTTTGTGACGTGGCTCTCCGGCGACTTCATCGCGGAAATGCACGTGCATAACCTGGACCTTGTTAATTGGGCGATGGGCGCTCATCCAGTCCAGTGCATTGGCATGGGTGGCAGGCAGGTGCGCACGGCGCAAAAATATGGTAACGTCTACGATCATATTACGGTAGAATATGAATACCCCAATGGTGTTCGAGTTGAATACATGGGGGCGCAGATTGATAAAGTTACCGTTCGGAACGACCAGTGGTTCGTCGGCACTAAGGGGCGGGCCTATATGGACTTCGCGAACACGATTATTAAGGGTGCAAATCCTTTTACTTACGATGGGCCCAGTCCGAGTCCGGTCCTCAGGCAGCATGCTGATCAGATCGAGGCGATTCGTAAATCCAAGCGACTAAACGAGGGTAGGCGAATTGCCGAGAGCTCTCTAACAGCGATCATAGGTCGGATGAGTGCCTACACCGGCCGGGCGTTAAAATGGGACTGGGCCCTTAAAGCATCCAAACTGGATTTGAGTCCAGAGAAGTACGAGTTCGGCGATCTCGAACTGCGGCCTGTAGCTATTCCCGGGCAGACGCAACTTATATAAACAGTTTCATGCCAACCTTTTACTTTTAATGGGGTGTTTGGTTGTGGATTGTTTTTAAGTTTCCGGTTTGGTGATTCAGGCCGAAATGTTGTAGCAATAGGCTCCACGGCTGCATGATGGAATGGGATTTAGGGACAGATTGCCGGTGGTGTTCGTCTGTTAGATGTTATACGATAAGGATAGCAGGTGAAGGTTATTGTTGCTGAAAAATTCGGATTTTGTCATGGCGTCAGGAGCGCTATACGTCTGGCCGGGCAAACCCTTGACCGAGAGCGTGGCAAAGCACAAGTGCACAGCCTTGGGCAGATCATACACAACAGCGATGAGGTGGAGCGATTGGCTGAGGCCGGCTTGCAGACAGTCGAGAAAGTCGATGAGATTGAGTCGGGCACCGTTGTGATTCGTTCGCACGGCGCAGCGCCACAACTGATTGCAGAACTCAAACGCAGAGGCCTCCAGATCGTTGATGCGACTTGTGTGCTGGTCAAGAGAGTGCAGGAAATCGCACAGGAACTCGAGCATGACGGTTATAAGGTGGTTATTATCGGTGATCAGGACCATCCGGAAGTTCAGGCCGTTGTGGGTTGCGTGCAAAATGTGGTGGTAGTTGCCGACGCATCCAGCCTGCACATGCTACCTCAAAACGGTAAGCTGGGAGTTGTCTGTCAGACAACACAGAGTCTGGATCAACTGGCAGACATGCTCCGAGCTATAGGAAAGCATGGTTTTGACGAGCTGAAGGTCATAAACACGCTCTGTAAAGAGTCGATGAAGAGGCAGGATTCGGCGGTGGAGTTATGCAAGCGTGTGGATGTGATGTTTGTGCTTGGAGGGCTGCAGAGCGCCAATACGAGGAAATTGGCCGAACTCTGTAAAGCTTATAACAGCGAGACATACCATCTGGAGAACTGGGATCAGCTTACTATAGAGGTTTTAAGGGGAAAGAAAACAGCGGGAGTGACCGCAGGGGCGTCCACCCCCGACAGGATTATCGAGCATTTCGTTGACAATCTGAAGGCCTATGAAAGCTCGGTCTGATCGCGATTGTCTGTACAATATCAATGCACACGCCTCTTTCGTTCAAAAAATTACGTTTTTGCTCTTGTGGTAATTATCTGTGAGGATTTGGTTGCCTCAATCAGCAGGATGTATCAATACAGCACTTATTACGCCGACAGATGGTCTCACAGACCGACAGTAGCATTTTGCCGTATTCCTCTGGGCCTGAATTCGCGAAAAAAAACGTAAAATAGACCCTTGAAAGGATTTTGTTTTTCTGTATTATAAATAATCCTGCGATATTGCAGGGAGTATATGCGCATCTGCTGCGTGGGTAGGTGTGTTTTTTATGTATTGGCAACCGAATTACTGCGCGATCTCGCGCAGAACGTGGCGGCGTGAATGTGGGGCGACGCCATGTCGAAAAAACAGACTCCACAACGGGATTGGATTATTTAATGGTTGATAGAAACATAGCAAGACAATTGGGTCTGACCGACGATAAACTGAATCAGCAGCTTAGCGAAATGTTCGGCGAAGAGGAAAATGATATGCTCGAACAGGTCCTCCAAAAGAAGGTGGATTCTCGCCTGCCAGGTACGATTCTATCTGGGCACATCGTTACACAGATAGGCAATGATGTCATAGTCGAGGTCGGATTGAAAAGCGAGGGAGTTGTTGATGCGAGCGAATTTGACAGCCCTGACGAGATAGAAAAAGGCAAAGAAATTGAGGTTCTCCTTGAAGATACTGATTCTGAAGGAGGGCTTATTCTGCTGAGCAAGCGCAAGGCGGACTATATAAGGGGTTGGGAGAATGTTCTGTCTTCCAAGAAAGAAGGGGATGTGGTTACCGGGCGGGTTATCCGCCGGATCAAGGGAGGCCTTCTTGTCGATATCGGCGTGCCTGTGTTCCTGCCGGCTTCACAGGTTGACATCCGCAAGCCTGGCGATATAAGCAGATTCATCGGCAAGGAAGTACAGTGTAAAGTGCTCAAGATCGATGAAGAGGGGCGCAATATTGTTATATCCAGGCGTAAACTCATTGAGGAAGAGCGCAAGACCAGCAAGGAGAAGATACTCAATGAGATCGAAGTCGGTCAGTTGCGTAAGGGTGTGGTCAAGAATATTGCGGACTTCGGGGTATTCGTTGACCTTGGCGGCCTCGACGGTCTGTTGCACATCTCCGACTTGAGCTGGGGCAGAATATCTCATCCTTCCGAGGTGGTCAACCTCGATCAGGAGATAGAGTGCATGGTTATCGGTGTCGACAAAGACAACGAGAAGATATCTCTGGGTCTCAAGCAGAAGTCGGCCAGCCCGTGGGAAGATGTCGAACATCGCTACCCTGTCGGCGACAGAGTCAGCGGCAAGGTTGTGAATGTCATGAACTACGGTGTCTTCGTACGGCTTGAGGACGGGATCGAAGGCCTCGTACATATCAGCGAGATGAGTTGGACGCGTCGTTTAGCCCATCCCAGTGAGATGGTCAATCTTGGCGACGAAATTGAGGTCGTCGTGCTCAGTGTGAACAAGGAGAAGCAGGAGATTTCCCTCGGCTTGAAACAAACTGAGACTAATCCGTGGGCGATTGCCTCTCAGAAATATCCTGTCGGTGCGGTTGTTACGGCCAAAGTCCGCAGCATAACGAATTTCGGCGCCTTTATTGAAATCGAGCCGGGCATTGACGGAATGATCCATATCTCGGATCTGAGCTGGACGAGGAAGTTCGGCCACCCAAGCGAAGCGATGCAGAAGGGCGAAGAGGTTAGGTGCATCGTTCTTGAAGTGAACGAGGAGAAGCGACGAGTTTCGCTCGGGGTTAAGCAAATGAATGAAGATCCGTGGATTCGGGCTATTCCCGACAAATACATTCCCGGACACATCATCAGGGGCAAGGTTGCCAAGATTACGAACTTCGGCGCTTTCGTGGAGCTGGAACCTGACCTTGAGGGCCTGCTTCACATATCCGAGCTTGCCGATCACAAGATTGACAAGCCACAGGATGTTGTCAACGTTGGCGATGAAGTCGAGGTTAAGATACTCAAAGTCGACTCCGAATCACGCAAGATCGGGCTTAGTCTGCGCAGAGTGCAGTGGGCCGCAGAGGATCGTTCCGAGGAGCCTGCCAAGCGACAGCGTCCGGCAGGCATTCAGCACGTCCTAACTGATGCGGAAGCCAACCGACTGACGGGCCGGGAAGAAGAGATCCAGACACCAGAGGAGTCCCAAGCGTCAGCAGAGCCCAAAGCTTCAGAGGAGTCCCAAGCGTCAGCAGAGCCCAAAGCTTCAGAGGAGTCCCAGGCGTCAGCAGAGCCCAAAG
>CAZYMD010000072.1:9523-15089 GCA_964649005.1 uncultured Pirellulales bacterium
CCAAAGCTTCAGAGGAGTCCCAGGCGTCAGCAGAGCCCAAAGCTTCAGAGGAGTCCCAGGCGTCAGCAGAGCCCAAAGCTTCAGAGGAGTCTCAGGCATCAGCAGAGGCCCAAACACCAGAGGAGCCCCAAGCTTCAGAGGAGCCCCAGGCACCAACAGAAATCCAGGTTCCAGAGTCGCCCCAGGAAGAAACAAAGGACGCTCCAGAAGCTGCTGCAGAGCCATCCGAAGATATGGATAGCGAGGCGAGCGAGATCGATCCTGAGGTTGAGAAGGATGTCGGGGCAGACGTTTAGCCTACCGCAGTTCCGGCTGGGATGAATCTTGACGGATTCTGGGCCGGAAAGTCCTATATTTCTGTGTTTTCCATATGTAAGGGGCCTTTAGATGCCTAAAGGGTTGTGTTCTGCGCCTACAGGCGGCCATGCGAGATAACCACGTATCGGCATAGATTTGGGCCGGTTCTTGGGGGACTTTGCTATTTGAAATGAGGCAACTTTTAGCCTGAATCATTGCTATTGTTACTATCTGAGAAAACTTAGAAAATGAAGTTGTAACAAAGCAGAAAAATTTTCTTAAAAAACATGTTTTAAGTTCTTTTGTTACAGTTGTTTACGTTATGCATGTTCGTCTCGTCAAAAAATATAGGTGTTTAATAGAATTTCCTTGACGCCAACATGGGTAATTTGGTATAAATAGTGAAGTGAAAGTTGGTTAGCCTTAGTAGTGCGAACCTTGGTTTGCTTGCTACTGGGCGAGGTTGATGAGAAGTTGGCAGGAAGGTGATGAAGCTGGACAACAGGGTTTGTCCGTGGATTTTTGCGTTTCTACCCTCATATCAATCAAGCATCAGTACAAAAGCGGTAAGCCATTTCGCATTTTTCCGACAAGCGCAGGGTTTGGTGAAGATTCGTTGTGTCTTGTTTAGTTAAATGTTGTTCAAAACAGGCATGGTTGCAGGAAGTAATCGGCCGGTTGGGAACGACGGAAATTTTGCTTTGGCTTGTTGCCGGAGCAATTGAATCCTTGTAGATGTATGAGGAGGAGTATTATGTGTAAACGATTGTTAGTAATAGCATTTGTGCTGCTGATTGGGACGCAGTCCTTCGGCGAGTCCTTCGGCATTTTTGACAACGCGAAGGACGTAGGTGGTCCGAAGGCTATCGGCTCAACAGTGCCTGATGGCTACGTGACGACAGATGGTCTGGGTTCACTGACACAGCAGTACCTGATGACCGCTGGTGGCTCGGACATATGGGGCACCTGGGACCAGTTCCAGTTTGCTTACAAAGAGCTATCGGGCGATGTACGTGTTTCGGCGGCGTTCGATTTCGTAGTCGGTAACAACGGCTGGACCAAGTATGGCGTTATGCTCCGTGACATGGGCGCAGACGGCGATGCCGTCTCCTATCAGGCTCTAACACGCAAGAACGAAGACGGCGTCTTCTTCCAGGGCCGTACAGCCCAGGGCGCCAATGCTGGTGCTTTCGGTGGTGACTGGTGGCAAGCAGGCATTCAGAAGCTTGGTGTCCAGAGAGTTAACGTCGGTGGCCTGGACATGATTGAAGGTCTGGCGGACTTTGGTAACGGCTGGGAAAAGATAGGCAATACTACGATTGCCTTCAATCTGCCTGATACCATCGGTGCTGGTATTGCTCTTACTGGGCACGACAATGAATGGGCCGCACAGGTCAATTTTTATGATGTGCAGTATGACTCAGCTCCAGAGGCCTTCACAAAGCTGACCGACTTCACGACTGTTGCTGCAGATACAGCTCTGCCAGGACAGTGCGGCGATGTTCCAGGTTTCATCGTTCGCTCGATTGCTCCGCTTATTTCTGATGGCTGGGGCTATGCCGGTATGGACGAGATTCTGGACACTGGTATGTTCAACGGTCTTCCCGCTGCCCCCGGTTCGGAAGGCAGCATCCGCGTTCCCTTCGTGAACTTCCGCGATGTGGGCAACGGTGCGTTCGATAACGATTATAGTTATCCAGGCATCGATCCGTTCGAGCAGCCCGCAGGCGATCCCGCTGCAGGCGATGACGACGATAACTTCGCTACAGAAGCGACAGCTTGCATCTACCTGACAGAAGGCCTGCACATCATCGGCGCCAACAGCGACGACGGCACGATCATCCAGATCGGCGGAGTTGAAGTGGCAAGAACCGGTGAGTGGAAGGGTGCATCAAACGAAGACTTCATCATCAATGTTGAAGCTACCGGTTGGTATTCACTTCGCGCACGTAACCTCGAAGGCGGCGGTGGAGCTAGCTTTGAGCTGCATGAAGTCCTGTTGGACGGCACACGCGTCCTGATGGGCGATGTAGCCAATGGTGGTTCACCTGTATACGTTCCTGAGCCGGCGACGATTGCTCTGCTCGGTTTGGGTGGTTTGGCGCTGATCAGGCGTCGGAAAGGAGCATAACCATGGGTAAGAAGCTACTATTCGTACTTCTGGTGCTTGGCTTGTTTGCCGGCATGACTCATGCTGCTCTGATTACAGGCGTTAATCGTTCTGGTGGCACATCCGGCGACCGCGATTGGATTGGTGCGTGGGATGGCGATACGGATCCCTCAGTGGGCACATTGCAGGATGGCGAGTACGTCTTTTCGGACCGAACCTATCCCTGGGCCAATACCCCAGCGGAACTGGTTGGCGCCGAGTACGTCCTTACGTTCAACACCGACAAGAACGGCGGCACATGGGATGTTACCTATGAGGTAACCCTCGGTGCGGCTGCGATGCTGGCGATTACCGTGGACGACCGTCTTCCGGCTGAATGGGATAACGACGGCGCCCTTACGTCGCAGCAAGATGCGGTGGATATGGTGACTGCGGCTATCGGCCCAGCCGGCACCTTTCAGGATACCGGTTTGGATCTTTTCATTCGCGAAAAGGAAGATGGCAGCACGGATCGTCCAATGAGTGTTTATGCCGCAGAAGTACCTGCCGGAACTTATGTTTTCGGCGCGATGCCTTCTGGCAAGAACTACTACACGATCGGGGCTGTTCCGGAGCCTGCAACCATCGCGTTGCTCGGGCTTGGTGGATTGGCTTTGATTCGTCGAAGGAAAGGAGCATGATTATGAGAAAGATTCTATTCATGCTTCTGGTACTTGGCTTGTTTGCCGGCATGTCCCATGCTGGTCTTATCACGAGTGCTGTTCGTCTCAATCCTGATGGCAACAGTGGTGATACCGAAATCGAGATCGGATCGAACCTTCAGGATGGGTCTAAGATATTCGTTGATAGAGACCATCTTTATGCTGAGGTTCCCCAAAGTGGCGCCGACTATATTCTGGTCGCGAACGATGACAAAGATAATCCGAATCTGCAATATGATGTGACTATTGCATCAGATGCAACTATGATTCTGGTTCTTGACAATCGTCTCGGCCACGGTAATTCGGGTGGCGGCGATCCTGACATGGTTCCAGATCTTGTTTCCGCTGGAATGACCTGGATCTCAGATATGGGTTTTGTTGATACCGGTCTTAACGTTGGTATAGACGAAGGTGGAGATGGTGGCGTCGATCAATACTCGTCACTCTTCGCGAAAGACGTTATGGCAGGGGCAATAAGCCTGTATGCTCAGAATGACTTGACGAACGCAGGGGGCCGTAATAATTACGGCATCGCTGTAATTCCGGAGCCTGCAACCATCGCGTTGCTCGGGCTTGGTGGATTGGCTTTGATTCGTCGTAGAAGAAGTTAGTTTATTAGCTGAGCATTTAGTTTTGCATCAGTTCGGGGCCTGCACTTTACGGTGCGGGCCCCGTTTTTTTCACCCGGATGAGGAAAGGGGCTAAAATCGTTTTCGCGGCCGGATTTCTCGACTCCGCTTCGCCCTGCACCATAGGGTTCAGGGCTTCGCTCGCTGGGAATGATAGGAGTAGCGGCTTTGGTGGTTTCGTTCATGCGGGATGGGATGGCATCAGATTGGCTAAAAAAATACTAAAGCGATCAGTCATACTATTGAGCGGACGAGGCTTTCATGATATAATATTATTGGCCGTTTTTCTTTCATGTCGGTGATGGTTGTGGTACGGTCCAGTAGTGGGGTATAAATGGCTATTGGCCGCCTAATATTGGGATTCTGTTGATACAGACAGCACCACCTGCAAATTAACAGTTCAAAATTGTCGAAAATCAAGAAATTATTCGATATAATATAGGACCGTAACTTACAGGGATTATTCTGTTCCACAGGAATGGACAAGGTGGACAACGGTGTTTTTTAGGCTCAGGCGTTAAGGAGTGAGAAGTATGGTAAAGCGAAGTGCATTTACACTTATCGAGCTGCTGGTCGTCATTGCCATTATCGCTGTACTCATGGCGGTTCTGATGCCCGCACTTAACAGCGCCAAGGAGCAGGCTCGTGGGATCAATTGCATGGCCAATCAGAAGTCCCTGGCCCAGGGCTATATCATGTATTCCGACGACAACGACAGCAGTCTTGTTGGAGGTTTTGCGAGTTACGACCTGACTGGTATCCCTGGTTGGGTAATGCCACCTCTTGATGGCCTGACGAGTATTGTTGAGATGCGCACAGGACCGTGCACGACTCAACAGAGGCAGAACGGAATAAGGAAGGGGGCCTTGTACCCTTACGTTAAGGACGTTGGGGCCTATCATTGCCCAGGCGATAACCGGATCAGACGAGGCACCAGTAGAGGTACGGGAGATGAGTATCGGCTCTATCGCAGCTATTCTCTTAGTGATTATATGCGAGCAACAGGACCATTTGATCCGAAGAAGCTCTTCGCGTTTAACAGCCCGGCCAATAAGATGCTCTTCGTCGAGGAGATATACGACGGCGCCGCCGGAAATTACAACCACGACGGGTGGTCATACGATCCCGGCACCAACAAGATGTGGGACCCGCTGGGCGTCTTTCACGCCGATGCCTGCACTTTCAGTTTCATAGACGGCCATTCGGAAAAAAAGAAGTGGTCGGACAAACGCACCGTTGTCTTCTGTAGGGATAGAGCGTTGGCCGAAGCAGAGGGATATGGCAAAGGCACGCCATTCAATCCTCCGAATGAGGACCTCCTATGGCTTGATGCACACTATCCGGGTAAGACTCATATGGCCCAGTAACGCAAAGGAGGAGATGCGTGTATTTCTGCAGGTGTGGGGAAAAGTAAACAGGGGTGTAGTCCGATCCTGACAAATGCCAGCCACTGTGAATCGATGGCTGATTGTGCTTTGGGTATCATATCCGCTTATTGGCCATAAAGCTTCAGTCTCCCTGGCGGTGCTGTTTTAGTTTTTCATATTGGTGGAAATGAGCCGATCAGTGCGGAGCAACGTTCCAGATATGATTTCTTTGGTCTCTTGAGTCCTTATTATCGGCGATTTCATCCGATTAGACCATACCATTTCATTCAAGGCAAAATGTTCAGGCAGCACACATTATGCCCTTTTTATGTATATAAAGGAACTGATGGCTAATCGGTTCACCATGCATCAGTGGTCGGATAATTGCATTGATATCGTGAAATCATTGATAGCTGCTTGTAGTTGCGGTATAATCATGACGATATATATACTGGGAGCATA
>CAZYMD010000072.1:15189-22010 GCA_964649005.1 uncultured Pirellulales bacterium
AGGCCTCTGGTTCTCGACACCTCGGCTATTATCGATGGGCGAATTTTTGATTTGTGCCAGAGCAAGCTTTTCGATGCGCCACTAGTTGTTCCACGTTTTGTCCTGAATGAGCTTCAACTGGTCTCTGATTCGGCCGACCGAATCAAGCGCAATAAAGGAAGGCGCGGGCTTGACATTCTGAACAAGATGCAGGCAAGCACGGTGATTGACATTTCCATCGATGAGACGGTGTATCCCGAAACCGATGAGCACAAAGGAGTTGACCAGAAGCTGCTGGTCTTTACCAAGGCCACCAATGCCCGTTTGGTTACTACGGACTTCAATCTGACCAAGGTTGCGATGGTTCGCGAGGTCGATGTTCTGAATATGAACAACCTGGCGAATTCCATGAAGGTCGTGGCTATTCCCGGCGAGGCCATGGATGTGAAGATCATAAAGCCCGGCGAGGAATCCGACCAGGGTATCGGGTATCTCGATGACGGGACTATGGTGGTGGTCGAAGGCGCACGCGACAAGATCGGCAGGGATGTCCAGATAAGCATCACGAGCTCGCTCCAGACTTCGGCAGGAAAGATGATCTTCGGTAAGTTCGAAGGTTATGCTCAGAATACTGAGAAGCCGGGAGAATCGCCTCGCCGCCCGTATAACAGGAGAATTGCGAGGACAAACTCCTGAGGCTTAGCATATACCAGCGTCAATCAGTTCGTCCGGATGTTAGAAAGCACTTTAGAAACAGGACAATTGATGCTGCGCACCCGAATGCAAATAGCGGCCAGTAAAAGTGTGATGCATAGTCGGGCTGTGTGACATAAGGGCCCGGCGTAATGAAAGATAAGATTACGATCATTGCGGCAGCCGCAAAGCCGAGCCAGTCGGTGCTTGTCGCCTTCATAGGCCTGCCAACCGAGTCTCGATAGAGTATTACCACGCCGAACAATAGCATCTCACATGCGATAATAACCGGGTAGAGCACGGCCGATGCCCAAGTTCTCGGTATTAGAAAGAGTATGTCCCAGTCCATGATCGACGCGGGCCATCCGATCAGGAATCTTAACCATATATAGTAGAAGATGTCCCAGATCGCAAAAATGATCAGGAAATGGGCGAACCTTTGCTGTCGATTGTGGCCAGCCAGATAGGCGCATGTGAAGATTAACACTATCGTCGCAACTTCCCGCCCGATCTCTGTCAACAGCATTGGGCGGATGATGGGATCTGTAACGCTGATGCTGTTGATCGGGAAGTCGAAGCTACAGGGGTTTAGGATCGTTCGCAGGTAGACTACCACAGACGATTCGATGTACGCAAAGGCTATACTGAACAGAATAACAATACAGAATCTCTTGAGAGTCATGGTTTCTGTAATTCCTTCAATAGTGCGGGGATGATATTTCGCTCTGGGACTGTCTTGATCCTGCGGCCGTGTTTATAGATGAAAGCTTTGCCTTTTGCCGCACACAGTGCGATATCGGCGTCGGCTGCTTCGCCCGGCCCATTTACAATACAGCCCATGACGGCCACGCGCAACGGTTTTTCAATTCCGGTTAAAGCTCTCTTGACCTTACGAGCCAGCTTGATAACATCGATTTCCGTGCGGCCACATGTCGGGCACACGATCAACTCCGGCCTCGATGTTTGTTTCAGTCCCAGTGCCGTCAGTATTTGCCCGGCAATATCGACCTCTTTCAGCGGATTGCCTGCGACACTTACTCTGATCGTATCACCGATCCCCTCGGCCAACAGCGTACCGAGAGCGATTGCCGAAGGTATCCGGGCGTCTTCCGGCAGGCCGGCATGTGTAAGGCCGAGATGCATTGGATAATCGAATGTCTCTGCGATCCTGCGATTGATTTCGATCGTTCGTACCGTGTCGCTGCTCTTGGCGCTAAGAACGATGTCTGTGAATCCACGACGTTCGAACAAACGCACGTATTTTTTCATCTCTTTGAGCATAAGAGCGACGCGTTTACTGTTGGCTATGTGAAGGTTCGCAGAATCTTTAATGCTCGCCTCGTTCACACCGATTCGTATTGCGACTTTATGCGCCTTGGCCGCATCGATTATCCGTCGTATGTCTTTCGGATCCTTGATGTTGCCTGGATTGAGTCTGATCTTCGCTGCGCCGGCTTCAATGGCCTCAATTGCTCTGGCGGGGCTGAAATGCACATCGGCTATCAGAGGGATACTGACTTTCTGAATTATTTGGGCAAATGCCGCCGTATCGGCGGCTCGCGGGACGGCGATTCGTACAAGATCGCAGCCGGCTTTGACGAGTTTATTGATTTGTCTGAGACAACGCGCCACGTCCGTGGTGGGGACTTTTGTCATGGACTGAATGGGAATCGCATTCGAGCAGCCTATTCTCACTGAGCCAATACTGACGCTTGTTGTCTTTCTTCTGACTATATGATTCTCGACCATGTCCGAATTGTAGCTTGTCTTGGATAAGTCGGCAAATTAAAATGCCCGTCGGCAAAGTCTCTTGCCGCTAATAGCGTTTATATTACTATCCAAGCGATGGGAGCTACAGATACCGGTGAGTTGGACGATCCTTTACATTGCGGCATTTTGTTTGGCTGTATATCTGATTTGGGCGATAGTGTTATTTCTTATGCAGCCCAGATTTTTGTATAGGCCGTTGCGAGATATCTGTTATACGCCTGCACATCTCGATATCGCTTTTGAGGATGTTGTCTTCGATACTCCTGATGGACTAAAACTGCACGGCTGGTATATCCCCGTTCAGGACTCCGAATTCACAATTTTGTTCTGCCACGGAAACGGCGGCAACATAATGCATCGCCTGGACAGTCTCAGTCTTTTTCGGAAGCTCGGTTTTAGTTGCTTCATTTTTGACTACCGTGGATATGGACGAAGCCAGGGCAAACCCGGCGAGAAAGGGACATACGTTGATGTTTGTTCCGCGTACAGATGGCTCAGGAGAACGAAGAGGGTGTCTGCCGAAAGGATCATTGTTTTCGGCAGGTCCCTTGGCGGCTGCATGGCCGCCCGGCTGGCATGCAAGGCGAGAGTCGGGGCTCTGGTGCTTGAGAGCAGCTTCACCTCCTATGTGGACATGGGACGGAAGTTCTATCCGTATATGCCTGTACGATGGTTCGCGCGATTTGGATACGAAACGATCACACATGTTCGTCGAATAAAGTGCCCGCTATTGGTGATTCACAGCAGGCAGGATGAAATCGTCCCGTTTGAGTTTGGGATGCAGCTTTTTGAATCAGGCGTCGAACCGAAGACGTTTGTGGAGATATCAGGAGGTCATAACGACGGCTTCCTTACTTCTGGTGACGTATATGAACAAGCATGGATGGAGTGGACAAGCTTCCTTGTGTCCGGAAACGGGAGACAGCAGGCTTCACAGAAGTCGGCTGAATCCAAAGAATAGAACGCATGTCAGGGTGACGATTCCTGTTGCCTTCGCCGGTTCAATGATGACTGCTTTGGATGTCTTCAGACTGTCGGTCATTTGTACTTTATGGTGGATAGTCCGCAAACTGTTATCGTGTGCTTTATGACCTATATCTGAACACTGCCCATAGTCGCGTGTTCTTTCAGCAGGAAAATGCCAGATTACAAGCAATAGGTGCTAATTTGCTTTCCAGAGGCCTTAATCGCGGTTTGGACCATATTGGCTCCTGAGTCGTCCTACGAATGTCATCGAGTCTATGCCACTTTGGCGTCGATTTTAGCATGGATTCCCGGTCTTAAGTGGAATATATAGCCCTGGTGAATCAACCTATGCATGCCAGGACAGGGCGACAACATCGCGATTTTTGTGATTCATGGGTAATTCGCAAGTATTTCTTGACGATAGGATAAGTAATATAGTATAAACAAACTATTATAGCGTCCGTGGATTTTTGGTGTTGCAGTGGATAGCATCAAGTTTTTCTTGTCGTTTATTCCCTGCGGATGGTGGTGACTCTGCTGGAGTACGGGGTGTTTTAGCAGCTTCTTAGGTACTTCACGTCAGTCGTTCCCGAAACGCTCCAATTGATGGCCCGCACATTGTATGTTCGGGCAGACAGGAGGTCTATGGGTGTAGTCTATGAACATATTATCACTTCGAGCGCATTTGGACTATGGCGCAACATGTCTCTTCTCAATATATACCCCTTACGAGGAGATGCCGCCGGGAAATGACACATCGGTTTATTATAACAAAGCGTGTTTTTGGTGTGTGGCCGCGACTATGGCCACGACTTCATGATCTATGTTTCTTGTTGGAGGATTATCATGTGTAAAAAGTTGTTTTTATTGCTAACTGTCCTGTTATTCCTGGGACTGGCCACCAGCGCCTCGGCGGCATTGCCGGTTGGGTGGAAGAGTCAGGACGTCGGAGCGCAAGAAGGCGGCAACGCCAGTGAGAGCGGTGGCACATGGACTATCGGCGGCGCCGGACACGACATCTGGGACGCTGCGGATGATTTCCATTTTGCCCACGTTGGTCTGTCCGGTGACGGCGCAATCCAGGCTCGCGTGACAGGTAACGGTACGGGCTCAAATACTTGGGCCAAGGGCGGTGTCATGATTCGTGAGACGCTTGATGGAGGATCGTCGAACGCGTGTACGCTGCTTACTGCTGGTGAGGGCGGTGGTGTTACATACCAGATTCGCCCGACTACAGGTGCAGCTTCTACCTCACAGCATACACAGGATCCTGTGGTTTCACCTCCACACTGGGTTAAGATTGTGCGAGAGGGCAACCAGTTCTCAGGTTGGCGTTCAACCGATGGAGTTGCATGGACTCAACAGGGAACCACGCAAACCGTCACTATGGGTACCGATGTTTATATTGGCTTGGCGGTTACATCGCACACAAGTGGAGAAGTGCGTTCATTTACGTTTGACAACGTTTCCTATTCAGGGAATGTCATTTTAGCCATGAAGGCCGACAATCCGAGGCCGGCCGATGGCGTCTTGAATCCCTCCACGTGGGCAAGCCTGCAATGGGATGCCGGCGCTTCTGCCGCTTCACACGATGTCTATTTCGGTGAGGACGCTGACGCAGTGGCGAATGGCACGGGTGGTACATTCCGGGGCAACCAGACCACTAAGTACTTTGTGGTCGGTTTCTCACCGTATCCATATCCGGGTGGTCTTGTGCCAGGCACTACTTACTACTGGCGCATAGATGAGGTTGAGGCCGACAGTGTCACCAAACACACCGGCGATGTCTGGAGCTTTACTGTACCTCCGAACAAGGCATACGACCCCGCTCCGGTAGATGGACTGGGCGTTGTTCCTCTCGAGCCGACGTTGACATGGTCTGCTGGTTACGGCGCGATGGTGCATTTCGTGTATTTCGGCGAGGACTACGACACTGTAGCCAATGCGCCGGATAGCACCGGAGAATTCGTGCCGAATGCATCATATACTCCCGCCAGCTCTTTAGAGCTGAACAAGACATATTACTGGCGCGTGGATGAATCCAATCCGCAAGGCCAAACGTACTACAAGGGCGATGTCTGGAGCTTCAGCACAGCGCCGGAAGCTGGCTTGGGTAGTGCTGTGATGGAACTGTGGAACGGTGTCGCCGGTACGGCGCTCAGCGCGTTGAAGACTCTGCCGACGTTCCCTGGCAAACCGGACGATGTTCAGGTTGTCACCGAATTTTCATCTGCGATCGACTTTGCCGACACCTACGGCGGTCGTATCTACGGCTGGCTCTATCCTCCGATGACGGGCGATTACACCTTCTACTGGACTTCAGATGACAATGGTGAGTTGTGGTTGAGCACTGATGAGTCGCCTGAAAGCGCAGTAGTAGTCGCCAGAGTATCCGGTTGGACTGGTTCCAATTCATATACTAATGCGGAACAGATTTCCGATCCCATACACCTTGTCGCAGGCGAGAAGTACTACATTGAAGGCCTGTGGAAGGAAGATGGCGGTGGAGACCACGGCAGAGCTGCATGGACGGGTCCCGGAATCTCGACGATCACTATTATTCCAGGTGATAATCTGGCGCCGTTCCTGCCTGTTAAGGCCTATGGTTCCAAGCCAGTCAATAAAGCTGCTGGTGTTGCTCAAGTTCCGGAATTTAGCTGGAAGGCGGGCATGAAGGCCACCTCACATCAAGTCTACTTCGGGACAGATGCGACCGCCGTGGCGAATGCCACAACGGCCTCGACGGAATACAAAGGCGTCAAGGGGTTGGGTGAAGAGCTGTATCTTCCTGGATCGCTCGAGTGGGGTATGACCTACTACTGGCGTGTCGATGAGGTCAACGCTCTTGAGTCCGATAGTCCCTGGAAAGGCGCTGTCTGGAGCTTCACGACTGCCGACTACCTGATTATCGATGGCTTTGAAGATTACAACGATGAGCCGCCGGATCGCATCTTCGAGACCTGGATTGATGGTTTCGGTGGTTCGACCAATGGTTCGATTGCCGGCTATCCTTATCCGGTCTTCGCAGACGGCGAGCATTTCTGTGAGACCGGCATCGTCAACAGCGGCAGGCAGTCGGGTCCGATGTACTATGACAATAACATGAAGTATTCGGAAATTACCAAGACGCTTGCCGGTTCCGACAGGAATTGGACCCAGCACGGCCTCAAGAGACTGTCTCTGGCGTACTATGGGCACATGGCTTCCCAGGGCAGCCTGGTCGAAGGCCCTGCCGGTACCTACACGCTCACTGGCGCCGGTTATGACATCTGGCTTACGGATATTGGCGAACGTGACGAATTTCACTATGCCTGGAAGAGTCTCGGTGCAGGTGCTACTGAGATTATCGCCAAGGTCGAAGCGCCTACGGGCGAGAGCATGAACGATTGGGTCAAGGCTGGCGTTATGATTCG
>CAZYMD010000073.1:0-10457 GCA_964649005.1 uncultured Pirellulales bacterium
ATGACAAAAATCCCAAATTCCTGTAGACTAAAACCCGCTCACGACCAGTCATACCATTGACGATCGTTAGTCCTAAGGACTCCTAACGGAGTTTCGAAACTTAAGAGGTAAACCTGATATGCTGGAAGACAAGATGCTACTTTGGAAATTCAGACACGGCAGTACCGATGCCCTCCGGCGTATCTATGACAAATACAAAAACGATTTGCTGGCCCTGGCCATCGCTCTTTCACATGACAGAACCGCTGCTGAGGACGCCCTGCAGGACGTTTTTGTCAGTTTCGCTCAGCGCGCCGACAAGCTCCGTCTGAAAACCAGCCTGAAGAGCTATTTGTCAACGTGCATCGCTAACAAGGTGCGCGACATCAAATGCAAAAAGTCGATACAGACAGTAGAACTGGAGCAGGCGGGGCAGATAAGCTCCGAAGACGACCAGCCCGATACGCTGGCAATGTCAGCCGAGCTGGCGTCGCAAATCGAGCACGCCATGTCGCAGCTTCCGTACGACCAGCGCGAAGTCATCTTCCTGCATATGCAAAGCGGGATGAAATTCAGAGAAATAGCTGAGTCGCAAAATGTCTTACTAAATACAGTCCTGAGCAGGTACCGCTATGGATTGAAGCAACTTCGTTCACAGTTGAATGGCAAGGTGGAATCATGGACAACTCAGAGAATATCGAAAGACTAATCAAGGCCTTCTGTGCCGACAAGAACTCCTCGGCCCAAACGACCGAACAACTCGACGAGAAGATTCTCAACGCCGCCTTGCTGGCACGAGAAGAATCCAAACGAAAACAATCGGCGCAAACGCAGCCGAAGATATGGAGAATAGCAATGCACAGTAAACTAACAAAACTCGCAGCCGCAGCGGTTATAGCCGTCGCGGTCACCATAGGCAGCCAGTTCCTTGGCGGAACAGTCACTTTCGCCCAGGTCATAAAGCCAATCCTCAACGCCCGCACCGTTATCCTCGATTATGTCATAGGTGAAGGCCCGGACGCTCCCGAAATGCACGACATCGTCGTAGGCTCGAAGATCCGCAGAACCATGTCAAACATGGACATGACCATGGTCCTCGACCTGGAAGAGGGCAGAATGCTCACACTCGACAACGCAGGCAAGACTGCAGCATACGTGGACATCAAAGGCCAGGTCCAGGCGGGCACCCAGAGCTGCCTGAACTTCGTCCGCAACGTCGTCTCAGAGGTGAAAAGCAATCCCAATGCGAAGGTACAGGACCTCGGCCAGAAGGAAATCAACGGCCAAAAAGCTGTCGGCTTCTACGTCAAAGACCTCAACATAGAGCTTACCATCTGGGCCAACGCTAAGACCGCCGCGCCTATCCGCATTGAATTCACCGAGGGCAAAGCCTTCACCGTCATAAAGAACATTCAGTTCGATGTACCCGTAGACGAATCACTCGTAAGCATGGACGTCCCGGCAGGCTACACTCTGAAAGAAAACGCAGCCTTTAGCATGCAGGATTGCAGTGAAGAGGACTTCGTCCAGACCCTGGGATTCTGGGCAGAACACGTCCAGGGCGGCACGTTCCCCGACGAACTCAGCACCAAAGAGTTCATGACCCTCACCCCCAAAATAACAGCGGCTATGCAGCGCCTCGGCCTGCCCGAGAATCAGGCAATGCAGATTGGTATGCGATTCGGTCGGGCCACCGTTTTCTTCCAGATGGCCCAGCATATCACACCTGGGATATATGCCGGAAAGGGAGTAAAGTATGGCGACGCCGCCACCCCGATCTTCTGGTACCAGCCAAAGGACTCGCAGACCTACCGAGTCATCTACGGCGACCTCCACGCAGAAGACGTCGCCCAGGAGAATCTGCCTAAATAGCTTATCATCACCAACTGCTTACAGAGGCCGAGCGTTCGCGTTCGGCCTTTTTTTTATGTATTTCACAAAGACCGCGGAAGGAATTGAACTAAAATGATAGAGTCAATCGTTATATCAATGACAAACAGCCGTTTCTAAAAGTTAAAAAGCAAATTACATGATCGCAGAGAAGATACTTGTTTGGAGGTTCAATAACAGGAGTAGAAGTGCTTTTCAGCGCATCTACGAAAAGTACAAGGATGATTTGCTTGGATTGGCCGTAACGCTCTTAAGGGATCGTAGCGTCGCAGAGGATGTCATGCACGACGTATTTGTGTCTTTCGCCCAAAAGGCCGGAACATTCAGGCTCAGCGGAACGCTCAATGGCTATCTGTCAACCTGTGTCGCAAACCGGGCCCGCGACAGGAACCGTTCGAAGTCGGGCAAGGCTGTCGGATTGGATGTTGTGCAGGATAAAGCCGCCAATTCGAATGATCCTGCGGATCGGGCTGTCCTGGGTGAACGGGCACACAGGCTGGCGCAGTTGCTCGCCTGTCTCCCGGACCAGCAGCGAGAAGTTATCGTGCTGCACTTGCACAGAGAAATGTCCTTCAGGGAAATAGCCCACGCTATGGATGTCTCGATCAATACAGTCCAGAGTCGGTATCGTTATGGTTTGAACAAACTTCGTGTGATTTTGAACGGCGAGGTGGCACAATGAAGTCCATGAAAAAGATAGAACAGTTCATCAGGGCCGGGAAGGGCAAGCACACCACGAACCCTCAAATGGATGAACGAACTATACGCGACTCCTTTGCTGCTATGGAGCAAACAGCCCAGCCTCGATCCCACAAAATAGTCATACCAGAAAAATTCCTGAAGCCTGCCATAGTAGCCGCAGCAGCAATAATAGCGATCGGATTATTAATCGCTCACTGGATTCCGAGCGGAAACCAAGGCCCGGGCGAGCAACCCAAAGCCACAAGCTCTCCAACAAGGCTTCTTACCGCCGCCTCACTGTCGATCACGTACCGCAGAGGCGGGATGGAAGCGGTTGAAGAGCAATACAGGCAGGCATTCGACAGCCTCGGCCCTCGACCCGCCGCAATAACTGTCAAAGAACTACTCGAAGAACAGAACGATATATAAAATTCAAAGGATAAAACCATGAATACACACAGTCACAAGAAATTTGCACCGATAGCATTTGCCATCGCGACGATGTTGGTTTTTGCTTCACCGCTCTTCGCATACCCACCTGACAACGCAGCGGTCCTCTACTATCGAGCATCCGTGACATACGATGCCAATTATCCGATGATGAGCAAGGTGACGCAACTCATCAAAGGCGAGATCGGTATCGACGATGAAATCAGAGCCTATGTCCAAAGCAACAGAAGAGCGATAAAGCAGTATGTGGATGCCGGCGAATCGCCGCACTGTGACTGGGGCTTGGACTATTCCCAGGGCCTCGATTTACTGATGCCCGAATATGCTTCGTTGAGAAATCTCGGCAGGATAGTCCTGGCCAAAGCCATAATGGCGAGCGAATCAGGAGACTACGCACAAGCGCTGAATTTATGCCTGAGCGTTCACAAAGCAGGCCTCCACATCGCCAACGACGGGATAATAATATCTCACCTCGTGGGCATTTCCTTGAATGCTTCGACCAACCAGTGCCTGGCCGAGATTCTACCTCACATCTCAGAAGACCAGCAGGCCCTCGTCTGGCTCAGAGGCCAAATTTTCGAAATATCGGGAAAGCTGACGCCTCTGAAAGCCGCCGTGAACATGGATCTTAGCGTTTCAGGCCAGGATATTCGCAGAGAAAGAGCCGGCTATATTGTCGAGTTGTGCGGCGAAGATATCTCAGAAGAGTCGGCGCAAATAATTAAAGAGGGCGACGATGCGTTCTTTGACGCCAGCAGAGAATATTTTATGGAGTACCTCAGTGACGTACTGACAGCGATAGACCTGCCTTATCCACAGTCTTACAAGCAATTGGTAAAACTCGCCGGGCAGCCTTCTCTTGACAAAAAGACTAATCTCCATGCAATCCTTTCGGATGTTTTCGCCCCTGCAATAGGCAAGATACTCTGTCTGGACGTGAGAAACAGGACACACTTCAATGCAGTCAATACAGCACTGAATCTCTACATCACCAAGGCCAGGACGGGCAAACTGCCCGATGAACTACCAAACGATATGCCCAAGGACCTTTTTAGCGGCAAAGATTTCAAATACGAGAAAAAGAAAGGCAGCTTCGTGCTTGGCTGCCAGGGCAAGGACCTGTCAAAGGACAAAGCCTATGAGTACGAATTCAAGGTGAAGTAATCGTTCCAACAAAACCCGCAGCAATAGGCCGGGCGCAAGCGTTCGGCCTTTTTTATGCGCTTCGGCGGATTAGTGTCTGTGTAACTGTTCGGGGCAAGCAGCTTTCGGTCAGCGAGCGGCTAACTGTCCAATGGAGTGTTGCAGCTATATTGGTTCGCCCAGAAAACACCGGTGTATACGAACCGAACCGTTGACTGTAGTGATATGCATTGTCTGGCGGCCTTTATTCTTCCTGCGAACCGTTTGATTGTCCGGGCTCAGCGGAAGGGAAAAAGCTTCGCGTTGACCGCGAAGTTCGAGGGGATTCTCGGAGTTGCTTTTTGCTGATCTTGCCGTCCATGATAGCTCTTTTTGTACTGTAGTCCTTTCACAGACAAAGAGTAATGCACCCTATGAAAATGCGTCAGTTTTTTTTCACAAACACTGAATCGTGAATCGTTCTATATGTCTTTAAGTGGAAAGATTCAGGACAATAGAGTATATAATGCACTGAAGAATACGCATGAACCGGTCGTCATTTTAACTCGACCGGCATTTGTGAAGCACATTTAGGAATCGACTAACAAAATGAATCCTGACAAGGACAGCATGGAAAAACGTTCGACCGTTGCGGGCAAACTCGACCTCGCCGTCGGGATGCGCCTTGGGAAATACCGCCTCGAAAAGCACCTTGGTAAAGGGGGCAGTTGCGAAGTCTGGAAGGCCAGGGATACTGTTGAGGATATTTCCGTCGCGCTGAAGATACCACTGATAGGAATCAATGGTGAAAGGAATGGCAACCAGTTGTTTCGAGAGATTCGATTGGTGGCCAAGCTGCGACATCCGCACATCATGCCAGTAAAGAACGCCGATTTCATAAACGATCATGTTGTACTCGCAACTGAAGTGTCGGTCGACACGCTGGCGGATAGATCGAGGCCCATGTCGCCCCGCCGGATAATATTCATCATAACTCAGGTCCTGCGGGGTCTTGCATATGCGCACAATCATCGTGTGGTCCATTGCGACGTAACCCCTGGCAATATTTTCCTGTTCCCGGATGGCCGCGCAGCACTCGGTGATTTTGGAATAAGTCTCAGGATCAGCGGGCGCATGGAGACCATCGACGATTTCGGGACACCAGGCTACGTTGCTCCCGAGCAAGCTTATGGGCGTCCGACTTATCGCAGTGATTGCTTTGCCGTCGGCCTGATATTGTACGAGTATCTGGCGGGAGTTCTGCCTCGCTGGCCCTTCTGCTGGCCATTGCGAGGACATGAGCGACTACGTGCTCGCACGAGTCTTAAGTTCGCAGCTTTCATGAGGAAAACGCTGCTTGTTGATCCCGGGCGTCGCTTTGCCAATGCAGAGCAGATGCTCTCAGCCTTGCTCGCTGCGGCGCCTAAGAAGCTTCTGGCTCCGACCGACACTATTTCGGCCGCCAAAAGGAGCGTCGACTGGCGCAAACTCAGACAGGAGGCATTCGCGAAGAAGTACGCTCGCGTGTTTCCTTTCCTGTTTCGTTGTACGGACTGTGGCGAGGCGATTGCCGAGAGTATGTCCGCATGTCCCTGGTGTGGCAGCGACCGAAACAGATTTGATAGCAGGACACTATGCAGTCATTTCTGTCCGACTTGCCACAAAGGTATTTTGCCAGAGTGGCGGTTTTGTCCCTGGTGTTATGGGCCGGGCTTCGAATCGCCGGCTGCGACGGCCACACAACGTATTCATTATCATGACCACTGCAGGCATTGTGGTGGCAGGCTCCTGCGCTTCATGCGTTATTGCCCCTGGTGTCATCGTAAGGTCAAACAGCCCTGGCTGGTCCGGCCTTTCCCGGAATCATGCGCACGGTGCGGCTGGCCCGTAGATTCAGATTTCTGGAACTATTGCCCCTGGTGTACGCAATCCCTGGTGCAATGAGCAAGCTGCTGTTTTGGCGAGTGGATATATGGATCAAACAGAATATTCGAAACTCAACAAGACCGAGACGGCGCCTGCGAATCTGCGGTGGCGGTGGGGGGCTGCCAGCGATGTGGGCAGGGTTCGGAAGGAAAACGAAGACGCTTTTGTTATCGAGCCCGATTTGGGCCTGTTTCTTATTTCGGATGGAATGGGCGGCCATCTTGGCGGCGCCCTGGCTTCGAAGATGGTTGCGGACGATCTGCCTCCGATGATTGAAGTTGGCCTCGATAAGCTCAAGGGCCTCAGTCCCCGCGCGGTGCGTACGTTTCTTGGCAAAACAATCGGCAGGCAGAACAGACAACTGCGAATGGAAGGCATCAGCGAAAGTGGATACAAGGGAATGGGAGCGACAGTCGCGATGGTCCTGCTAAAGTCGAAAAGGGCATATATCGCAAACGTTGGCGACAGCAGGATCTACAGGTTTCGCAACAACCGGATCGCGCAAATAAATCGCGATCATTCTGTGGTGGCCGAACTATTGGAGGCGGGCCGAATTGAGCCCGAAGAGGCGGAGAACCACCATGCACAGGGCCAGATCACGCAATACATGGGAATGGATGAGAGAGCTGAACCGTATGTTCGCTCTTTCGCTCTGAAGAAGGAGGATCGCCTGCTGCTATGCAGCGACGGTTTAACGGATATGCTTCCCAACAGACGGATAGCTCAAATACTACGGAGTAAATCTGAACCACAGGCTGCCTGTGAAGCATTAATCGAGTCGGCCAACGCAGCAGGGGGGCACGATAATGTAACAGTTGTCGTGGTGGACTGGTTGGACAAATAGCAGGCGAGTCGCTGGAAAGATGATGCCCAATCAGGTATAAAAAACGCCATTCGTACGGATAATAACAGGAATTGCATCGCCGGAGCACAAGAGTATGACAATAACAGATATTGAGAACATTATTGCACCCAAGGTCGAGTCGACCAGTTGGATCATGAAGATTGTGGGCTACGAAGTGGTCAAGGGCAACGCGGCGTGGCGGTTAGTTTTGATGCTGCTGGTGATATTAGTGACGATGGCGGCGGGGCGGATTGTTCAGTTCATGTTGACGGGCTATGCAAATCGCACAGAGCGTAAGAGGGGCGACGGAGCCTTGGCGCTGCTTGTAAGGTCGCTGGTAAAGCCAGCGTATGTGGCGGTTTTTGCGGCGGGTGTTTACGTGGCCAAGATTCCGTTGTTCTTCGATGAGAAGGTGGGAATACAGCCCAATGTCAGTAAGACGTGGGATATTGTCGTTCGTACTATCGTGGCGATTGCTGTGGCGTATGCGTTGTATAAGCTGGTCGATGTTGTCGAGCACTACTTGAACCGTGTTGTAAGCAAAACCGAGACCACGCTCGATGACATGCTGGTGCCTGTGGTCCGCAAGGCTCTGCGAATGACGATTACGATAGTGGCGATTTTGCTGATGAGCGAAAATCTGATGGGGCCGGACAAGGTCAAGTCGCTATTCCTAAGCGCCGGGATCGGAGGCATTGCGGTAGCACTGGCCGCCAAAGACACCATTGCGAATTTCTTCGGCTCGGTCACGATCTTTGCCGATCGGCCTTTTCATATGGGCGAGGTGGTGAAAATTGGGGACAACAAGGGACCTGTAGAGGAAGTTGGTTTTAGAAGCACCCGCTTGCGAACACTTGAAGGGCATCTGGTTACTATACCAAACAGCGTGCTGGTCAATACGGCGGTTGAGAATATTAGCATGAGGCCGTTTATTCGCAGGACTTCGAACATTACCATCACCTACGACTCAGGACACGCGAAGGCCTGCAAGGCGGTTGAGATAATCAAGGAGATACTGTCGGGTGTGCCGGAGGTGAACGTCGATCCGGACAGACCGCCGAGAGTGTATTTCAATGAGTTCAATGACTGGTCGCTGAATATCTATATGAGCTACTGGGTCAAGCCTCCCGATCATTGGCTCGCCCAAGAAGTCCACGAGCGTGTGAACCTGGAGATGATGAAGCGGTTCGAGGAGGCAGGGATCGAGTTCGCGTTCCCGAGCCAGACGCTATACGTTAAGAAGGACTGAGCGCCTCTTGGCTTCATGCCGGCTCAGTAGACCTGTTGATTCGCAACATCGTGCAAGCTTGAGACTATGCTATCTGGTTTGCATCGAGATTCTGCTCGCCGGACTCAATCGGTCAATTTGAATGTTCGTTGGGCGGTGCGTTTTTTGCCGTTATGCTCGACGGTAATCGTAATCGTTGGATTGTTGTCGGGCATGAAGTACGCCTGGAGGAAATATCCGCTTGGGCGCACGTTCTCGATGGGCTTTCCGTTAAGCGTGACTTTTGCGCCCGGCTGGACCAAGCCGCGAATGCCGATATTCCGCGGACCAGCGGGCACAATTGTTCCTTCAGGTGGCGATGTCTGGACTATCAACAATGGTTCGGCCAGCAGCCCTTCGATTTCACGGGCGATGGCGTTGCGAGTATCCAGCATGATGTCAGGATCGCGCGTATATTCATGGAATGACCACACCACCCGCCGGCACAGTTCCAGCGATCGTTGACGTGGATCCAGCCAGAATGCGTCTTTTCCTACCTTCCGCTTGATTTTGGACAGTTCGTTTTCCAGGACCCATAGATATTCATAGTCCTGCAAGCCGTCGCGCATGGCGCTGAAACGCAGCGATCCGAGTAGTTTATTCGTGCCTGGATATGCAATCGCCCGGTCTCCGAGCGGTAAACCTTTGCTGATAGCCTCCTGAGTGTATGGATCGCCCGCTGCGAAGTGATTCAATCCCCAGTGGAGATAGCCATCCAGATCGTACAGATAATTGATCCAGTGAAGCACGCGAACCTTCAGCAGAGACTGGTCCAGAAAACGATTGGGATAGCGCCCGACCGGGTGACAACAGGTGTAGAACCACAATTCCGCGCCTTCATCTTGAACCTGCTTGAAGCGCGGGCGCCAAACATTAAGATGGCTTAGCTTGGGAACGTATACATCCAGGTCGCCGAGATATTCGGCCTCGACCGCTTCTATACACCGAACGCTTGGTGCGATCTCATGCACTCGATCAACCACGGCTGCGTAACTCTCTTCGTGGTGAATAAACGGCTCATCGGAAATGCTGACGAGAAACTTATCACGCCAGTTTCGCCGCTGGATAACTTTCTCCCAGGCCCCCAGCCGACGCAGGTTGGGCTCATTAGGTGTTATTCTACTGCTTGAGTCTGTAAGATTCCCCGTTCGGTTTCCCACCGAATGCAAGTGTATCTGCCTGATGCTGGCCCCGAAAGCTACTTGGGCGTAGCGTTCGAGCCGACTGGTGTCATAAGAATAGCCTTTCTGTTCGTCCCCTGTTTCCAGAATCATGCCGATAGAGGTCTGGATGTCGGTCTGTCGATGCTCGGCAAGGAACGCACAGAACCTTCCCAGCAAATCCCAGTACTCTTCGCTGTAGGGTTTGACGTTTTCGAAGCCAGGACCTGGAAATCGCCACCAGTTAATGACCGACAAATGCCGCTCGCTCGGAACTTCGAAATCCCAGACATGCAGCTTGACCGGCAGATCGAATGATTCTCCCTCTGCCTTCACCGACAATTTCCCGTAATAGTCGCCGGCTTTGGCGTTATCGGGGACGTGCACCTCTATCCAGATCGGCTGGGCCCGGTTTGCCTTTACTTCTATAGCGGACCCTTGCCAGAATGGATCGGGAATACTCGCAGGCGCTTTGACAATCAACTCATCGTCCGGAATGCCCCCTGTGTTGCGACTGATATCAATGTATCGCAACCACTGCAATTTAACTGCCGAGGCGTGAATAATCGCATCACCATCTGTGCCTCGAAGGTCAGTAATAGTCGCCGAAGCAGCATCAAAGCTCTTTTCAGGCTTGAAAACCACCTGCGAGCTGACAATCTCGGCGCGTGCGGCTGTGATTTGCAGGACCTGCCCACTGCCAGGTTTGGGCGCCTCTGAGCGCATTACCTTGCTCAAAGCATCACTTGGCCACAGCACGGTTTTATCGCCTGTCGCGGCAGTCCCAAGTGCGGAAATCAGAAGGGCCAACAGTAGCAGTCTGACAGGATCATATGCAGTCTTCATATTAAACTCCTACATCATTCACAGCGCATCAGTAATCCTCGCCATTGAGGCTCCTGACGACGGATTTCTGCCATTCTTCAAGCCCAGCTTTCATTTTTTCTATACGCTTGACGTTCTGCGCAGCCACGTCGCTTGCCTCTTCAGGGTCCTCAGCGAGATTGTACAGTTCCCACTTAACGCTCTTCTTCGCTTCGATGCGGTGCAGCTTCCAGGGCCAATCGAGCCAGGCTGCATGGCCCGGGAAGGAATCTTCGGGGTACTCTTTTGTAATCTCGCCCGCGTCAAGTCTCAG
>CAZYMD010000073.1:10557-21694 GCA_964649005.1 uncultured Pirellulales bacterium
CGGTCCATGCCTGTTATCTCGCCATAGAAATCCTGCACTTTCTTATCACAGTCCTTGTAGAGCGCCAGATCCTCCTGGGCGGCCCTGTGCGGATTGTGGGGCGAGCCAAACCATACCACCGCAAAGAACGGCTCTCGCAACCCGGCGTGCCTGCGGATGAATTCAATTGCAGCGTCGGCAGTGACAATCGAGCTTTCGCCTTGCATTTGTATGGCAGTTCCTTCGTTGCTCAGAATCGGATCGTTGTCGAAGAAATTCGGGGCCGAGAGCCACTCATCGAACCCGCTCGCCCCAGGATTCACCGGGCTCGTTTTGCAGACCGAACCGAGGTGCCACTTGCCAAAGTGGCCTGTGACGTATCCTGTTGTCTTGAGCGCCTCGGCGATTGTGATCTCCTGCGGACGCAACGTATGGCCCCACTTGAAGCATCCGAAGCGATTCGGGTGGCGACCCGTCATCACGCTGCCTCGTGTCGGCGAGCAAACCGGCGCAGCGGCGTAGAACCGGTCGAATCGCAATGCAGCCGCGGCCAGCACATCGAGATTCGGCGTTTTGAGCTTTGGATGGCCGTTGTAAGCGAGATCACCCCACCCCTGGTCATCGGCCATGCAGAGAATGATGTTTGGTTTCTTCGAGGAATTTTCCACCAAAGCTGGAAATACTTTCGTTGTGTTAAGAAACAGCGCAACACCCACTGCCTTGAGAAAATCTCGCCGCTCGATCTGCATTCGATTTCTCCTTTCGTTTTGTGGTTAAAGAAGCCAGAGCCAACATTTGCCGGAGCTACCTTCAGGATGCTCTATTGTCCTGTATCAGAGAATAGATTGCAAGAAATGTGCGAGCGAAGTGAATTGCACGTGATAGACAGCGAGCGGTCAGGAAATTATTACGTGACTTTATCTAAGTTCTACGGACCAGTATGCGTGTTCCAGGAACTGCTTCCAGCTTCTGTATCGGTCGTGGCTGAGGTGGATGTGGATAAGGGGACTATGGCGTGGTTTGACGGGCTTTTGGATGAGCTTCATGCCCGCCTGTTTCGGTGTCCGACCACCTTTCCTGACGTTACATCGTGTGCATGCGCAGACGATGTTTTCCCAGATAGCACCGCCTCCCATGCTTCGCGGAACCACGTGATCGAGTGACAATTCGCTTGTTGGGAATTGTTTGCCACAATATTGACAGTGGTTTCTGTCACGAGCAAATATGTTCCTGCGGTTGAATCTGACCTCTGAACGAGGCAGACGATCATAAGAAAGCAAACGGATTATGCGAGGAACGGCCACGTAGAAATTAACGGTCGCCACCCAATCGTGGCCGTCCGGCTCGAACCGGTACCGAAACTCGCTCACCTGACGCCAACTTTCGATATCGTAGTTGCAGTACGAATCTTCTTCCAGCGAAATCACTTCGGCCAATTCACGGAACAATAGGGAAAAAGCACGACGGGCGCGGACTATGCGGATTGCCATATAGTGCTTGTTGAGCACAAGGACGTTGCAGTTTAGAGCGGATTGGTATTCTTCACCCATCATGAAAATATACGTTTTGTTACGTTATATGTTCATCGCATGGAAGGTCTTGCCGCCTTTCCGTCACATCACTCCTTCCGCTGCGTTGCCACCTATTCCCATCCGGTATCAGGGAACTATACTGCACCATAAAACGATCCCTGACCGACACCGTCGGTATAAAATGACGGTTGGCTATCCTGGGATCGCCATCATCTACGCATCTGTTGAGCCTCTGGGACCCAACCTGATTGGGAACTTTTACTCAGCCGAGGCTGAACCTGCCACCACGTTTTCGGCCCTTGGGCCCTTTTCACCTTCAACAACCTCGAATGTGACCGGATCACCCTCGTCCAACGATTTGTACCCATCGCCTGAAATGCTGGAGTAGTGGACGAAGACGTCACGGCCATCGGGAGTGGCGATAAATCCGTAACCCTTCCTCGCATTGAACCATTTAACCTTACCATCCGACATAAACAACTCCTTGTGAACAACCTACAAATTATATCGAACCGAAGCCGGGTTTTCGTCGTAGTAGTATTTGTTGGGGACTGCGCACTTGACCCGATCTTTTGAAGCAGCAAGTTATAAGTTCGTTCTATGAAAGATCATTTTGCTTCGGAAGATTTAACAGGAGCAGAAGAAAGGCTTTCTCTCATCAACCGACCCATCTTGAACTTGACCGTTCGTTTCGCAGGCACTTCCACCCGCGCGAGGGTCTTGGGGTTCTGGGCAACTCGAGCGGCCCTCGTTCTTGTTTCGAATACGCCGAAATCACGGAACTCCAAACGATTGTCGTTCTGGCACAACTCTTTCGTTATCTCATCGAGAAAAGCCTGGACTATCTGCTTGACAGTAACCCTCTTGGCCTGAGTCTGCTCGGCAATGCGATCAATAAGTTCTTTCTTCGTAACTGTTGCCATTAGCTACCTCACTTGAAGGAAAGACCAGTTGCGAACATGGATTCTATCTACTTCACAACGCTGTGTGAAACGCACACGCTCCGGCGAGCCCACAGCCCATCACACATCTTAAATAATTAATCCCAAGGGCTGCTCTCTGGCAGCAACTCCCGGCTTAGTTTCCTTCTTGCCATAAAAAACACAACAATTGGAAACTACCAAGTACTGCAACTTACTATACTACAAAGACTTCTACGCAGCAAGCACTTTTTCTACAAAATCTTTGTATTCCGGCAGACCCCCGCTCTGATGTTGTCGTCGCACTTCGTTTTGGCCGTAGTAAAGGTGATTTTAGCAGCTTGAACGACAATTTTCTTTATTCTTGAATGGAGAAAACCGCCTTTCATTATTGATCTGCATGGCCTCACAAACCTTGTGGTCCGGTTGCTGCTATCTTCGTTATTTAGCATATATAATCATTCTGTTGAACTTTTAGCGGCAGGCGGTGTTGCCCCAATCACTCCCAATATCACGACCCTGGCACTGGATAGCCGCTCCGCAGCCTGAACAGGGCTCCAATCTCTTTCATGGACAGCGCTCGATCGTAGATGCGAATATCGTCAAGAAGACCACTGAAATGCCTGCCGATTCTGACATCCAATTCCGCCCCTGTATTGATCTCGAAGAGATCCAACAGGCCAATATCATGGATTTCAGCTATCCTGCCGTCCCTGTAGAGCTTGACGTGGTCATGCAGATTGGGCAGATACGCCCTCTCAACTACAACAGTTAGGTAATGCCAATTATTATCATGAACCGTGTCTTTCATGTATAGATAACCGCCTTGTGGTGTAACACCGGGATGGGGCCCGAAAAAGCAGAACATTCACATTTGCCCAGGCTCCGGCACACCCCAACGCACAATCTCTCCGCTGGGTTTCTCCGTTCTTATCCAGAGTGATATGGTCCTTGCCCGCACTCCAGTAACGCCCTTGTACCCCCCAATTTCAATCCAGCCCTCCTTTCCATCAAGCCTGATGGCCTTGCCGATTCGCCCTTCAGCAGTTCCATTCTCGAAAGAAAGCCCACTCTTGAGCTGCCCATCGTGATTGCCTTTAGAAGAATCAGCCGCGATTTTGCCGCCGTTCTCGTCGAATTTCCACCAACCCGCAAGATTTGGATCGTTGTCCAGGCTTTTCGCTTCACCCTTTTTCGGATACCTCTGACATTATTGGTATTGAGATTTCCGCCGAAAACACAATAGCCACACACAGAAATGAACGAACCAACGTCCGGATCATATTGCGCATCCTCCCACAAATAGCCACAAACATTCAAATGTGTTTCGACCAAACCACTGGGTAATCTTACAGCAGTAGTCGCTCCGAGTCCACCACGTCGTCATTATGATGGTTTTTGTCCTTCGGTAAAAACAAGTCGAATACGCCCGCTTGCAATGTGAACGTTAAATGCGGTTGCTGAAGGTTGTGGACTCGCCTGTCAGGGACTTGTCGATGCAGACTGGGTGTGGAGATTGAGAGAGATTATCTTGCCTGGCTGCCAAACTGCTCCGGATTTGCCATCAGACTTTCAAACAACTATGGATTGTCCTAATGTAGAGTATCGTTGGAGGTCTGAAACGAGTGTTGTGCTCCGGCGAGGATCTCCGCCTTCGTATGGTCGGGCTCCGGCCTCTTGAACTCGGTCTCTTTATAAGCCCTGTCTTCATCAGGCGTAAGTGCAGGCTGGGTAACTATCCGTGGAGTAATGAACACCACCAACTCACTGGTGATTGTATCTTCACCAGTGAATCTGAAGAGTTTACCAAGCAGCGGCAGATCCCCGAGTACCGGAATCTTGTTGGTCTGTTTCGTAACGTCTTTCTTCCTCAGTCCTCCCAACACTACTGTCTGACCGTCCTTGATTAGCAGCTTTGTGTCGGCTTCACGCCTGTCAACGATCGGTTGCGGATAGCTGGCGCCCTGGCCTACGACGTAGACTTCACCCGTGATGACGCTGAAGACCGGTCGCAGATGCAGCCGAATCATGCCATCGCGGTATGCAAGGTGGGGCGTTACTTCAAGTTCGACGCCGACTTCACGAAAGGCTGTCGTGCCCACGCTGCCCCCAAGAGCGGACTCCTGAAGCTCCTGGTATGGAATTTGGGAGATGATCTTGATCGTTGCCGTTTCGTTGTCGATAACCAGAATTCGCGGATTTGCAAGCAGCTTGGCGTGGATATTCTCCTGCTGCGCCCTGAGAAGGACGTCGACGTCCATGCTGTGGTTCAGCCAGCCCATCCTCAGCATACCACTGGCCGTCTCTGCCTTTGTGCTTGCCCCCTGGAATCCTGAGGTCAGGAACGGATCGTCTCTACCATCAGTTGGATTCGTCCCAATGCCTGTGACGCCGCCTGTTGTCGAATATGTCGTGTTTCTTCCCGCCTGCCACTCCACACCCAGATCGAGCCTGTCCTTGCTCGTGATGTCGTATATTCTCGCTTCGACCAGTATCTGCGGTGTTGGCTGATCGATCTTTTCTATAAAAATAGTGATGTCTTTGATCTTGCTTTCTGTGTCGGTAATCATCACATGGCTCGTACCTTTGATATAGGATACGGACCCCTCTTTGGATTTCACATCCTTAAGCCCCTCTACAACCTGAGTGGGATCTGCGTAGACAATATCGAACGTTTTGCTCTCTAAAATAGCAGGCCGTTCAATTTGCTCGTCCGCTGTCATAACCCTGATCAAGTTCTTATCCAGGACGTAGCTGCATTGATGCACGGTGAAGATAGCCTTCAGTGCCTCTTCCAAAGGAACGTCTGTCAGCGTGACCGTCACCTCGCCCATAACCTTAGGGCTCATCACAATATCGACATCTGCCTGGTCTGCAAGCGCGCGTGCGACATCCTCGATCGGTGTCTTTCTGAACTGAACGCTTATCTGCTTCTGCATTCTGTCCGCGAAGTTGTTCTCTGGCTT
Source organism: uncultured Pirellulales bacterium (assembly GCA_964649005.1). Taxonomy (GTDB): domain Bacteria; phylum Planctomycetota; class Phycisphaerae; order Sedimentisphaerales; family Anaerobacaceae; genus CAZGMJ01. Next base: position 15,955 of record CAZYMD010000073.1, read on the forward strand.
TATGGGGTCCTCAGCGAAGGCCGAAGCCATTGAACAGGTCAGGACGATGATCGTGATAACTCCTATGAACATCGACGCCGTGTATTTGCTTGCTAAGCTTCTCATCTTCTTTCCTTTTTTCAATTCAACGGCATAATACCGCAGACGATCCCTATTCTAAGGTCGCACAGATTCTTTCCATCTTTTACCGTCCAGCTCGAACTCAACACAGTCCTTGTAAATTTTGACGATCTTGGCGCCGAGCACGTTGTCGCCTTCATGCAAGATCTCAGTGCCCACAATCACTGCCGGCCTGTCCTTGCTATACAGAATCCCTGTAATCTCCATTCCATTGAGTGCGACGGATTGCTGTTCACTCGTGTCAGTCTCCGTCTCCATGTCATTCTCATCTTTGTTCGTCTGTCTGCTTCGAATTTCCAGCTCCGACTTCATGGGATCTCGACTTGGTTCGGCATACAACGCAGGAAGCTTCCAATCCACTTCGCTCTCATCGATTGTCGCCTCCTCCTGAGGCTCCTCCTCCACTACGGTACTGGCGATTGTGCGGGACGGTCCCCCTAATACTTTGACAAACACCAGAACCAGGGTAACCAGCAGCACGGGTATCAGTAGCGCCATGATCTTTTGCCTTCTGGTGTCTGCATCATCGAGATTCAACGATACGAATATACTTGTCAGACTTTGCACAATACCCTTCCGTGCGGATATGGATTTCACGCTGCCCCTTGTGTACTCCTGACGGATTGGCTTTACAGGCTGAGGTGAATCCGATGCCGTAGCTTCCGTGTCCGTCTCTGGGCGGATCTTCGCTGTCTCGGTCGAGCTTGCAGCATCGGCCTTCAAGTCGGCCTGTCCGACAGAGTTGGCCGCGCCGCCGTTGCTGAGCGGCACTCCATCGAAGATCGCCGAAACCTCCTTATGAAGGCCAGGCCCGTTGTGATTATGTTGTTTCATAGGTCGATTCCTTCTCGCTTCCCATATGCTCCCGCCTCAATATCTCCTCGGCAAGAGCCGCATATTCGAGAGCGCCTCTGCTCGTAGGGGCATAAGTGAACACGGACTCACCGGCGCTTGGGGCCTCAGCCAACTTTGTGTTCATATGAATCACCGTATCGAACACCAGATCGCCGAAGTACTCCCGCATCTGCTCCTGTACCTGTTTGCTCAAAGTCGTCCGCTCCTGAATGAAAGTGAGCAGCAGACCCAGCACCCTGACCGAACATGGATGAAACCGCTCCCTGATCTTTGTCACAGTTTCGAGCAACTGCCTCAAACCCTCCATCGCATAGTAATGTGCCTGAACCGGAACTACAACGTCGTTCGACGCCACCAGGGCGTTTAAAGTCAGCAGGCCCAAAGCGGGTGGACAGTCAATAAGACAGAAGTCATATTGCCCGCTAACCTGGCTCAGTTTTTCGCTTAGCACGAATTCTCTGCCGTACATCATGGCCAGTTCCAGTTCCGCCCCTGCCAGCAGTATGTTGCACGGAGCCAGCTTAAGCAGTTCGATGTTGGTCCCCGTAATGACCTGCGGCAAAGATACATCTACGTTCGTCAGCGCGTCGTAGACCGTCTCATTCAGCCGCTCCGGATTCCGTCCCAGGCCCATCGTCGAGTGACCCTGCGGGTCGAGGTCTATAACCAGAGTCCTCCTGCCCTTTATAGCGAAAGCCGCGCTGAGGTTCACCGCCGTCGTCGTCTTGCTGCAACCACCTTTCTGATTTGATATCGCTATTGTTCTCATGATGCTTCGCTGCGATTTAGCTCGCTAAAGCCAAAGTCTTCCTAATCCACAACCGAATTCCTTCGTAATGTTGTCATACCCGCATTGCTCCGACCATCGGGAGATTTACTTCATAATACCTGTTTCGCCTCACCGGTTCGCTCTTCAGGATGCCGCTTAGTACTTCCTGCGCAAAGGCCGTGTATTCAAAAGCGCCGCGACTCTTCGGAGCGTATGTCAGCACCGATTGTCCCGCGCTAGGCGCCTCCGCCAGTCGAACGGTTCTGTGAATGGCAGTCTTGAACACAAGGTCCCCGAAGTAATCACGCATCTGCTTTTGTATCTGTCTGCCGAAAATGTTCGTATCCTCCGCCAGTGTCAGCAGCAGCCCCATAATCCTGACATGACATGGATAAAATCGCTCTCGTACTACCTGTGCAGTCTCGAACAGCTCCTTGAGACCCTCCATCGCGTAATAGTGCGCCTGAACCGGAACGATGACGTCCGTGCTTGCAAGAAGGGCGTTAAGAGTCAAAAGCCCCAGAGATGGCGGGCAGTCGATAACGCAAATATCGTAATCATTACCGACGCTCTCGATGCGCTCGCTAAGTACGAACTCTCTTCTCGGTAGACTTGCAAGCTCGAGTTCGGCGCCTGAGAGCAATACATTACTCGCAACCAAATCGAGCCATTCGATCCTCGTATCCAGGATAGCCCGGCGGATTCCGAAATCAGGCTCCACAAGTACATTGTAGACAGTCTTGTCGATAGCGCGCGGTTCGTATCCGAAGGCAAGTGTTGCATGGCCTTGAGGATCGAGGTCAATCAACAGCACGCGCTTCTGCGCCATAGCCAGCGCCGCCGATAGGTTGACCGCGGTTGTCGTCTTCCCACAACCGCCTTTCTGGTTTGCTATCGCTATAGTTCGCATATTCAAAACATTGCACGGTGACGCAAGAATGCGCCTGTTCTCAATTATTGTTTTCTTTTCTAACCAGACATATCAGATTCATGTTTATCTGTGGTTTGCCGCTTAACTGGTCAGGCGGGCTTATTGTGAAGCTGTCTACGAACATTACCGGCCGGTGCCTCTCGATGGCATTGAGCAAAGATGCAAATTGATTGAAGCCTGCCGAGAAATCCACTTCCACGTAGTTTTCAAGCACGGTCCTGTTCTCTTCGGTCACAGATGTGCCGATGTCACCTTGGTTCTTGATATTGAACGACTCTATTTCACGCTCGTTGGCCATCCGACTTATGTCGAATGTCAGGTTCGCCGAATCCTCGAACGCCACAACGAAGTCTCCGATCTTGTCGCGGAGATGCCGAAGCTGCTCTTTCAGACGCTCCTGCGCCTGCTCTTCCGTCGCCTTGCGTGCAGCTTTGTATGCCTGCTCTTGCTCGATCAGATTTCTCAGCGTGTTGCTCTTGGCTCTTCCCTGTGGGCCCAGAACAACCACATATGACAGCAGAAGCAGGGCCAGCGATATGCCCCACGTCATGGAGATTGTCTTCAGGTATCTCTTGTGAATTAATTTCATAAGAATTTTGCTACATCTTGCTCTTTAACAGGCAGCCTATTTCGTAGGAAATCACATTGCGGTCGTCAAAAGTGGCGGTCTCTTGCGAGACAACTATATTTTCGAGCATCGGAGCAAGCACCTCAGAAGCGTACAACCGCTCGCGAAGAACTCTCACCGCACCGGTGTCCGATCCCCCGGCCTCCCGGACATTCATCACTAATGTTTTGGCCGGAACCGTGACATCGACCATCTTGGTTGGGTCATCCTCGTCCGGAACTTTCTTCTTAACCTGACGCTCCTCCACCTCCAGAGAAGTCAAAATGAGAGATTCAGGCATGCTGTCCGCCAGAGTCGCCAGTACGCCGGACCATTGGTGACGCTTCGCCACAAGCTTGTTCACTTCCACAAGGCATTCGCGTTGGACCGATCTGTCCGCCTCAAGCTTCTCCTGATACTCTACAACTCCCGAGAGTTCCGCTGTCTTGGCCTCGTAGTGGGCTAACTGCTGTTGCCGGACCGATATGAGAACTCTGTCGCTAAGATAGAACCCGAATAGCACGATTGCCGCAGCCATAGGTGCAAGGGCGGCAACAGCCGCAACAGCGATACCCTGCGGCGTCGTCTTCATCGGGATGCCCTGGCCTTTTAGCAAATCTATTGTGAACATATCATATCGACCTCAAAGCAAGGCCCGCTGCAACCGCCAGCACGGGCCCTTGTGTCCGTAGGATGTCCTCTCCGTCGTCGGGATACTGGCTGAAACTCGCATCGCGATGCATATTGTCAAAGGGATTCCATCCCACGACCTCAATTGGGAGCTGTTCGTTGAGCACATCCACAAATCCTTCGACGAGTGAGAAGCCCCCGCAAACGTGCATTCGCTCGAACGTGGCTGTCTTGTGCTGGGTCTTGTAGAAACGCGATGTAGTGTTGACATCTTCCACTAATCCCCGGCACGCCTTTTCCAGACTTGGCCCAAGCTGTGCCTTCTCCTCAGCCGAGCCTTCTGAAAGAATGCGGCCTACCTCTGCCGCCGACATGTTGCGCGCCAATGCGACTTGATTCATGATGGCATTGCCGGCATGCTTTATGTCACGAATGGATGGCAATCCGTTCTCGTCCATGATGACCAGTGTTGCGTGCATGCCGCCGATATTCAGGATCACTATCGTCTGGCCCGGATCCGGCTTCTCGAACTCATTGAAGCAGTTCAGCAGCGCCAGCCCGTCAACGTCGATCATTGTACAATCGAGGCGGGCTTCCTTTGTGATTTGGAGCTTGTTGTTTATGAGATTGTTTGGCAAAGCAACGAGAATGCCGTCGATATTGTCGTTGTCGTTCGACATCAATTGGTAGTCAACCGTGATGTCTGCAACATTGAACGGGCAGACTTGCGAGGCTTCAAGCTCGATTGCTCCCTCTATCTCTTCGAGGGGCATCGCGTGGAATGCAAAATCTCGAACCACCACTTCAGGACCACTCAGACTGCACACTACAAGCTTGGTCCTTGCCGCCGTATGTGCCAGGCAATCCTGGATTGCCCTTACCGCGCTGGACTTGCGTATCAGATTGCTGCTCGATCCCGAGGAGTTGATATTGGCGATACCCGCTGTCGTAACTGCATAGCCCCGATCATCTTTACGCAGCCCTACCGTCTTGACAGACGAAGAACCGATGTCCAGTCCGAGAACACCATTGTCTCCAAGATTAAGCAGCCGTCTAATGCCCACGCCGAGTTACCTTTCCTAATCGCCCCGGAAACGATCACCGTAACGGTCTCCGTCCGGGTGCTCATATACCGATTCCATGTATATACTCTGACGTATGTATTATTCGGCTCGAATAGCCGCCCGTTTTACCTGCAAAATGCAATTACTTGTGACTGAAACGCTATTTCTGATGCAGCAGGACGTGGTCCTATAAGCAGACCAAGAGATTGGTCCTAAAGACGTGTATAAAGGGAAGTGGAAATGCAAGTTGCGCCCTAATATGCCCCATCGCGTGATAGCGTTGGCATTATAGGGCGCAACTGTGTGTCCAACTCTAATGGCTTGCTTTGTTTTATCCAATCATGCAGATGCTAAATATCCGGGCGATAGTCGTGCCAACCGGCTGGTGTTGGAACGTACTTGCCACTAAGCCAGATATCGCCGGGTAGAATACCCTCGAGCAGCCGGCTGTCCATGTAGTACTGCTTGTTGAAGCCGTCTTTACCTATCGCCCCAACCACGCCTCTGAGGACTTCCGTAATGGTCCCGTGGACTATAAGGTTATCCTGTTTGCTGCTGTCCGGGTCCTCTTTCCTGTCACCGTATTTTCCACACACAACGTTTTCAGCGCCCCAACCGCCACCGCCGATTGTCATGGCCGCTTCCACAACCATTTCTTTCGGAAGATGTCTCTCATAATCCTCGGTGCTCCCACTACCGCTGCCGCCACCATAACCGCCGCCGCCATAGCCGCCGCCACCATAGCCGCCACCACCAGAGCCCCC
>CAZYMD010000074.1:0-8866 GCA_964649005.1 uncultured Pirellulales bacterium
CTCACACCATCAGCGGGCGATCCACCGTCATTGTCGCCGGTAAGCGTCAGATGAGCCCTCGGTGCAATCATCCCCACGACCGACTCTGTATCGATTCCTTCCCTGAGCATATTGGGCACATAGTAATAAATGCCGTGCTGTCTGACTTCTCCATGAGCGATAAGATTCTGATAACGTGTCAAACAACATACGCTGATTGCAACCTTGATCCGCTCATCCATCGCAGCGATCCACCACGTTCGCGTCGAACCCATGCTCATTCCCATAGCCGCAATTCTTTTCGGATCAACCTCAGGCCGAGATGCAAGATAGTTCAGCGCCAGAAGATCATCCCGGACTATCATCCCCCACATCGTTTTGCCTTCCCACAGGAAGGTCTTGAACAGCGACTCTTCAGTTCTGCCGCCTTCTTCCTTTTCGCCCGCGGGGCCTTGGAACCTTCTTTCGCCGAAAGCGTATGCGTCTATACCAAGCACCACATAGCCCTTGCGCACCAAAGCCTCTCCCGTGGCGAAATCCAGTTGCTCGAAAGCTTTTGTTATCAATTCCTCCTTGCCCTGCTTGTATTTCCCCCCATGATAATGATTGTAAAGTATCGCAGGCCCTCGACCTTCATGATCTGCCGGTATAAGAATATAGGCATAGACCGTATCGCCAATTCCGTTATCGAATGTAAAGTGCTCCAGTGTGTATCCTTCGTGGGATTCGGATTTGTCAATCTTCACCTCAGGTGTAAAAACAGCAGGCAAGTCACCAAGCAGCCCCCATAACTTTTCACGCAGCTCAATCTTTTGACTATCCCATTGCTCAGCAGAGCCTGGCATTACAGTCTCAAACGTTTTGAATCCACCTTTCAGCATCTCAGGTACCCCTTCATTCGACAGGCAGGATACAATGGATAAAATCGACACCAGTGACATCAAGCTCATAGCGATCCTCGCTTCAGTCCCCATATCCCATATAAACAAAATGCCTTCATCAACACATTACACCTGTCTGTCCACATGTATTTGCCCGAGTTGGCCCCGATCCATAGCTTCCCCTATAGATTTTCAGTAAGAACAACAAGCTTCAGGATTTTGGGAATGAACATGGAAATATCCGGGATATACGTAACCAGCATCAGAGCGACTACCATAGCAGCGAAGAACGGAAGAAGCGGCCGGGACACCTTGACTATGGTGGTTTTGCCGACGCCGCATCCGACAAATAAACAAGTGCCGACAGGTGGAGTGCACAGCCCGATACAAAGGTTGGCGATCATGATCATCCCGAAATGGACCGGGTGCAGGCCCATGCTCTGCGCTACCGGAAGGAAGATGGGCGTGAAGATGAGAACCGCCGGCGTCATATCCATGAATGTCCCAACGAATAGAAGCAGGGTGTTAATAATCAGCAGAATCACTATTTTATTCCCTGAGACCGATAGCAGCGCTGCACTGACATTTTGCGGAATATTCTGAGTAGCCATTATCCAGGACATTGCCGATGAAGTTGCGATAAGGAACATCACAACCGCCGTGGTAATTCCGCACTGAAGCAGGATAGCGGGTATTTCCGTCAGCTTGACTTCTCTGTACACAACCACAGCAAGAATAAACGAATAGACAACTGCGATTGCCGCTGCTTCAGTCGCTGTGAAAATCCCTCCAAGGATACCGCCCAAAACAATAACGATAAGCAGCAGACTCAAGACCGCTTTTCTAAACGCCCTGAGAATCTGCATCAAGCCTGCCTTTTCACCCGCTCCGTATTTTCGCTTCCTGCTGATAATGCCGCAGACCAGCATTAGCAACAGCCCGAACAATATTCCTGGAAGTATACCCGCCATAAACATCGCGACAATGGAAACGCCTCCACCCGCCACGAGTGAATAGACGATCATAATATTGCTCGGCGGGATCATAAGTCCCGTCGTCGCGGCGGTGGTGGAAACAGCCACATTGAAATCCCTGTCATAGCCCTTCCTATTCATCTCAGGAATCATAAAACCGCCCACTGCCGATACCGCAGCAACAGCCGAACCGGACAACGCTCCAAAGAGCATGCAGGTCAGAACATTAACGTAGGCCAGTCCGCCCGTGAACCGACCCACCAAAGTGCCGGCGAACTCGATAAGCCTGCGCGCAATCCCTCCCCTTCCCATAAACAGGCCTGCCAGAATGAAAAAAGGTATAGCAAGCAGTGAAAAGGAGTTGATACCGGTGGCCATCCGCTGGGCAATAATCTGAGAGGCATCGTTAACTGAGCCCATTACATAGAGAACAGTTAATAGCGTGGCAAGCCCAATGCTTACAGCGATCGGGACATTCATCAATAGGAAAACAATAAAACTAACCGCCAGGATCAATACAGGCAAATCCATACTACACTACCCCTAAGCACCAGAGCGTTTCTTCAATAAACTGATCGATTCAATCAGCGTTTCGATGGAAAACAGCACGATGAAGACTCCGCTGATTGGAATGGCAAGATAGACATGACCCATCTCGATATTCAATGCAGGCGAGGGCTGACCATTCTCAAGCGTCAGCGATACAAGCCTGTATCCTCCGTATATAAGGACAATCGAGGCGAAAACTGCGGTTAGCAGATATACTACCAAGCGACCTGCAATTCTCCATCGCTCGCTCAACTTGCTGACAAAATAGTCTACTCCCAGGTGGCTCTCTCGAATGAAGCCTACACTGGCGCCAAGCAACGCCACCCAGATCAGGAGCATCTTTGCCAGCTCTTCGGTCCATGGACTTTGGTGTCCCAGAACGTACCTGGTAAAGACTCCCCAGACCACATCAACCACCAGAAAACCCATAATCAGTATGACTGTTAACTCAAGAGCCTTAACCAGCCACGTTTTCAGTTTGATGATAACACCGAGCATAACTACTGAACCTTGTCAATCTCTGTCATTAGCTCACCGACTTCAGTGCCCTTATATGATTCGTGCATCTGTGCAACCTTCTGCCTGAAGGCCGCCTTGTCGGCTTTGTACACTTTCACTCCCTGCGCCTGCACCGCCTTGAGTGCATTTTCAGTCGCCTCTTTCCACAGTTGCCTTTCATACTTTACGGATTCGTTGGCCGTGTCCTGGACCATTTTTTGAATATCAGCAGGCAGTTTGCTCCATTTCTTCGCGCTTGCAATGACTATGTCCGGAACCATTGTATGTTCGTCAAGACTGTAATGTTTGCAAACCTCGAAGTGGCCGGAGCGATAAAAGCTGGGCGGATTGTTCTCGGCCCCGTCTACAACTCCCTGTTGCAATGAAGTGTACAACTCACCCCATGCGATGGGCGTCGGTGACGCTCCCATGGCCTGTATCATCTGCATCGATGTCTTGCTCTCCTGGACCCTGATCTTCATTCCCTCAAGGTCCGTCGGATTCATTATTGGCTTTTCCTTGGTGTAGAAGCTCCTGCTGCCCGCGTCATAATAGCACAGACCCTTGAGACCGACGTTCTCTCCCGCCCCCTTGAGCTTCTCTCCGATAGGCCCTTCCAGCACTTTCCAGAGATGATCGCTGTCCCTGAACAGGTAAGGCACGCTGAAAACGCTGAATACAGGGACGAAACTTTCTAACGGAGACGTGGAAACTTTGGTCAAGTCCAACAGGCCCATCTGAACCTGCTCGATCATATCGCGTTCCGAGCCCAACTGCTCTCCGGGATATATCTGAAGAATCACTTTGCCTGCGGATTTCTCCTTGAGCTTCTCCGCCATGAAGAGCATTGCCTTATGAACGGGGTGCTCCACATCGAGAGAATGTCCGATCTTCAGAACGGTAACGTCGCTCTTCTTGGCACACCCCGGTAAGGCGAGCACAAGCAATACCGCTGCAATGAAGCAAAAAACTATGCGTACCATGACTCTACTCTCCTTGGAAAACATAATAATATCATTACCTGCAATAATTCATGGTGTTTTTAGGTGCTCCTGGTTTCACATATCGTCTTCGATACCAAAGCTGCTCGAAGGCGCAAGCCATTGTATAGCCTTTCCAATCGACGCAACAGGGCGAATCATCAACACAATCGAGCCCCCAACGTGCAATCCAGGCATGAAAACAAGCCGAAATCACAGTATGCCCCAAACACGAGAGCATTTTCACATGCGAGTTTTCGATACGACTGTTCTTTTCACAACAGATACGGTGGTGACTCGGAGCGAATTGACTGCGGGCTCGATGCCGGCGGTCCAATTCGAATCAGACGCGACGCATTTGGCTATATGCGATGCGCCGGCCATCACACTACCAGGGAGATAATAAGCGGAAAATGGCGAATCCCAAAGAAAAACCCCGTAGCGAATCCTTTCACCACGGGGCAATGAAAAGTAAAGAACACCTGCAAATAGACAGCCGATCTCATGCTCCATCACTTAATCGGCTCAGGTTCCCTTCTGTTTTGTATCGTTCTTCCTGAATATCCTGTCCCAAATCCTTGGTTTCTTCTTTGGTGCTTCGGGCACTCTAACTTCCACACCAAGCCGGCCTAACTCCCCGGCTACATCAGGCTGGTTGGAATTAAGCTGGAAGCTTCGCGTCAGGTAGCTTTTCGCCAGTTCCCCGTCGCCCTTGTTAAGATGGTAAAAGCCCAGGTCTTTGTATATTTCGGCGGACTCCGGCTGAATTCGCAGCGCCTGTTGATAGCATGCCAGCGCATACTCCTCGACGTTTTGGGCCTTGAATGCTCTGGAAAGTTTCAATGATTCAGGGTATGAGTTGACAACCTGACTCATAAACAGCCCGGCCTTCGTTCGAGCTTCCGTATCCTTCTTTTCATCCATCAGAAGCTTCACTATCGCTGCTTGTGCGTTTCTTTGAGCCGGATCGAAACCTAATGCAATGTTGTAATGATACGCCGCCTGATCGTACAACTGCTCACTGTGGTACATCTGACCGAGCTGAAAATGTGCATCTGGATTTTCGAACTTCCGATCGAGCTGTTTCAGTAAGAGGGCTTTCTGCTCGCCTGGAGTCACTGTTTTGACTTCCTGCTCCATCGGAGCCTTTGCGCTCTTGCTGTTACACCCGCACAATCCAGAAAGATAGACGAGAATTATTAGAAGAAGTGTCACGAACCTGCTATGCCCTGTCATTCCTGGCCTCCATCAAGATGACTGCCATTTCAATGCACGATGATGCAAAAGGATCAAGCAACTACTGTTTTACACTTAGTGCTAATCTTTGCAAGAAAAAAAAGCAAGCCACTCGAATAAAACAATTTTTTATTTTTTTTTGCATATCTTTTCATGCAACGCTTCTAATGTTTTTTGTAGTTTGATATGTTGGCGCCAAGCACATCTGACGGACTCCACGACCTGCATCTGCTATTGTGACGTAGGCCGTCGAGACATTTTCCTGTAATAAAGACAGGCTCCTCTTCGACTATTATTGCGGTGACCTGGATGATGATCGTCAGGCCGTAACTGGAGAATAGCTTGCAAGTCATTGATTGGCAAACGATTGTGGAAAAACACGGTCCGTCTGTGTGGCAGACCGCCTACAGACTACTCGGCAACCATGCTGACGCTTCAGATTGCTTCCAGGAGACTTTTATTTGCGCCCTGGAGCTCTCAAGGCGCCAAAGTATACGCAGCTTCCCGGCCTTATTGGTTCGCCTTGCGACTACCAGGGCGATTGACCAGCTCCGTCGGAGGCTGCGATACAAAAAGCCGAACTCCGAACCGGCGGATTGGGCAAACGTGCCTGCTAAGAATACAGGTCCTGCACAAAACGCGCAGAATCATGAATTGGCCCAACAGCTAAGAAGATCGCTTTCAATATTGTCGCAGGCGGAGGCACAGGCCTTTTGCCTAAGATGTTTGAATAACATGAGCTACAGACAAATAGCAAAAGAGCTTGAAATCAGCACAAACGCTGCAGGCGTGCTGCTGCACCGAGCCAAAACCAAACTCAAAGAGGCCCTAACGCGATTAGAGGGCCATGAAGAACGGGTGGCGCCATGAATGATGAAAATGATATCCTTCGAAAAGCAATAGACCAGATCAAAAGCGAGCCAATCCCACAAGGTCCACCAGCAGACCTGATGGAAGCTACGATCTCCAAACTTAACGACTCCGCCAGTCAGGCGGGCGAACAACTACCCCAAGCGACAGGACTCTTCGAGAAGATAGGGGTTGCTGGCAACTTAGGCAGGCTCTCTATGAGGATTGCCGTAGCGGCCGTGCTAATGTTATTTTGTGGATATCTCGGTGGTCGCCTCTCTGCACTGGGCCGGCCGGGCACAGAGCAGTTGCGTGAGGAGCTTTATGCATCCCTCGAACCATCACTAAGAGAGTCGCTCGAAGCGGAAATCAGCACTAAGCTCTCCGATGAGATGAACCATCGCTGGCAATTGGCCTTCGCGAAGACGTACATTCAGCTCAAGGAAGAACTCGGTCGGCAGTATCGTGACGATCTCAATCGCTTTGCCGCCCAGACTCTGGCTGCATCCAATGCAACAACGAATGAGCTTCTTGGCGAATTGGTCCAATCAATCAGTAATGCCCAGACTCAGGACATGAAGCGTATCGCAGAAGCGATCTATTTTCTGGAACAGCAACGACTTAAGGACAAGACACAACTGACCAAAGGACTGCAAGCGCTGGCTTATGAAACAGATGATGAATTCCAGCGAACAAAGCAACAGGTGTTCAAGCTGCTCACATATACGCAGCCTGCAACGCCGGAGTTTGACGGACAAGATGAATTGAATCCCTTGGATACTCGAAAGGAGTAGAAGATGAGAACTTTTATCATTTCATGCATGGTTTTTCTCGTATTTGGTGCAATTACAGCGCAAACGTACGCTCAGCAGAGTGTCCCCCAACCTATGGTGGCGGTTGATTCGGCTTCATCTTTACCGCCTGTCGCAGTCGCCCAGCCCCCTATGCAGGTTTTAGGGACTCAGACACATGTGGAGCCGACAGTTCCCAGCGTCAGCGTTGGCCGGGCAATTCCTTCGTTGAATTCAAGACTTGCATCGAGCAACATGCTGATAATCCCAGGTGAAAAAGCCACAACCCAGGTTGTCTCGGAGCTTGCTGAAGACATGGCGGTTATGTCCCGTATATTCGGAAATAAGCTTAACGAAACACTTAATATGCCCTATGGAATGGAACGGAATTACGATATGTACCCGGGCTTATTCAATCAATCCAGGGTCGAAATCACCCAGACCATATATATCAGTGGCTTTGGAGCGATCTTTACACTCAAGACAAATTTTCCGATGGTTCCACCCCCCAAGGTTGAGCAGAAGGAGCCGGAGAGCAAGGATGCTGTATGGCGGGACACAAAAGAGGAACTGCTCTATGGGAAAACCTCCAATTCCAACGAAGATGACAGGCCCCAGTACGATGCTCAGAAAGCCGAAAGGCTTCGAACGGCGCTGCTAACAACACTCAAGCACGCATCCAACATAAGGCATATCGGGGCCGATGAGCTGGTGACGGTTGTTATCAACGCCCCTGGACCGGCGCCTACAGGTGAATTCGCAAAAGGTAAAGGGGATGTCACAGTCGTAACCAAGGTGGATAAAAGTAGTAAGACAGTGCGCCTTCTTACGAAGACAGTTGCCGAGACCAACGTTCTGACGATTCGAGCAAAGAAATCCGACGTTGATGACTTCGCAAATGAAAAAATAGACTACGATCGTTTTTCCGAGAAAATCAAGGTAGTCACTTTCTGATCATCGATCAACTAAAACGCAGTCACCAAGGAGATGAAAAATGAAAACATCACATAAAACATATATTCTATTGGCAGCCATGACTTTGTTGTTGGCAGTAAACAATATTCTGCAATCTCAGGTCGCCCCTGAATCTGTGGCGGCGCCTTCCTCAAACTCGGCTTCAGCCGTGAATGTTCAACCTACTCAGCAGGTGGCCCAACAGCGTTATGAGGTCTTACAGCAAAAAGCACATATCCAGAGAAAAAAAGCGGATGTTGAAAGACAACTTGCTTTACAACAGACAACCCTTGCCAGGCAACAAGCCAATCTCGCCCAATACACAGCAAAAAGCGTGAACGACAAAGTGTTCGGTTTGATGGGTGGGCAGCCACTTGATACTGTAATGGTGATACCGGCTGCGGAGACTACCGTCGAGAAGCTCGCCTTCGCCACTGAGGATATGAATATCATGTGTCGTATTTTCGATAAAGTCCTCCAGGGGGAAGGCCTTACTATGACAAATCAAAGGAGGATGTTTTTCCCACACAATTACAGCACCAAAGCCCTGTATCTGGAGGGCTATGGACCTGTCTTTACGATTGCGGTCAACTTCCCGCTTTCACCACCTGCTGAAATCGAGCAGGCTCCAAAAGAAGCTACAGGCGACGAATTATGGCGGCAGATGCAGACGGAGATCAGACAACCGCACGATTCCCATGCCATGTCCATGGATCCTTTTCTTGGAAATGTATTAGGGGCGGATGCACAGACGGAAAATGTAGCCTATGATGAAAGGAAAATTAAGAAGTTAAAGGAAACCGTGATAACGACTCTCAAGTATATTGAGAACATTCGCAACCTGCAGGACGATGAATACGTTACAATCGCTGTCAAAGGTCTACAGCCTTCAGCACAAAAATCCGGAACGAAGACCGGCGAATATTACGAAACAAATCATCGTAATCACATCATCATGCAAATCCAGGGTAGTGACGACATATCCTACAGCATATTGACATTCAAGGCCAGAAAATCGGATATTCACGACTTTGCGATGGATAAGCTGTCTATCAAGGAATTCACAGCGAAAGTCGCAATCTTTTCTTCTTATGCGATAGGCTTCAACCAACCAGGCTACTTCGCTCCCAACCAGGACTTGTTTGCCCCTACTATGTCCTTCTGACAAACATACA
>CAZYMD010000074.1:8966-21652 GCA_964649005.1 uncultured Pirellulales bacterium
TGAACCTTGACAGAGAATTACCGTATGTTATACTTGTATTAGTTGGAGTAGTACAAGTATTCGAGTTGGCAAATGCAATTTAAGATAGACAACGCATCCGATAGGCCGGTTTATCAGCAGATCATCGACCAGATCAAACGGGACGTCGCATCGGGGAAGCTAACTACAGACGAGAAGATACCGACTGTTCGTGAATTGGCAGCCCAGCTCGCTATTAATCCCAACACTATTGGCAAGGCCTATCGCTCTCTCGAACAGCAGGGGATTATTACCACCAAACCAGGCGCCGGCGCTTTTATTGCCAATCTCGACAGCAATCTGAGCAACTCAGTGAAGAAAAGACTCATCTGTAGCGAGTTGGAACACATCATTGTCGACGCCTACCACATGCAGATCGACAAGCAGACTCTCAAAACCTGGTTCGGCGATGTAATCGAAAAGTTCAAGCTCCCGAAATAACGAGGATCGTCAAATGGGCGAAGCCGTAATTACAATCAACAACCTCACGAAATACTACGATGGCAGGGCAGTGCTCGATGGGATCAACCTGTCGATTCCCAAAGGCTGTATCTACGGCCTGCTTGGACGCAACGGGATAGGTAAGACAACTTTGATCCGTATCCTGCTCGGTCAGGAATCAGCGACACGAGGGCAAACTTTTATCTTCGAAACGGAATCGTACAAGCTCACTCCGGCTCAGCGCGGCAGAATAGGCTACGTCGCTGAGGCTCACAACCTAATTCAGAGCTACAAGGTTTCAAGACTCATCAGGCTTTGCCAAGGCCTCTCGACGCACTGGAACGAGGAATTTTTCAACAGATTCGTCGATAAGTTCAACCTGCCCATGAATCGCAAAGTCAAAGAGCTGTCTATGGGAATGAGGGCGCAGTTAAACCTCACACTGGCGATGAGTATCGAGCCTGAAGTGTTGATTCTCGACGATCCAACACTGGGATTGGATACCGTCGCACGCAGGCAGTTCCTGGAGCTGGCGGTCGAAATAATCCAGCAGGAGCAAAGAACCATCCTGTTCAGCTCGCACATTCTCAGCGACGTCGAACGCATCGCAGATCGGGTCGGGATGCTGATCGGCGGCAAGCTCGTGGCCGATTGCCCTCTCGAACAACTGAAAGAAAGCATAAAGAAACTCCGCCTGATATTCCCCGACCAGGCGCCGACCGATCTTCACATGACTGACATTATCAATCAGCAACATAATGGCAGAGAGCTTGTTATTACCGTTGCCAATATGAACCAAGAAAAGCAAGCTATCATCGAGACGTTCAAACCGACAAGCTGCACCGAACTGCCCATGAGCCTCGAAGATATCTTCATCGAGTGCACAAAACCTGTTGAAGCCTAAGGGACCCAGTAGATTCAGGAGAAGATCATGCGAATGCTCATACTCATAAAGCGAGAAATCGAAGACCACTTCGTATATTTCATTTCTGCGGCCATCCTCTCGGCTATTCTTGTAGTTCTGTGTATTTCATCAGCAATTCGCGTTGGAGCTGGGGTAAGTGATGCGCCGGATGTCGAAATGGCGATATCGTTTCCCGTAGCTGTAATTGTGGTTATCTGCCTGACTGCGATGGGGACATCGCAGATGTATAGTGACAAGAACAACCGCATCAGTGCGTTTCTTTCTACGCTGCCCACCAGCCGGTCAGCGATTCTGACAGCACGGGTAATCACAGGATTACTGGCGGTGCTCCTTCTGTTGTTGCCTGTTTCAATAGGGGGATACTTTCTCGTAGGAATTTTTGCCCCATCTGTTCCCACATTTACTCAAATATTTATTGAGATAGCCATCGCAGTTTTCCTGATGTGCGTGGCATGCTACTGCATGGGCCTGCTGACAGGCTGGACCTCAAGCAGGGTTGTACCAACACTGGGAGCGTTGCTGCTGGCGTGTGTGCTTGTACCACTGATAATTATCAAAGGCTTTGGCCTGCAATTAGACATAATCCTGTTACTATTCATAATAGCTTCCCTGACTCACACTTGGTGCAAATTCTCAACTGCTTCGCTTTAGGATACGTAAAGATGAAATCGTCATCGTGCTGTAAGATAAATACTCTCGCTACAGGCTTTTTTGTTTTGGTCTTTTTCAGCATCCTGCTTTTCTGGGCAAAGCTGTTATGTGATTTTCTTCTGGTCTCCATGATGCCAGGTGAGGCAAAGGGATGCTGGATAAACCCGTCTGGTATAGTGCCCAGCGAATTCGAAAACGATTCGAATGTAGTCTCCCACTCTAGATTCAACAGAAGGTTGAACTCTGAATCATTTCTGCTCTCGATGGGATTCGTTGACTTCTTCACATCTCGAACTGGCTTATTCGGTCGTTCCGGCCCTTTGCAGTATTACGACAATGGTAATTGGACGTTCTATGACAGTCAGACAGGCTTGATTCAGGATTGCAGCGCCTATAAAGTCGAAATTGACGATGGTAAGCGTAATATTCAAACGAAACTCTATATTGGCCCTGAAGGTATTTCAGAAAAGCCCGAAAAGGCACTCGGAAAATTCAAAGAGCCGGTCGTGTCCGGCCCTAAACTGTCGACAAAAGAACCGCTGCCGCTTGTTATCTACGACCGGATCCACAGACGTTTCTATCTCGCGGATTTGAAGGCGAAAAACATAACCTGTGGCCCTCAGCTAAGCAAAGATGACAAGCACCAACCCATACAGTTGAAATTGATTATAAAAGGCCAAAACCACGATATTTTGAGTTGGATGCCTCCTCAGATCAGAGTGCCTGACGAGAGTGTTGAACGTGAGCATATAGCCGCATCTAACCGGATGTCCCCTCAAATTGGGTTGCCTGACGAGCAGGAGCCAAAAAGTCCTGGCAGGCTCCAACCTGTTACACCTTTTATCAGTCCGTCAAACCATATTAGCTCAACGACTCGTTACATACATGTTCTCGATGCTTCGGGACAGATCGACCTGCTTGACATCGAGACACTCACATTTGCAGGAATAGCGGGCTATCTGCCAACACCTGAGGGACTCTTCCCTTCGCAAGGTCGGGCTCGGCCTGAAGATATGTTGGCGTTTAACGCTATTAAGCTTGAGATGATGAGCGAAACTAATTGGCAATCTCTAAAAGACCCTGAGAAGCGAAAAGCACTAACGGCTGAAGAAAAATACAGCAAGTATCTTGGTATGGCTGTCGTTGCAACCTCTCGCGAGGGGACTTCGCAAGCGCTGGCGGTTTTCGATCCCAATGGAAAGCGTGTCGAATACCAGGAGACGCAATTGTGGGAACGCTCTTACAGAGGAGAACATAGAAGAGGCGCCTTTGCCTCTACCTCATCGGCTAAAGCCGCCTTGTTCGCCAGACCCTGGGCGCCGGTAGTAACGATCTGCAAATATCTGACCGAGAATCTGCACCCGCCTGTTTTGTCGATCGCATCCTTCTTTTTAGCATCGACATTTGAGGCAGGATCGGGCTATCGTGCGATATTTTTCCAACCCAATTCGTTTCTCGCAGCCAAGGGCAGACATACTACTGAACATATCGTCTACAGAACGTTCGGTGCAATCTGGTTCATCCTGCCCGCATTCTTTTTCTCGATATTACTTACTATTGCAGTAACCAAAGATGCTCGAAAACGTGGCTTGTCAAAAAGAAGCATACTTTTTTGGCGAGTTGTGACTCTCGCTCTTGGTTTGCCTGCGTATATTACGTACCGATTGACGCGTCTGCGAATAACATTAGTGACATGCTCGGCGTGCGGCCAACTGCGACGACCCGACCAGCAGAGGTGTCACCGGTGCAACAGCGCATGGGAAAGGCCCGATCTGTCGGCCCCAACATGGCGTATTATAGCTTCATAAAAAAATGCCTCTCCAGATTAGTGAAGAGGCATTTGTAAAAGCTATACCAGTCTTACATTGCAGCAAGACGCGTTTAAAAGTAATTCTTGAGATACTCAATGCTCTTTCGCGCAATCGTTTCAGGATCAGGATCGTACTTGAACACCTCAACACTGAGCCAGCCATCGTAGCCTACATCCTTTATCGCCTCGGCAATAGAAGTATAGTCGACATCGCCCATACCGGGGCCGTAGAGGTTCGGATCGTTCACATGGAAATGCCCAATCTCGTCGGCTTTGACCGAACGAATAATCTCAGGCACAGACGATTCTTCAGAGCACATCGCCTTGACATCGAGATGAATCTTCAGGCTGGGATGATTTACCTGCCTGACCATCTCCATACCTTCAGCGACCGTATTAATGAAGTCGGTCTCGACGGGTGATAGAGGCTCCAGACAGATCGTCAGACCAAGCCCGCTCGCCTTGTCCATCACAGAACCAAGCAAATCGACCGCCCGTTTCCAGGCGCCGTCGCGTGTCTGACCTTCGATAATGCTGCGTTGCTTGGGCGAACCGAGCACAAGAACTTTGCCACCCAGGTCGCTGCAAAGATCGAGCAGGCAGGAGAGGTAATCCTTCGTCCCGGCCCACACTGAATCGTCTGTGGTTGTCATGTGAAGGCCGCTGGGGCCCGCGAACAGCCAGTGTAGGCCGACCACCTCAAGGCCACTGTCCTCGATAGTCTTGCGGACCTCTTTACGCTGATCGGCTGTCACCTTATCGGCGGACCCGGCCAGCGTGAAAGGCGCAATTTCGAGGCCCTGGTACCCAAGCCCTTTGACAACCGAGCAAACCTCGGCCATTGGCCGGGCCTCGAACATTTCATTGCACAGAGCAAACTTCATCAGACTTTCTCCGGAACCACGAACGGCTCGCGGTAATTACGCTTGATGAACATGTTGGCCAATTCGCTGTTTTCGCCTACATACTGCTCCTTCTTCGGGTCCATCGTCAGCATCGGGCCAACTGTAATCGGCTCTTTTCCCAGGTCCACTTCGTTGGCGGCCAGGTGCTCGAGCATCCTGTCGAACGAATCGGCCATGTCGGTGTTATCGCCAATGATTGTCTTGATCTCGTCCGGCGCCGCCTTCTTGCCAATGCGATGGGAGGTATTGGCCATGTGGAACAGCGAAGCGGAAAGATGTCCCACCTCGATATCGGCGTTCAGATCGCTGACCTTACGACTGCGAACGGCTTTAACGAAGTTCTCATGATGCCCGGCGCCGCCGTGGCCTGTGAATTGCTTGATCTTCTTGCCGTCGTTGTCGTATATCCAGCCGCCACCGTCGTCACACGCGAAGTAGCCACCTTCACACTGAATGCAGTTGCCGACGCGCGTACCATGGTAGTTATCCATCGAGCTGTCGCCTTTTTTGCGAGGCAGCCCACGCACCTCAAAGATTAACGGAGCCGGTTTGTAATCGAAGTAGGCGATCTGGGTATTGGCGGTTTCGCCAACGTCATCGGTTTCACCGACGCCGAACCTTCCGCCGATGCTAAAGGCATGTGTCGGCAGCCCTGGATCGCCAAGCGCCCAACGGGCGATGTCCATCTCGTGGGGACCCTGGTTACCGATATCGCCGCAGCCTGAGTTCCACATCCAGTGCCAGACGTAATGCAGCGCCGTTCGATGGAGCGGCACCATATCGGCCGGGCCGCACCAGAGGTTGTAGTCGACGCCCTTGGGGATCTGCATTGGCTCATTAGTGCCGTGGACGATACCGTTAGAGCCGGGGCCGCGTCTCTTATAGCAGAAGCCGCGCACCCACTTGATTTTGCCAATATGGCCCTCGCGAATCCACGCAAACGCAGCCGGATGAGCCTCGGAAGAACGTTTCTGCGTTCCGATCTGAACGATGCGGTTGTATTTACGGGCGGCCTCGACCATCTTGCGGCCTTCCCATATCTCGTGCGAGGCGGGTTTCTCGATGTATACATCTTTGCCCGCCTGGCAGGCCCAGATCGTGATGAGTGCATGCCAGTGGTTGGGAGTGGCGGATGTAATAGCATCTATGCTCTTGTCCTTAAGAAGCTCGCGAACGTCACGGTAGCCTTTGATTATCTGATCTTTTTTCTTAAAATCATCTACACGACGGTCGACATGGCCCTGATCGGCATCGCAGACGGCAACGACTCTCGCACCTTGGATACTGTTGAAGTATTTGCAGTGGCCGCTGCCCTGACTGCCTACGCCGACGACGGCGATTCGTATCTCGTCGTTTGCGCCGCGGACTTTAGAGAACGGCGCCGCCATGGCGAACGCACCGGCCGCTATCACAGAACTTTTCATGAAATCTCTACGATTCAACTTGCTCATAACACATCTCCTTCTTTCTATCAGAGGTTACTTTCGAGACAAGGCTTCGCTATTTGCCCTTGGCATACTCACCATAACGCTGGGCGACTTTTCCGACCTTCTCGTCACCCTTGTGGAAGTAGAAACGATATTTGAATGTTATACTCTCACCGGCAGGGACGGTCAGGTCACCCGTTCCGGCGGGTTTGCTTTCGAAGTTGTGAATACCAAACGGATTTGCCGCGAACAATCCATATGTCCGAACGTGCCACCATGTCGGGTGACGTTGATTTTCCGGATGGTCGAAGATGGCGACTCCGACGACTTCATTGTCCACCGGCCCGTAATAATCACACCACGCAGCGCGTTTGCCCCAGGCTTTTCCGTCTTTATCGCCTTCGCTATTTATTATATGCCCTTTGCCGACATCGCCATCTACACGCATGGTTGGCGTAAGCCGGATGGCCATCGAGCCTTCTTTGGTATCGCCAAAGACAAGCTTGCCTTCTGAGGCATGAACCGTCACTTCTAAGTCCAACATCCTGCCGCTGTCGGGAAGGCTGTGGAATTTGTGCGTCCTGGTGTCGGTGCAGACGAGCTTGCCGTTCGGGGCCACCCACTTGTTCTGCGATTTGATGACTCCGACCTTTGGCCCCGAACTGACCTCGATAAACTTGTCGTGAACGATTTTGCCCTTGCCATCGGCCCAGAAGTCAACGCCGTTAACATCGCCATGTGTATACCACAGCGATTTGTGATGCACGTGATCGTGCGCCTCGTTGGGGCCGTTCTTCATCGGCCAATGTCGATTGACGACTTTGTTGTCGGGTCCGACGACTGGATAGAAGAATGGACGCTGCGGCTCGTCGTATCGGTACTCTGTGAACAGATTACCGTTAATCTCAACTCGCAGCTTCTTATCCAGCTCAGTAATCTTTACCCCTGAGCCACTTTTTTGCCCGCCCATGCTTTTCTGCGCCTTTGCAACCATTTGCTCGCAAACGACCCGTTGCTCGGCCAGAGCTTTCACCCGGTCGTCCGGCTTGGTTCTCGCCTCAAGCAAAATCCAGCCTTTGTAGTCCATACCGACGAACAGATTCATCAACTCCTGGTAAGGATAGCTGCCGATATTCAGCTCGCGGACATGGACGGTATCTCCAAAGCGGTCCTTGACAAGGTTGAAATTGTATTCCAATCCTTCGCCTTCGAGGTCCTGGCCGTTGCAGTTCCAACACACCCCTACGTTTGGATTTGTAGCAACATCCATTATTTCTTTTATGACAGGAAGGTGCGAACAGCCACCGTGGACTTCAAGGCGAATCTTCTGACCCAGATCGGCGCCGAATTTGCCCAGCTCATTGAGTGCTTTGCCTATCTGCTCGGTTGTTTTCTTCTGCGGCACACCCTTGGGCAAATCGTTCGGCTTGACTTTCACGCCGGAACCGCCGCAATCGTGGGACAATTTCAAATAGGCCTTGGCCCCTTCGATGTTCTTGCGTAGTTTTTCTTGGTCCGGGGAATGAAACTCGAAGTTCGTTCCAAGCCCCACAAGCGTTACCGGGCTGCCGGCGAACTTCTTTTTGACCTCCGCTCGCTGCGAGGCGTTCAGATTCGACTCGACCTTGTGGGCGTGCTGCGTTCGCAGTTCCACACCGAGGACCTTGGTCTTGGCGCAGTTAGCTATCAGTGTATCGAGGTCCCAGTCCTGGCCCCAAAGATATGTTACCAGCCCGAGTCTCATCTGATCTCCGGCCATATCGGCCATAACTTTGCTGAGCGACCCGAATGTTAGTGCACCAGCCCCTAAATAAAGTGATTCCCTGAGAAACTCTCGGCGTGTCCTGTTGTGTGTGTTCATTTCATCCTCACTAACAAGAGCAATTTTCGAAAAAGCCGGCACGGTCTCTTTATAAAGACGTATTTAAGCCAGCCTTTAGTATAGTACAATGGCCCATCCTCATAAGGGGACGGGAACAACCATTCTCTTTTCCCTAATCCCCCCTGTCAACCCAATTTTCCCGCCTGATGATAGGGATTTAAGAAGTGAACTGCGTATATCCAGGCTCAATCGTTCAGTGAGCTAATCGACTACTGTGGCCGCAGGTCCAATGCTGGTGGGAACAGGCGTGGGAATATGTGAATTATGCGAAATCTCGCATATCGTTGGGGAGTACATGCTTCCGGCCCCCCGAATATGAATTTTGCTCTTACTTGTTGCATCAAGATATGTATCTCGTGGCTGTTCTCATTGGCCAAAGCTGCCGAGCCAGTGCCCTGCGAGAATAGCAAAATCAGCCGAATCGACTTTGCAGTCACCGTTAAGATCGCCCGCAATAATGGTTTCACAAACCGGGCCGCCAAAGTATGACTTGCTCGCCTCCGCTGTCCCGCCGTATGCGCCCATGTTTATGATGCCGCCATTTGGGAATGACTCGTAGCCGATTGGATAGTTCGGATCGCCCGCGTCGATACAGGGACTGGTCGCATCATCCTGGACCCACGTTCGGCTGTCCGGTTCCCAACGCCCAGCCTGGGATTTGAGATGATAATCCCCATCAACCCAGAAATCGTCACTCGCATCTTCAGGCGTCCCATTCGGATCCCAATACCCCGAATCAACAAAACAGGGATCGACGTCAATATTACTGTACCCAATCCAGCCTCCCTCGATGTTACTGTACTGAACATTTATCGTGGACTCTTCATTATGCCATATCTCATCTCCGCCATTTTGCATAATGCAGTTCGTTAAATGTGCATCGCATGGGAAAAATGGATCGCATGTTAAGCCGTTGCCATATCGTCCATAATTACCGACAAAAGTGCAGTTATTCAGAAAGACAGAGCTTAGAGTACACATCACTGCTCCACCTAAGCCCGAAGGCGGAGCATTAGGATGGGGATATGTTAAAGCTCTATTGCCGGCAAATAAACAGTTATCAAGTATTGCCGGATTACCATGAAGATATAATGCGCCGCCTATATATCCCGTGTTTGCAATAAAAACACATTTATTTAGTTGGGGGTTATCGCCGGAAATACATGCTGCGCCTCCGTATCTTAGCTCCCCACAGGCATTTTTATAAAATACACATTCTGAAATTACAGGTGAAGCTGCCGAAATTTCCACAGCCCCTGTGATATTTCCTAAGTTTTCATTGAATGAACATTTATTAAGAGTAATACTCCAATGATAGCTATTAACAGCCGCACCATTTCTTGATCTGTTTCGTGTGAAAACACAATCAGATATTTTGGCGGAGCTTGTTGTATAGCTGCTGTTTCCATAGTTAGATATCGCGCCACCATATCGTTCAGCAACATTTGCAGTAAATGTGCAACTCGAAAGACTTACTTTAAAGAGGCCTTTAAAATCGATGTTGTATATCGCACCGCCCTCGAGTGCCGTGTTCTCGATGAATTGACAGCCCGTTAGCGTAACATTGCACATACCTTTGTTATATATTCCTCCTCCTTCACCCTCTGCCTTATTTTCCTCAAACACACAATTTCTGAGAGTTACTTCAGATGATACGAAGTCGTAGCCAGTTGTGGTGAATATAGCCCCGCCATCCTGGGCTAAATTTTCCCTGAATGTACAGTTAATTATTTGTGGATTGGAGGATTCACTATAAACACCGCCGCCGTTTACATTGGCCCAATTTCCAACTATACTGCATGCGTTGATTACTACATTGCTACACTTAATATATATCCCGGCCCCCATCGAGTTGGCGGATGTATTTTCCTTGCTGGCGTATCCGCCTGTGATTGTCAGGCCGTCCAGAATTGTGATATTGTTATGGTCATTCATGCTTTGCCAGTCGCCAACGATACTTACAACTCTGTACGAATTGTCCATCCTCTCCCAAACAAATCCATCGCTGTCATTACCCTCCAAATCTCCTGACAGGATAGTTTCATATTCCATGATATCACGCTCATTGGGATCGGGAGTGTCGAAACCCGCAAATCCTCCTTTGAGAGTAATCTTGTTTGGCATTTGGAATATGGCATAGCGACCAATAGTGCCGTCTGATTCAGTCGAGTTCCGATCAGGCTTATAAAGACCTTCCGCAACGCGAATTTCAATCGGTTTCTCACTCGAATTTGCATCTGCCAAGGCATCTTGCAGGAATGTGTACGCAGTTGTCCAGGATGTGCCATCGCCGGCGGGGGGTGCGTCATCGTCGACATAGATCACTTTATCGGCCCAAACTGGGCATACGCAGACAAAGATGCAGACGGATGCCATTAGACGAGTCACACAATTCTCTTGAGCCATTTTGATACCTCTCCAATACAAGTATCGGCTTCATTTCCCTAAATGTCCGGTAATATCATGGCGGATTAGGCTTAATTTGTCAAGAAATATTTGGAATTCCGAACTAAGGGGCGTTGGCTTAAAGGGAGTTGCAGCCAGGCGGGGCAAATTTGTAGAGAATGACGGGGGCGGGCCGATATAGGTTCAGTATTGTACTGGACGGAGGGTGACATAGCACTTAGAATGCCGTAGTTATAGGACTTTCGAAAGGGGCCTGGAGGCGTGAACAAAAGAAAATCGTCAAGGAAGAAACGCGGCAACAATCAATCCGACGGTGCTGTTCTGCGCTCGGCGCTCGCGTGCCTTGGGATAGGACTCTGCCTGATTCTGCTGGGCAGTTGCATCAGCTTCGATATCAAAGATTGGCCCAGCAGGTTTGTGTATCCTCATAATGCTGAGACATCGAACTGGTGTGGGGCGTTCGGCGCCTTCTGCTCCTACTACCTGTTGTACTACATCGGCCCGGGCACGTTTGTTGCCCTCGTGACCGCTATTTTCTATCTCATAGCGAAGATCACCAAACACCCCACCGGCCAGCCTGTGTTCCGAATAATAGGTCTTCTTCTTGTTACAGCGGCGGCATCGACAACCGTCCAGTGCCTCTGGCCTCACAAGCTTTTCGGATTCCCTGTAGGCTCCGGCGGCATCGTCGGCTCGGGAATGGCCCAAATACTGCGTTCAAACTTTGCATGGCTGGGTACTTTGATACTGGTCTGCGCGACCTGGGTGGTAGGAGTATTGTTGCTTGCCGATAGTTTCATGCTGATGGTTCTTGGGATGATAGGTTTTGCCGCCCGCAAGGTAGTCGGTTTTATTGTGCCTGCATGGGACGTTGCAAAGGAGCAGACCGCTGTTGTGAGTGAAATATGGCGCAGGCTCAGCGAACGGCAAAAGCCGATGGTGGTTCGCAGCGAGGCGACGCGAAGACCCGAGTTGGCCAAGCCCAAGCCTATGGAGATAGTGACCGTAAGCAAGCCTGAAAGCGAAAAGCCCAGGAAAGCCGCTGTGCAGCCGGTCAAGCGAACGCCAGCGCAGCCGAGCTATGATGATTATGAGCTGCCGGCCCTGGATCTTCTGGCGGAGTCTGAGTATGGCTACGCGGCGGTGCAGGAAAAAGTGGTCAAGGCCAAAGCCAGTTCGCTGGAGCAGCTATTGTCTGAATTCAACGTGAACGCCCGAGTCGTAGCAGCGGATACCGGGCCTGTGGTCACGATGTTCGAGTTAGAGCTGGGTTCCGGCGTAAAGGTCAGTCACATCAGCTCCCTTTCCAATGACATGGCGAGAGCCCTGTGCGTTGGTGCCGTACGCGTGGTGGCGCCCCTGCGGGGCAAACACACAATAGGCATAGAAGTTCCGAATAGCGAGAAAGAGAAAGTTCGGATGCGGAGCATGATGGAACAAGGGGCCGATGATACCGAGAAAATGCATATCCCGCTCTATCTGGGCAAGGATTCGGCCGGCGAGGCTCTCGTGTCTGATCTGGCGTCTATGCCTCATCTGCTCATCGCCGGCACGACCGGTTCCGGCAAGAGCGTCTGTATCAACAGCATCATCACAGGTGTCTTGATGACCCGAAGACCCGATGAGGTGCAGATGATCCTTGTCGATCCCAAGATGGTGGAGATGACGGCGTTCAACACTATACCGCACCTGATGTGCCCGATTGTAACCGAGACGCAGATGGCGGCCCAAATCCTGGAATGGGCGACGGTGAAGATGGACGAGCGATATGCCCTGCTGGCGGAAGCTCGCGTCAAGAACATCGCGGAATTCAACAAGCTCGGCGACGATGAGGTCCTGGCGCGATTCAAACCGAGCACCGACGAAGAAGAGGCGAAGATACCGAAGCATTTGCCATATATTGTTATTATCATCGATGAGCTTGCCGACCTGATGATGACCGCGGCCAAGGAGATCGAGGCTTATATCGTCAGGCTCGCGCAGAAAAGTCGAGCGGTGGGCATTCATCTTATTCTTGCTACGCAACGCCCCCAGGCGACCGTAGTAACTGGTCTGATCAAATCGAATATGCCGTGCAGGGTTGCTTTTCGGGTGGCGGCTCGAATGGATAGTCGAATCATTCTGGACCAGAACGGAGCCGAGACACTGCTTGGCGAAGGCGACATGCTTTTCCTCAAACCGGGCACAAGCGACCTGGTGCGTGCCCAGGGGACATTCCTGG
>CAZYMD010000075.1:0-21620 GCA_964649005.1 uncultured Pirellulales bacterium
CAGGCACTTCAAGCCGTCTCGGACAATCCAATCCGCCAGCAGTATGGGATACTCTTCATCAGGCTCTTCGCCGCATATCTCAGAGACATCCAGCAGATCCTTCCCTCCCACAAGGTGCCACGCAGGCAGTGACTTCGGCGCAGGATCGACCAGATAGTCACATGGATACTTTCCTTCGAACGAGATGTCCGAGCCTTCCGCAGGTTCCAGATAAGCGGACAAATCCCTGCTCATGAACTCACTGCTATAGGTGGAGTATGTATCTCGCTCATGAAGTTTCCCATAGGCGTCATGTACAGCAATATCGAAAGCAGAACAGCACACCAATGCCGCCAAGTAGGGCATCGGCTCCGCCGGACCCTCTTTACGATTCAGCTCGTCCAACAATTTGGGCAGAACATTGTCAATGAATTCCGCCCCAAGCTCGATCGGATGGCCCTGCATATCAAATTCCGCCCACGCTTTTGCAAGCATCAGGCAGAACTGCTTCATTCCCTGGTGTCTCTCCTCGTAGCTCAAACTGCTCGGCCAAACCCACTGAACGCTGAGCGGAGTTTCACCCCAACCCGTTGCTCTGCGACCTTTGTTGTCTGCGACTGTGACGCTAACGCGTGCGCAGGTGACGGATGTCAACGTTTCAGGCCCGAACTTCAGCGGAACCCGCGTCGCCACCGGAATAAAGTACAACTCAACGGATTGCGGACTAACACAATTATCCACTTTCTTCTCTCTTACTGGCGGCCTCGCCATCCAATTGGAATTAACAGATACTCAAGTTATACAGACATAAAAATACCCCGCGGGGCTCACGAACACCCGGCGCATGTAGGTTTATCCCCTGATAACGCGATTGTCAACTCAAACTTCGCCTTCCATTCGATACCGCCCACCCCACATCGTGTATCAATACTATGCAAAACACCTCAATCATCGAGTTCTGACGGCTCCGACATCGCTTCCTGTGGATTCCCTAATTGCCGTTTTTTCGGTTGCTTTGCTCACGCGACCGCCTATAATTCTAAGGTTGCCTGTTTCAGCAGGCGGTAGTCTTTGGAAGCTAATGTATTTGTTACATCTCAGCAAACCACAGCTTCACGCGCGAATATTTGAAAGGAGTAGGCATGGAACTCAAGCGAAAGTTGAAAATGGGTATGATCGGCGGCGGACCAGGAGCATTCATCGGTGAGGTTCACCGCAAGGCTTCTCGCATGGATGGTGGTATCGAACTCGTGGCCGGGGCGTTCGACATTAATCCTCGCAAGTCAAAGCAGATGGGCCGCGAGCTGCTCCTCGATCCCAAGCGTGTGTACAATACGTATACTGAGATGATCGAGAAGGAGCTCCAGCTGCCTGAGGGCGAGCGGGTGGATTTCGTCTCTGTTACCACACCGAACAATTGGCACTTCCCCATCGCCAAGGCGTTTCTGGAGGCTGGCTTCCACGTAATGTGCGAAAAGCCAATGACCCTCAACGTCAAAGAGGCCAGGGAGCTAAAGCAGGTCGTCAAATCTTCGAAAAAGGTTTTCGGCCTAATGCACAACTACACCGGTTACCCAATGGTAAAGCTCGCCCGCGACATGGTGCGTGCCGGCGAACTTGGCAAGATTCGCAAGATCGTCGTCCAGTATCCCCAGGGCTGGCTGGCGACTCCATTGGAGAAAACCGGTCAGATGCAGGCTGCATGGCGCACCGATCCCAAGCAGAGCGGCGGCGCCGGCTGCATGGGTGACATCGGCACGCACGCCGAGAACCTTACCGAATACATCACAGGCCTCAAAATCACACAGCTTTGTGCAGACCTGACCACTTTCGTCAAGGGTCGCAAGCTCGACGATGATGGCAACGTCCTGCTGCGTTTCAACAATGGCGCCAGAGGCGTTCTCCACGCCAGCCAGGTCTCGGTTGGAGAAGAGAATAATCTCGCCATCTGGATCTACGGCGAACAGAAGGGCCTCGAATGGCACCAGGAGCACCCGAACTATCTTTACCTCAAAGAGCAGGATGGACCGACACAGGTATGGAAGCGCGGTAATGGCTACGTCGCCGCTAAGTGCGCCGCCGCCGCACGCGGAACACGCCTGCCCTCGGGCCACCCCGAAGCCTTCCTTGAAGCATTCGCCAATAACTACTGTAATTTCGCCGATGCAATCAGGGCCAAAATAACACGAACGAAACCTGATCCACTTGCCCTGGACTTCCCCGACGTCAACGATGGCCTTCGCGGAATGCTCTTTATCGAAAGTGTGCTCGCCAGCAACAAGAGCAAGCAAAAGTGGTCGGCGTTTAAGAAATAGTGAATTGGAGGAATATCCTTACATGGAACACAAACAGAAGAAATCCGCCGAGAGTCGCATTTCCCGCCGGAATTTTATTGGTGGCGTAGCTGCCGCGGCGGTTGCCGTTTCTTCGGTCTCGTCGCCTGCCAAAGCAGATGCCAGGCCGGGCAAGTTCAAACTCAAATATGCACCATGCTTTGGCATGTTCAGCAAATCGGCGGGCAATGACCCGATCGATCAGATCAAATTCATGAACGATCAGGGTTTCCGTGCGATTTTTGACAATGGCATCATGGGTAAGCCCAAAGAGTTGCAGGAAAAGATCGCCGCCGAGCTTGCTCGTCTCAAAATGGACCTTGGCCCCTTCGTCCTGTATGCGGACTTCGGTAAGAAGAGCTTCGTGACGCGCGATCCTGAAATTCGCAAAATGCTTATCGACAAGATGAAGCAGGGCGTTGAGTGCGCAAAACGCGTCAACGCCAAGTGGGCTCTTGTTGTGCCTGGGCATTTTGACGAGGGCCTTGAGTGGGACTATCAGACCGCCAATGTCATCGAAAACCTCAAATATTGCGCCGAGGTTTTCGAGCCATCTGGTCTTGTGATGGTGCTCGAGCCGCTTAATGCATGGGCCAATCACCCGGGTCTCTTCCTAACCAAGATCCCTCAGGCTTACCAGATATGCAAAGCGGTCGGCAGCCCTTCATGCAAGATCGTCGACGATCTCTACCATCAGCAGATCACCGAAGGGAACCTTATCCCCAATATCGATATGGCCTGGAGCGAAATTGCGTCGTTCCATCTTGGTGATAATCCAGGTCGAAAAGAGCCGACTACAGGCGAGATCAACTATAAGAACATCTTCAAGCATATTCACAAGAAGGGCTATGATGGCGTCCTTTGCATGGAGCACGGCAAAAGCAAAGGCGGCAAAGAAGGTGAGATGGCTGTTATCGAGGCCTATCGGGCATGCGATGATTTTTAGTTCGAGTAATTGTTAGCCTTGAATCTGCTTCTATGATTTTTAGGCATTGTTCGTTTGTGCCGGAGGATAGTGATTGAGTTTTTTCTATTCGAAAGGAAAAGTTTATGAAAGGTAAATCGTTAGCAACAACAAGGCGTGATTTCATCAAGACATCCGCCGCTGGTATGGCCGCGGTTCTCGCCGGTAAGAGCGTTATCTTTGCCGCACCGGGCACGAGAAAGCTCAAGGTCGGATTGATCGGCTGTGGTGGTCGAGGCAACGGGGCCCTGGATAACTGCAAGGAGGCTGTCAAGCATATCGATGGTCTGGAATTAGAAGTTGTGGCCACCGCCGACTGGTTCAAAGGCAAAGCAGAGGGCCGTGGCAAAAGGGAAGGTGTCCCCGAATCACGTTGTTTCGGTGGAGGCACTGCATACAAGAAGCTTCTTGAAACCGACCTCGATGTCGTGATTATAGCGACATCACCCAACTTCCGCCCGGTACATGTGGAAGCGGCTATTAAGGCAGGCAAGCACGTTTTCATGGAAAAACCGGTCGCTGTTGACCCTCCTGGTGGAAGAAGAATTATCGCGGCAGGTGAGTTGGCAAAGCAGAAGGGCCTGTCAATCGTTGCCGGTACGCAACGCCGTCACGAAGCCAGCTATCTACGCAACGCCTATGCAATTGGAAAAGGCGCTATCGGCCAGATTGCAGGCGGTGCCGTGTATTGGTGTGGCGGGGCCCTCTGGAAAAAAGATCAGGAAGATGGCGAGAGCGATGCCGACTACATGATTCGCAACTGGGTCAGCTTCACGGAAATGTCAGGCGATCATATCGTCGAGCAGCACGTTCACAATCTCGACGTTGCCAATTGGTTCATCGGCAGGACACCTTCAAGCGCGCTTGGTTTTGGCGGCCGCGCTCGCCGTAAGACGGGTAACCAGTTCGATTTCTTCAGCCTCGACCTCGACTATGGCGATGGCCTCCATATCCACAGTATGTGCCGGCAGATCAATGGCACCGATGGCGGCGTTCGTGAGTTCTTCAAGGGAACCGAGGGCGAAACCTGGGGTGGTGGCGGTCTCAAGGGCAAGAGTATCGAGATTCCCAGCTTCCCTGACCGCAATCCCTATGTCCAGGAGCATGTTGACCTGCTCAACAGCATTTTGGACGAAAAGCCCATCAACGAGGCGTACAACGTGGCCACCTCAACCCTCACAGCGATCATGGGCCGAATTTCCGCATATACAGGCAAGCAGGTTCGCTGGGGCGACATCATGACGAAAAAGGACTCGCCCTATTACAACCTGACTCTGAAGCCCACTGCAGAGGACTTCGAGAAGGGCGAAGTAGTCGCTCCTGAGGATGACGTTCCCGCTGTCCCTGGTAGAGACTAAGTTACCGAGTAATGCTGATCTGGTCCCTTGCAGGACCGGAAAAGCGGTACTCTGAAAAATGAGAAAAAGGCCGTGCCAACTACTATGCTGGCACGGCCTTTATTATTCCTTCGTAATACTATGTTCGTAAGGGCATAAATAGAAGCAACCGACAAAGTCGGGCGAGCTTTAGCTCGGCTCCAAAAATGCCACATCCGTAAGGGTGTGGAAGTTTCCTATTCTTATTTGAAGATGTGTTTGACCTGATGCTCACTAACGGGCAATCCCATGGGATTACTCCACTTCGGATATCTCCGTGAACTTGGCCAAAGCCGTTCCCGTCTGGGGATGCGGTTCGAGAGTGCCCACCAAACCGACTTTCCGTCCCATCAGCTTGTCAATATCTGCCTGTGACACACTACCCGAGGCAGCCGCATAGCAGACTGTCTTGCCTGATGAGTCCAGTATACGATAGTACTTCACAGCCGCGTCCGCCCCGTAGATGTTCGACGTCTCAAGCTTCCCGATAACGACGAACTTTCCAAGGTCCTTGACCTGAGCCAATCGTGCTTTACGCGCCTTATCTATATCTTCCTGAACCTTCTTGAATTGGACTTCCTGGAGTTGAATCTGTTTGGCGATCGCGAAGGCCAGTTCGAAACGCTCGATCTGCTTGACAACGTATTCGCTATAGCGTGCCGCCTTGCCCGCATTCTTGTCATTCACAATATCAAGAAGAGATTTCTTAATCCGCGAAAAGTCCTGCTCTTCCATCGGCTTGGCCTGTTCGGCCTTTATTTCCTTGACCAGTCCCTTATACTCCTGAAGCTTGCCCGCCTCAGTGGAAACTGTCGGTGCGATGACTGGCTTCGTTGGCTTGACAGCTTCGTTTGGTTTATTTGGTTCGATTGGCTGTTCCAGCGGAGTAGTGGTTTCGACCACTTCTACGGGCTCATCAGGAACATCCGGGATTTCTATCGGAGGAACATAAGGCTTGGTGAATCGCGTGCTGATCCACACGTATGCGAAGGATGGCGGTTCGATCTTGTAATAGTTCTCTTTCTGCTCGCCTAACAGTTTGACCTTTTCGCCACGATCGATCTTGCCTTGTAGGCCGCCGCCGGAGAGCATGGGCCTTACATTGTCGGAACCCGCAAAAACCCGCACTCCATCGTCGTTGACTATTCCGATACTCTGGTTATCAGGATCGAAACTTACATATTTTGTCGATATCCACGAAAAGCTCCCTGCCGGCGGGACAATGCGCGACCAACTGAACTGAGTGCTGACCACTTTCACCTTGTCGTCGCTGTTGAGCTTGCCGCAGTTGTAGTAGTTCGTTCCGGGCCCCGAACGGATGTAGACATCGTTACCAACTACTTCGGCAATATAGGGGAAAGTCGATACGTCCGCCGAACTTGCCTCGGTACCCATACTTGTGGGCGATTCCGAAGTCTGGGCGGCGCAAAAAGACACCACCCACAACAGCAAGCACGCTACGAGGAGATTGATACTGAATTTCATCTTACGTATCTCCCAAAAAAAGGTTCGCAACCAGAGTCTCAAAACGAACTTTCAAATCACTATCGCTTATTCAAATTAGCGACGCCCGTAACGCTTGTCAACTCTTTTATCAGGCAAATGCCTGTTCAAAGAAATTGGCGTGCTCCATATGGAAATGGTATGTACCGGATACTAACTACCTTGGACCAATTCAGCCATTATTGATCGGTGTCCCCGGCATATTATCGGCTGTTGTCAGTGGCGCGCCTTTAGGTGGGCAAGCTCCTCCCTGCACATTTTCAACTGACCCGAATCAGTAAGACGTTGGGCTGCGATTTCAAGATGCTGAATTGCCTCGTTAGGCTTGTTCAGATAGCGGCTGTAAAGTACACCAAGCATCAGTTCAACCTGCTCGGCGTATTCGTAGGTGCGGTAGTGATTTAGAAATTGCTCGTACGCACGGGCTGATTCATCAGGCTTGTTGTCACTGGTCAGTTGGTTGGCAATGTCAAGCAGGTGCTGATGTGGCAAAATCTGTTCGCTGTCTACGCTAATGAGCGAGAGATACATATCTGCCGCGGCTGACAAATTCCGCTCGGATATCCGTTTACCGATTCCATTTCGTAGCTTGGATATCTCCTCCTGCTTCTGTTCCTGAACCTCGTTGTGAACTGTTCTGCTCTTTACTGGCTTGGCGCCTGCTGTAGGAGAAAACGGATCGTATCCGCCCGTAAGTGAATCACGGTATTTTCTTCGCCGATGCCATCGCTTCACCATCGCCAACAAGTCGAAGTTGCTGCCCTCTACAAGCCCAACGGCGAGCATTCCGAGAATGGCCAAAGCTCCGAAGGCGTATCCCGCAAGATGAGCGTCGTACGCGACATGAGCGTACCGGACCATCACGTTGTCAATGAAGATCATCTTAATGGCAATGAAGTACAGCGCCGGCAGCTCTATGGTCCCTATGAAGAAAAGCCAGTAGAGAACCGTTATCAGAGTCTGTGGGAATAGAACAAGATATGCCCCCGTAACCGCCGCCACCGCGCCGCTGGCCCCAAGTGTAGGTATCTGTGAACCGGAATTAACCAACGCATGGCCAACGCCGCTGAACACAGCCCCGGCTAAATAGAAACACGTGTAAGACAGATTACCAAGCTTGTCGTTAACGTTATTGCCGAATAAATAAAGGAAATACATGTTTCCCAGAATGTGCCAGAGGTTTGCATGTAGGAAGGCATACGTAAGAAACTGCCATAACCGAGGTCGAGCCGGAATCAGTTCGAACTGGTTCGCCCACTGTCCGCCCGCCTGTCCACCCGCCTGCTGGGCATACATTATCAGAAATATGAACACATTGACCGCGATCAACGCGTAATTCGCGTAAGGCGTACGCCTTGGTAGTATGTTTGTCCTAATCGGTAGTAGCACAACTCAATCGCCGAAAAAATAATCATTGGAATCACAAGCTCGCCAATTCTAATTGTGCTTTGAGGCAATGACAAGCAATAAAAAAAGGACGGCAAAAGCCGTCCCATACCGTGAATAGGCGCTACTGACCGATTTTCCTCCCTATCGGAAAACATCAGGGTCCTATGCAGCTAATTTTTTCCACCTGTCCCCGCCCCAGCACGGATTCATCTGTCCAAAGTATAAAATACATTGATCCATTTGGCCAATCATTCACACGGAAAAAAATTGCTTTCTTCGAGTATTGGTGATAATCAAGCACTTCAGTGTTAAAACCCGACCGCATAACACAATAGTGGGAATTATGATGTATAGAAGTTTATTATCTGCCGGGCTTTCCATAGTCCGAGCTTTGCCGCTCCGAAAAACCGTTGTTTTTGTTACTCTGGTGCTCATTTTCGTCAATAGTATCGACGCAGTTGCCGCCGATCAGCGCCTTTCCTGGAAACAGTGCCTCAACCAGAGCAGCGATTTTTACGCGACGGATGAAGCTGTACGAATTGCCGACAATCTACTGCTTTATCAGCGCGAGGTGGGGGGCTGGCCCAAAAATACGGACATGGCCATCATTCTTGCGGGCCAGGAAAAGGCCGAATTGCTCAAGGCCCGGAAAAATGCAGACTCAACCATCGACAACGGCGCTACTTACACACAAATGCGATATCTGGCAAAGGTCTACAACGCCACCTCGCTCCAGCGCTTCGCCGATGCTTTTGCCAAAACCGTTGATTATCTGCTTAAAGCCCAGTATCCCAATGGCGGTTGGCCCCAGTTTTACCCCTTAAAACGCAAAGGCAGCTACTCGAACCATATTACATTTAACGATGGAGCGATGGTGGGCGTATTAACGCTTCTCAAGGATATAACAGATCGCAAGCCCGACTATCGCTTCGTCGACGAGCAAAAACGAGAAAAGCTCAGACATGCTTTCCGCAGAGGTATTGAGTGTATCCTAAAGACACAGTTGGTTGTTAAAGGTATCAAAACCGCTTGGTGCCAGCAATACGACAGCAAGACACTCAAGCCCGCCGAAGCCCGTTCGTACGAGAAGGTTTCGATCTGTGCATCTGAAAGTGCAGGCATAGTTCGTCTTCTGATAACCATCGATTCCCCCAATTCAAAACTGATTGACGCCATACAAAGCGCCGTAGTCTGGCTCGATCGATCCAGGCTCACAGGCATACGAATTGTCAGAAAGCCCGACGATTCAAGCAAAGGTTACGACAAGATTGTAGTCGAAGACCCCGATGCGCCGCCTGTGTGGGCCCGCTTCTACGAGATCGATACGAATAAGCCCATCTTCTGTGGACGCGATGGTATAGTGAAATACACCCTCGCCGAGATCGAACAGGAGCGACGAACAGGCTACTCTTGGTATGGTAACGGGCCTGAAGCTCTGCTCACGAAATACTACCCGGCCTGGCAAAAGAAGTGGGTCCCGGACCTAAACGTGCTTGAACAGTAATGCATCCAGGATTTTTTCTTTCCGAAATAACCCTGATCTCCTTTTTATAAAAGCACGGTCACTATTAGGAACAAGCGAATGGACAGACAGATTATTACAAGGCGAATCAAGGCGATAAGAAACAGGCTCACCCGTAACGATTTGGACTCTCTTATCCTGACCAAACCTGCCAACGTCACCTACACCACCGCATTCATGGGAGCCGATAGCTGGGCCCTTATCACTAAAAGACAAACTTACCTTCTGACCGACAGTCGATACACCGAACAGGCCAAAAGTGAGTGCCGAGGCTGCCGCATCGTCGAAAGAGCGGAAACTCTGCCCCAAACCGTCGCCATGCTCGTTGCAAAATCGCACTCGATAAAGTCCGTTGCTTTGGAGCAGACCACCTCGTTAGCCGATTTCAACGCCCTGAAAAAACACCTGAAGCGGACCCCAAAGGCGGTTGATCGCATAGTCGAAGCCGTTCGCCGCCAAAAAGACACCGCCGAAATCAAGACAATCAAGGCCGCCGGTGCCATTGCCAACCGCGCCCTCAAACAGACGATCCCACACATAAAGCCTGACATTACGGAAATTGAGCTTGCAGGCCTGCTCGACCTGCAGATGCGCACGCTCGGCGCCACCACCAGCTTCGATACCATCGTTGCATTCGGCCCCAACGCTTCCCGACCTCATCATCAGCCCGGCATGAGGAAACTGAAGAAAAATGACACCATCCTGATAGATTTTGGCGCCCGATACAAAGGCTATTGCAGTGATATTACCCGCTGCTTCATAGTTGGTCGCCCGACAAAACTATACCGCAAGGTCTTTGAAGTTGTCGAGCTCGCCCAGGCCGCAGCAATCGCTCAAATCAAAGCCGGTGCGATGATTTCCGATGTCGATGCCGCCGCCCGCAATGTTATTGAAAAGGCCGATCTCCCCGTCTACGGCCATGGAACAGGCCACGGCCTCGGCCTCGAAATACACGAAGACCCGTTCCTAAAGCCCGAAGCAAAAGGCACGCTCGAACCAGGCCACATCATCACCATAGAGCCGGGCGTCTACATGCCCGGCAAGCTTGGCGTCCGCATTGAAGATGATGTCCTCGTCACGAAAACAGGCCGCGAAATACTCACCCGCCACTGCTCGCACTCGCCCATCCTTCCCGCCTGATTCCCAATCAGGCTTTCCCCGGCCCCAACCTTGCGATATAATAGAAATCCTTATTCTTTCTAATGATCTCTTATGGAGACAGCCTTATGAAGATGTTACAGTCGATCGTAATAGTAATTCTCGTCCTGTGCACTACCTTGGTATCCGCCCGCGAGGCGCGCTTCAAGAAAACAGTCGTCGATACAACATTCCGTTCCGAAGGAGTTGCCGTAGGCGATATCAACCACGATGGCAAGCTCGATATTCTCGCAGGCGATGTATGGTATGCCGCGCCCGATTGGAAAATGCACGAGATATGCCCCGTAGGCAAGTACGAGGCCGACAAAGGCTACAGTAACTGTTTCGCCAATTTCGCTCAGGATATCGATGGCGATGGCTGGATCGATTCTATAGTCATAGGCATGCCGGGCGGTCCATGCCTCTGGTACCGCAATCCACAGAACAAGCCTGGCCACTGGCCCAAACACACCATCGCCCCAAGCGCCTGCAACGAAACCCCCGTCTGCCTCGATTTGCTTGGCAATGGCAAGCCTGTGCCGCTATTTGCGTGTCAGCCACAGGGTATTATGGCTTGGTTCAGCATACCGAACGACCTCGCAAGCAATTGGGACATGCACGTAATAGCAGGCCCCAAAGCTCCCGGAACAGACCAGTTCAGCCACGGCCTTGGCGTCGGTGATATCAACGGTGATGGCCGCAACGATGTACTCGTTATCCAGGGTTGGTGGGAAGCCCCGAAAGATAGAACCCAGGCTAACTGGAAATTCCACTCAGCCAATCTCGGACCAGGCTGCGCAGATATGCTCACCTACGATATCGATGCCGATGGCGATAATGATGTGATTACGAGCGCCGCCCACAATTATGGGATATGGTGGTTCGAGCAGAAGCCCGGCCCCGATGGCCCGCAGTTTGTGCAGCATGAAATCTTCAAGGAATTCTCCCAGTCCCACGCCATTCGACTCGCCGATATCAATGGCGATGGCGTCATGGACCTGATTACAGGAAAACGCTATTTCGCCCACATGGGTCACGATCCGGGCGGCCACGAACCTGCGGTCCTTTACTGGTTTGAACTCCGCCGACCCGAGAAAGGCAAGGTCGAATTCATCTCACATAAAATAGACGACGACTCAGGCGTTGGAACCCAGTTCGAGGTGGTCGATTTCAATCAGGATGGCAAGCTCGACATAGTCTCCTCGAACAAAAAGGGCGTCCACTTCCTACTGCAGGAATGAGGATATCCTTTAAGTGGGCGGCCTGCCGGGGCCAACATACATTTGACCTCGGCACACATATGGCTATAATAGAGCCTGTCCACTAGGGGTGACCGGCTGCGTGGCTGGCCTGAGATAAAACCCTTTGAACCTGATCAGGACTATCGCCGAAATGGGCGGAACGCCTGCGTAGGAAAGTGATTGATGATGACAACACAGCTACAGATTGCCAAAGCCGGTCGGATTTCCGACCCAATGAACCACGTCGCCCGATCTGAGGGCGTTCCCCCGGAGCTTGTACGCGATGAAATCGCCGCAGGCAGACTCGTCATACCCGCCAACCGGCTCCACCTTGAAACGAATCTTAAGCCTGTCGGTATCGGGCGTGCCCTCACGACGAAGGTAAACGCAAATATCGGAACGAGCAGCGCTCGCTCCACTATTGAAGAAGAGATCGAGAAGCTCAATGCCGCTCTCGACGTTGGGGCCGATGCAATCATGGACCTCAGCACGGGCGGAGACCTGAATGAAACCCGCAGGCAGCTCCTCGCTCACTGTCCCGTACCCTTCGGAACCGTCCCGATCTACCAGGTCATCGAGAATCGAAACGTCGAGGACATCGATCCCGATATCATCCTCGATACCGTCTCGAAGCAGGCCGAGCAGGGCGTTGACTTTTTCACAATCCACGCTGGCGTTCTGAGAGAACACCTGCCTTTGCTGGAGAATCGCGTCGCCGGAATTGTCAGCAGGGGCGGAGCTCTGCTCGCCAAATGGATGCTGCACCACAATAAGCAGAATCTGATGTATGAAATGTTCGACGATCTGTGTGACATCATGGTCGAATATGATGTCTGTTTCTCGCTTGGCGATGGTCTTAGGCCAGGCGCGATTGCCGATGCCACCGACGAAGCCCAAATCGCCGAGCTGAGAACTCTCGGCGAGCTTACACAAAGAGCCCAGGAGAAGGGTTGCCAGGTAATGGTGGAAGGCCCCGGTCATGTGCCTTTCGATCAGATTCAATACAACATGGAAATCCAGCAGGAAATCTGCAACGGCGCGCCGTTTTATGTCCTTGGCCCGCTCGTTACCGATATCGCCCCGGGATACGACCACATAACCTCCGCTATTGGCGGGACCGCCGCTGCGTTCTACGGCGCATCATTCCTCTGCTACGTAACCCCGAGGGAGCACCTGGGCCTGCCAAATGCCGACGATGTCAGGGCGGGTGTGGTCGCAACGAAAATTGCCGCCCATGCAGGCGACGTTGCCAGGGGCTTTGGCGATTGTGCCCAAAGGGACAGGCATCTCAGCGCCGCTCGCGCAAACCTTGACTGGGATGCTCATCTGGCTGGGGCTCTCGATCCCAAGTTGGCTCGGAGAATGCACGATGAAGCCTGCAAGCAAGCCGGTGCAGAGCGGCAGCCATCCACAGACTATTGCTCCATGTGTGGCAAGGCATGGTGCAGTGTTAGAATAAACAGGGATATCCGGGATGTAATACGATCGTCTAACACAGAAAAACCCTGATCTCATGCTGTATCTTCTTGAGGCTGCATGAAATCGTGTTTTCGAGGCGGATATGGCCAAAGGAACAATTCTGATAGTCGAAGATGATCGTGACATCCTGGAGATGGTGCAATACAATCTCCAGGAGGAAGACTACGAGACTATCTCTGCTATGAATGGCCGGGCCGGCGTCGATATGGCCGTGGCCTCCAGGCCCGATTTGATAATCCTCGATATCATGCTGCCAATCCTCGATGGTTTCGAAGTATGCAGAAAGCTAAAAAGCGACCAGGCTACCGCTGCCATACCTATCATTATTCTCAGCGCAAAATCCCAGGAAACCGACAAGGTCGTTGGCCTCGAGCTTGGCGCCGACGACTATGTCACCAAGCCCTTCAGTCCGAGGGAATTGATCGCC
Source organism: uncultured Pirellulales bacterium (assembly GCA_964649005.1). GTDB lineage: Bacteria > Planctomycetota > Phycisphaerae > Sedimentisphaerales > Anaerobacaceae > CAZGMJ01. The sequence goes on from CAZYMD010000075.1 coordinate 13,351, forward strand.
AGGATTCGTGCGATTCTAAGAAGAGGCCGCATCGACTGTGCCCCTGATACGCTCAAAAGAGGCGATATCACAATAGACCACAAGAAACACAGGGTCCTGGTAGCTGATAAGGAAATAGTGCTGACGAATACCGAGTTCAAAGTGCTTGATTTTCTGGCGCGTCGGGCCGGAGCGGTTCTATCAAGGGATATGATTCTGGACGTCGTGGCCGGAGATGATGCCGTCGTCTGTGACAGAACCGTCGATGCGCATGTTAAATCTCTAAGGCGAAAGCTGGGCGACGCCAGAGACTATATCGAAACAGTACGTGGAGTGGGTTACAGATTCAAGGAAGACGTCTGAATGCGAAAGAGAATAATCTGGAAATTCTTCGGTGCTTTTGCCTTCCTTACTTTCATCGCTGTCTTCGTGCTGAATTTTACGGTCGGGGTGAGACTGCAGGACGATTTTGAGGAGAAGATTTCCCAGGAGCTGCGCAGCAATGCGATTCTGGTCGGCGAGATTCTCAAAGATGACGTAACTCAAAATCGCCTTCAAACGATACAAAAACGGATCGAGGACCTTGCGGGCAGGCTCCAACTGCGGATAACGGTTGTCAGTTCACAAGGCCGGGTAATGGCTGATTCCGCCGAGGAACCGCCACTGATGGAAAACCACAGCGATAGACCGGAAATTACTGATGCTCTCAGAAATGGCTCAGGGCAAAGCACCAGGCCCAGTGATACGCTTGGTTACAACATGAAGTACGTAGCCGTGCGTGTCAGTGACGGTGGCAAGATACTTGGTGTCGTCCGTTTCGCACTGCCGCTTTCGAAAGTCCAGCTTGAGAGGCGGCTAATCTACAGAGTAGTTCTGCTCGGCGCCCTTGTTTCCATCGCCATTTCACTGACTGTGGCCTGGTTTGTCTCCAGGAGCATAACCTCCCCCATAGGCCAAATGCAGCAGGCCGCCGAGCGGATCGCAGGGGGGGATTTCAGTTGCAGAGTGAAAATAGCCGGCGCCGATGAGCTGGCTCGTCTGGCAAAATCCCTCAACATGATGGCGGACGAGCTACAGCAGAAAATCGAAAACCTCAAGCAGATGGACCGGGTCAGAACGGATTTTGTCGCAAATGTTTCGCATGAGCTTAAGACGCCATTAACCCTCATCAGGGGCTATATCGAAACTCTCGAAGGCAAAGCCCTTGAAAACAGAGAAAAAGCTCGCAGATTCGTCTCCATCATAAAGGAGCATACCGAAAGACTTGGTAACATCATTGATGATCTGCTCAGGCTCAGTGAGCTTGAGCTGTCCCGAGATTGCATACAAAAGACCGACTGCGATCTCAAACGTATCCTGGAAGACGTTACCCTTGGATTTGGTCATGCCCTCGATAATAAGAATCAAACCCTGACAATAAATGCCCGGGGCGATAACTTTAAGATCAATGCGGATGTTGACAAGATTGAGCAGGTTTTTGTGAATCTCGTAGACAACGCAATAAAGTATACCCAACAGGATGGCCGGATAGAAGTTATCCTGACGGATCATGAGGACAAGGTCACCGCCGACGTACGCGACAATGGAATAGGAATAGAATCCGAACATCTCGACAGGGTATTCGAGAGATTTTACCGCGTCGACAAGGCAAGATCACGCGAGCTTGGAGGAACCGGTCTCGGCCTCGGTATCGCCAAGCACATCGTACTGGCCCACAATGGCAATATCAGCATCGAAAGCGATGTCGGTCGGGGAACCACCGTCTCTGTGACCCTCCCCAGGTCATAAACTACGAATCTGCTTTTTTTCTCCGTTATTCACACGTTCTTCACAGTTCCTTCACCCTTTTTCCGTATACTCACTCGAACCTTATGAGAGGTATACAATGAAGAAAAAGATTACTATTGTCCTAAAGATCTTCGCTGTGGCTGGCTTGCTCTATGTTTTTCTTGTCAGCATCGGCCTGATGGGTGGTGCGTTTAAGGGCTTCGGCAAAGGATTCGCCGAGAACCTTATCAAGACCACGAGCAATCCCTTTATTGGCTTGTTCATAGGCATTCTTGCCACCAGCATTATCCAGAGTTCCTCGACGACCACGTCCATAGTCGTAGGAATGGTTGGCTCCGGCGTTCTTGCTGTCCACAATGCAATTCCAATCATTATGGGTGCAAACATCGGCACCACCGTGACCAATACTCTTGTATCACTGGGGCACGTTGGTCGAAGGGACGAATTCAAACGCGCTATAAGCGCAGCCACCGTTCACGATTTCTTCAACCTGATATGTGTTTCGATCCTGTTCCCGCTCGAACTGGCTACGGGATATCTTGAGAAGACTGCAACCAAAATGGCCTCCGCCTTCCAGGGGGTCGGAGGCGTCAAGTTCACCAGTCCTGTCAAGCTGATAACAAAACCGATGGTGCACCTGCTTGAGGACGCCGCACAGTGGATCGCAGGCTCAGGGCTGCCTGGCTTTATACTGATGTTGATTCTCTCCATGATAATGCTGTTCTTCGCTCTGTATTTCATCGTCAAAGTCATGAAGTCGCTCGTGGTGGACAGGGCTGAAATCGTGCTCAACAACGTGATAAGCAAGAGCCCGGCGCTGGCGCTTGCGGCTGGGCTGATCTTCACCATTGTTGTTCAGAGCAGTTCGATCACAACATCCCTTATGATCCCCTTAGCTGCGGCTGGCATTCTAACCGTCGAAGCGATATTCCCGATCACAATCGGAGCCAACATCGGCACAACCACAACCGCGATTCTTGCTTCATTTGCCGCTGATAACAATTCTGCGATTGTAATTGCCTTCGCACATTTCCTCTTCAATCTGACAGGCACAGTATTCATTTATCCCATCAAACCGTTTAGAATGATCCCAATCGCCCTTGCCAAGTCGTTGGGCGAACTGGCCTCTAGAAAAAGGTATTGGGCCTTTATATATGTCTTTGGATTGTTCTTTGTATTGCCAGTAGTATTAGTACTGATCTCAAAACTGCTCAAATAAGGAAATAATACAATGTTCAAGAACTTGCTCAGCTTCTGGAAAGGTAAGGATTTCCTCTCTCAGGTCTTCGGAGACTTCAGGGAAATGCTTGACGACGGTGAACTGGTGTTCAAGCTTGTCTGCGATAGCCTCCTGGAGCATACTCAGCAGCCCGATCTCAAGAAAAGAGTTTACGAGATAGACGGCAAAATAAACATCCTGCAGAAGGATATCCGCAGAAGAATCGCCGAGCATCTCTCGCTCCAGCCTACAGTGGATGTTACTACCGCTCTGGTCCTGATGAGCGTTGTCAAGGATGCCGAAAGACTGGGCGACTACTCGAAGAATCTCTACGAAGTTACCGAGCTTCTGCAGAAACCCATCGATAGAGAATTGTTCGCCAAATATTTCGGCGAGCTGGATGCTGACATAATAAAACTGTTCGCACAAACCAGGCAGGCCTTCATAGACGCCGACGAGGAAATGGCGAAGCAGGCGTGGAGCTACGAAAAGAGAATCGCCAAGCTCTGCGATGGAGTCGTCGAGCAGGTTGCCAAGAGCCAGTTGCCTGTCAATCAGGCCGTCTGTATCGCTCTGACTGCAAGGCACCTAAAGCGTATCGTAGCCCACCTGGTCAATATCGCCACATCAGTCATATTACCTCTGAGCGATCTCGACTACTACGACGAGAAGAGACTACAGGAGCAGTAAACCGCCGGGAAAATTTATCGCTGAGGCAGCCCCATTGTCGGTTGTCTATAGCGGTAAATGCACGGATCTTCTACGTCTTCATGCTATCGATCTCAATAAGTGCGACCGGCAGAAAAACAAATACAGGCAGCCACACCCATAGCTCAGGCATCACTCGCCCGAAGATGACTTCCGTTGCCAGAATCTTGCACACAAATGTCATCACAAAACAGGCTGCCGTCGCGCCGAAGCTGACGACGATCGCGGATTTCATACCTTTCGGATCGCGACAAACCAGTATCGGCAGACTTATCATAAGCATTATCAAATTGATCAGCGGATCGGTTACACGATAGTGCTTCTGACTGTGCAATTCCGCAATGTCCTTGATCTTTGTTCCCTGCCTCGCAAGAGCCCCCAACTGCTGGGAGCTTAGTAGGCTTTTGTGTTCGGAGTTGCGCCTTATCGGGATATCGCGGGGAACGAGATCGCCTGAATCGTACCAGACTAAAGGCTGCGGTCCCTTTTCAGAATCTCTTTCACTGTACAATCCATTCACGAGTTTCCACTTTTTCTCTTTGAAGTCATAGATCGCCTGATCCGCGGATATCCTTCCCGTTACTTCCCATATGAGTGAATTCGGTTTCAACTGTCGTGTAATGATCGTTGGCTGATGCATTATGGACGTTTTCACATCGAACAGTTGTGAGCATATCAACGAGCCGGAACCGTCCTTGAGAAACCAGAGATCGTAAGCCTCCTCTCCCGGAACATCGTCCTGGCTGCGTACGAGCTTATTTGCTATGCGCGGTATGACCAGTTCCTGATCGACTATCAACAAACCGGTCAGCAGAAGTGCGAGAAACACCACAGGACAGATCACGCGCTTGAGACTCACTCCGGACGACATGATAGCCACCAGTTCACCTGAACGAACCATTCTACCGAACGAAAATGATGCCGCCACCACCGTCATCATCCCTGCGAAGTCGCGAAAATACAGGGTGCTCTGAAGGCAGTAAAACTCGAACACCCACGACAGAACCGAGAGAGTGCCTCGATCCGTATTCTCCGTGAATTCATCGATGTTTACGAACAAATCGATGATTATGCGCAGTCCGACCAATACCGAAAAGGCTATCACATATCCGACAAGGAAGTTCTTAACAATATATTTGTCGATTATTTTCATGAGTAAGCTTCTTGCCTGTCTCAGTTCTTGTTTGCGATATCGGTCGCCCATTCTTAGCGCTGATTACCATTACCGGGCTGTGGCCGTATTCTATTCCAGCTCAACCTCCGGCAATGCATCCGTGCTTGCTATCCATTTTTTCAATTGCCGCAGGTCGTTGATATCAAGATCGTGCTGCTTGCAAAAACGTTCGTAGTGACACAGCAGATCGCTGATATGCGAGTAGTCGCGGTAATACTTCCTGTTCCTGAATGTCATGCGTTTCCACGGCCCCGGCGCCACATAGGCCTGCCATTTAGCCATGTCGTAGGGCGTCTGTCCAATTACCATTGCCGCCAGAGCGCTTGCGGTCCCCGCCCGGTCGATCCCCGATTGGCAGTGTATCAAAACGGGTTGTTCAGCCGTCTCAAGGGCTTCCACAAGTCCCAGCAGCACGCCCTTTGCTGGAAGCCGATGCGCGCTGAGATCAAAGGTAATCATTTTCAATCCTAATTCGCCTGCCATGGCCTCTTCATCTGCGACAACCTGTGAGTTGCTGCCCCGCAGGTTTATCACTGTCCTGAAGCCAAAACGTTCTGTCCACTTTTTGAACTGGTTCGCAGTCGGCTGTCCCGACCTGTACACTTTCGCCGGCGCCACTGCTCGAAGATTGCCGTTTGAAGCCTGGTAAGCCAGCAGACACCCTAAGCCCACAGCAGGCGCCGCAAGAAGTACGCTGATCACAAGCGCCTTATTCTTAAGCAATGACGTTATGTTGATTATAGTGGCGATCTAAGTTCCATCACAAAAGGGTATAGAAAGAAATATCCTAATGCAGCCAACACTATCGTATTTGAGATAAGGCACGACAGCAAGAATCCCTTCTTCTCAAATTTGATTACTGCGACAAGAGATACTATCGTTCCCAGGCCGAACACGACCGGGCACAGCCCCAAAGACGCTAAAATCAACCTGTCGATGGATAGCCGGTAACTTGCAGTACTGCTAACGAATGACACCAGCACGAGTGCGGCGGTGATACAGGCAATGCAGTGTGGCGCCCAGAATCCCAATAGTACAACCGTCTTTCTCTGCAAATTACACCTCAAGCCGGCTTCTTACCGCCCGCTAATGCTATCCTTGCCTCAATTCCTGAGTAGTCTGTGATATATTCCGCCTGCCAGGAGCAGCAGAAATCCCAGCCCGGCCCACATCAAAACTATTCCCCATTCATTTTTTGCCCCCAGGTTCTCAGCCACGTTCTTACCGCTCATTATGCACACGATCAGCACTGCCGCTGGAATACAACTGGCCCCGAAAGCCGTCAATAGGTGCCCCCCTCGTTTGATTATGCCCAATCCAATGCCTATCAGTATCATCGGAACACAACCAGTCCCGAACACAAGTCGCGAATGCATCTCGCTTGTTATTTGAGCCAGAGTCTCACGTATATCCTCGTCAAGATTGGTTTGAAGTTGCACCAAATTACTGCTCGCATCGTCCCCAAGTACCCCTACCGGCTTCGCAAGCGCCCTCGGCAGCAATCTGTTGTTCTGCGTTTTGAACGTGCACGTTGTTTCCTCGACCGATGCCGGCACGATAAGACCTTTTATTATGTGACGCATCGGCCTCTCGTCGGATCCTTCCACGCGTGCGTAGTAGATGTCCATCGTCAATGTCGGTGTTTGTTCCTCCGAGTCTATCTGAAGATCGGTCCTGGAACAACGCAGAACGCGTGACGACTCCGAACCGTTCAGATCCTTCTCTACCAGCATAACTTCTCCGGATAGCAGAACTTTCCTGTCACTTTGTGCTGTGCATTCCGTCGCTGAAAACTCAACCGATTTGCTACCGCTGTACAATCGATAGAGGCTTTCGGGGCTGTTCTTCATTGTATTACGGATATCCTGCGCCAGCAGCTCTGCGGTCAACTGCGCATAAGTCTCTCTTGAGAGTCTTGCGATCGGATAAAAGCACGACAGATCGGCGCGTATCAGCTTCATGTCCTTGACTTTCTTGAACTTGATGGAATCGCCGAGCAGAGAGCCGAACTCATGGCTGAATGAGCCCCGACCCATGAAAAATCCCTGAGCATCCATCGTGCCCACTTTGTACGTGTTATATGTTATGACACGCACTTCGTTGAACTGATCGCGCGAGTGGAAGGATATCTTTGCACTTTCGGCGCTTATGAGTTTCTCTATACCACCAGATCCCTTAGTGGCGACCACCACGCCCATAAGTACTCCGCTCTTGGTGTCTGCGTCGTCTGCATATATCAGGGTTTTTCTGTCAGGCGGGAGCCGGTAATATCCTCTACGCTGAATATTTCTGAACAGAATTTGTTTGGCGTCCGCCTTAAGTGACTTCTCCGCTAAATGTACGAAGTAGGGCATTACGTGGAAGCTCAGCAGCAAATTTGCAGTCGCTACGACAATCGCCAGCGCGAGCCCCGGATAGACGATTGTCAACAGGCTGACGCCGCTGGCCTTGCACGCATCAAGCTCGTTGTCGCTCGCGAATCTGCCGTATGTCAGAGCGCAGGCAAATAAAGCCGCCATCGGTAGCACGAATGTGAGCGTAATGGGCATGAAATACACTATCAAGTGCATGACCTGCTGAGGACCAACACCTTGCTGCTGCACAGGCTGCAATATGCTCCCAAGGCTCAGAATGAGCGTCAGAGCCACCGCTGCGAGGATGAAAACCTTCAGCAACTCACGAAATATATATCTGTGAAGCGTAAAAACCATCTGTTCTGTTCTTGTCGCGCTTCTTGCCCTGAATATCGGCCCTTCGCCAACATTTCTATGCGATACATACTATTATCCAAACGACGCTTTGCAATAGAATTCTCTGCCTACCCCCCGAATCGCACCCGCATGATACTCCCATTGGTCCTAATAGTTCCCAAATCCGTGTCATCTCGACCGGAGGCTCGACGCTAATCGAGGCGTAGCGGAGAAGCCTGCCCTGAGCGAAGTCGAATGGGATATTCCCTTCGACTAAGAAGCCACACTCGCATCCAACACAACCCCTGTCATCCCGGCCCCCGGAGCTCATGTCCTCGAATGCTTAAATCGGCGATCAGCAACGAATATACCCAACCGCGCGCACTCAGCACAATCCTTGTCATCCTGAACCATGTCCTCGAATGCTTGAATCGGGGATCGATTCAGGACCCCAGCAACCTGCGCAAAGAACCGACGCGCCCACATACATTCCGAACCTTGCATATACACAACCATTGGTCATTCCGAGCGAGCAGAGCGAGTCGAGGAATCTACCTTCGAATATAAACAACCTTACGCATTCAGCACAACCCCTGCCTGCCCTCGACTCCGATCGGGGGTCATCCTGAAATTTATTCAGGACCCCAGCATCCAGGCAAAGAACCGACTCGCACACGTTCAGCATAACCTTGCATAAAAAGAAAACGACTGC